>JBCDGJ010000028.1:0-39832 GCA_038757945.1 Pseudomonadota bacterium
CCACGGGAAACGGAAGTGCTGACGCTCGTTGCCCGGGGCTACAGCAATGCCGAAGTCGCTGGCCTGCTCGGCATGTCAGCCAACACCGTCACCACGCACACTAAGAACATCTACCGAAAGCTGGCGGTGCGCTCGCGCAGCGAGGCGGTGTTCGAAGCAGCCCAGCTCGGGTTGATCCGTCTAGCTGATGGGTGACGCGGATGACCGGCGGTCCTGGCTTCCGTTGGCGGATTCTGGCGTCCATGCTGCTTTCGGCGCTGCTGGCCGTTGGCATACTCGCCAGCAAACAGCTCTACTTCTCGAGCGTCGTCGCGAATGCTGAAGGCCTGATCGAGCTGACCGGCCTCGAGCGGCTGGTTGCGGACGCGCCGCCGGCGGACCTGCCCGGGCCGCTCGCACAATGGGAGCCCGTTACCCTGCCCGACGACTGGATGCAGAGTGGCTACCCGAACGGGGTTGCCTGGTACCGCTATCGCCTGGATCTCAACGTTCCGCCGGGCCGGCTCTGGGGCATTCTGCTGAAGCGCGTCAATCTCAATGCCGCTGTTTACCTCAACGGCCGGCTGGTGGGACAGATCGGTGCAATGGCATCGCCGATCAGCCGCAACTGGGCCCGGGCGCTGCTGTACTCGATACCGAGCGGCCTGATGCACGAAGGCCGCAACGAGCTCAAGATCAAGGTGATTTGTCATCCGGCCGGGCATGGGATGCTGGGGCGGATGCTCATGGGTCCCCGCGAACTGCTCGTGCCTGCGGAGCGGCGGTCGCAGTTCTTCAACCTCGAGGTGCCGCGCTTCGTGGTCGCGCTGAGCGCGATGATGGGACTCGTCATCGGCGGCATCTGGCTGTTGCGGAGGAGAGATACGGAGTACGGCTGGTTCGCGCTGATCTCCGGCTGTGCCGCAGCCCATTCGCTCAAGTACTTCGTCACCGACACCGGGCTGAACGAGTACACCTGGGACTGGTTTCAGTTCATGACGTTTACCGGCATTTCCTTTGCGCTCTACTTTTTTCTGATGCGCTATCGCGACGTCCGCGTGCGCCGAGCTGATCAGCTCATGGCGGCGGCCTGGACCGCGATCGCGGTGGTGCTGTCGGTGCTGGCGGCGCTGCGCAGCCCGCAACTGTACGACGTTGCGATGCTTGCGGTGCTGCTGGCGTTCGGCAGCAACCTCTATGCGATGTCGCATGTGCTGCGCCAGCTGCTGGTGACGCGCAGCGCAGAGATCTACTGGATCACCTTATGCATCGTGTTTCTGCTGGTCACTGTGACCTTTGACCTGGCGCAGGTCTTCGGCTTCGTGGCGCGCACGCCGGGCGAAGTGAGCGTCTACTTTCTGCCGCTGTTTCTGGCGACCTTCGGCGGTATCATGCTGTTCCGATTCGTGACCGCCATTCGGGAGCGGGATCAGCTCATGGTGGATCTCGAGGGCCGCGTCGCCGTCGCCGCGGAGCGCATCGTGACGCTGGAAAAAGAGCGTGCGCTGGCGCAGCAGCGGGAAGCCATCATGCGCGACATGCATGACGGCGTCGGTGGCCATCTGGTGTCGTCGCTTGCGCTGCTGGAACGACAGCCGGAGGCCGACCTGGTGCTGAAGGACGTACTGCGCGGTGCCCTCACGGATCTGCGGCTGATGATCGACTCCCTCGACGCCGACAGCGGTGATCTCGGTTTTCTGCTGGGCTCGCTGCGCGATCGGATGGACCCGGTGCTCGAGCGCTCCGGCTTCGAGGTGATCTGGGCGCTCGAGCCGGTTCCGAGCGTCGGTGCCATATCCCCGCATCATGCGCTGCAGATCATGCGCATTCTGCAGGAAGCGCTGACCAACGCGATCAAGCATGCGCAGGCCGGGCGCCTGCGGATCGCCATGCAGGCGACGGCCGACGGTGAAGCAATCTGTTGCACCGTGGAGGACGACGGGAGTGGATTTGCCGCGGCTGCCGTGCGCCGTGGCCGGGGGTTGCTCAATATGGAACGGCGCGCCACCGCAGTCGGTGCAACGCTGACCGTTGGCCCGGCGCTCTGCTTTGCTGCATCCGGGCCTGCAGCCGGGAGTGGCACCCGGGTGCAGCTGCGCTTGCCGCTGACGAGCTTTGGTCGCTACTGACTGAACGCGGTGCCCGGCAGTACTGCGGCAACGCGCAGCGTGCAGACGTTCCCGGGAACTCAGCGCGGCGCGCGGGGCAGCAGGACGAAGTCGCCGGCTTCGTGGCCAGCCCGGGTGATCGGCGCGTATTCCGGGAGCTGCTCGAACTCGAGGTTCGCGGCGTTGTGCGCCACCCGCGCGGCGATGGCCTGGTGCAGCGAGCGGCCCGGCAGCACGCCGCGATTCGCTGCAAGGGTTTCGATGAAGGCCCGGGCAAAGACGGAATGGCGTCCACCGCCGTAGTCCAGCACCGGCGCGAGCCCTCCGGAGCTCAATGCGACGCGCGCCCGGCGGCTCGCCATCAGCTCGAGCCAGGAGGTTTCTTCCTCGCGGGTCATGCCCGCTTTCAGCCGGATCATGGCCGACCGCGTCAGCGTGCCGGAGTAGCAGGAGTCGACCACGAGCATCACGTGGTTTGCGGTCATGACGTTCAGGATGTCGGTCACGTCCGTGTTCGAAACCCAGTTGGCGGTGCTGGTCAGCTCCGCATCGATCGGTAGCCAGTGGCCGCGCATGTTGGTGCGATCCAGCTCGCCGTGGCCAGCGTAGTAAATCAGCAGGTTGTCGCGCCGCGTCATCCGCTCCCGGTAGCGGTTGAGCGCAGAGAGCAGCTCGTAACGGGTCAGGTCCCGCAGGATCTCGGTGCTGAAGCCGTAGCGCGAACGCAGCAGCTCGGCGACCTGTTCGACATCAGCCTCCGGCGTCTTCAGCTGCGGCATCTGCGCGTAGTTGCTGTTCGCGATCAGAAGCGCGTGATAGCGGCCCAGGTCGACCCTTGGCAGCGACGTTGTGACCGGCTCCGGCTGATCGAGGCGAACGACGAGGTCCGTCCGGGCACCGCGCTGATCGATGGCAGTGAGCGTGAGCTCCCGTGGCAGCGGCGTTTCGAGCGGCAGCTGAAAGACACCGGCTGGATTCACCGGCAGCGGTTGCCGGTTGGCGGTCAGGGTCAGGAGTCCCGCGGGGGCCATGACGCGACCCACGAGCTGCTGCCAGGTGCCCGCCGAGGCGGTGATCTTCGGCGGCACCGATACCTTCACCAGCCCGCGCGTGCCGACGTCGAGCTGGGGCTCGATGAGCAGAATCTCCGGGGCGGCCAGCGCGGCTGCAGCGGTCGTGCTCGGGTCCCGTGCCTCTGCCGCGGCGCTTGCGCGCTGGCGGCTGCGGACGCTGCGGATGGTGCTGAGGTCTGTATTCAGCTCGTCAATGCGTTGCAGGGCCGCAGTCAGGGCGCCCTCGCGCTGGTGCAGCGCGTCCAGGCTGGCCGAGAGCTCCTGCTGCGCGGCAGTCGACGTCGTTTCCTGTTGGCGCAGCTGATCGCGCAGCAGGACGACGGTGGCGTTACTTTCTGCTCTCGCTGTGGCGAGTGCTTCGGTGAGTCCGGCGTTGCGCAGCCGTTCATCGTCGCGGGCTGCGCTCAACGCGTCGATCTGCTCCTGCAAAGCGGCGTTGGCAAGTCGCTGTGCATCGAGCTGTGCGTTCAGCGTGGCGCGATCGGTGCGCTGCTGTTCCTGGGCCGTGCTGTCCAGCTCGCGCTCGCTCAGGGTGGCGGCAAGGGTTTCGTTCAGCGCTTCGAGCTCGTTCTGGCGGTCCTTAAGGTGCTGCGCTTCGAGCTTGAGGGCCTTGAGCTGCTGCCGCAGCTTTGCATCCAGCGGGCTGATCGCCGTACCCGGCTCCAGCGCAACGCTGTCGTCGAGCCCGGCAGCACGGCGATACCAGAGAAGTGCGGTGTCGCTGTCGGCGGCACCACCGAGGCCGCGCTCGAACAGATTGCCGAGCGCGATCATCGCTCGCGTCGACCCCTGTTCCGCAGCGCGCTGGTACCAGCGGCGGGCCAGAGCCGGATCGGTCATGCCTGCGATGCCGCCTTCGAGGATTTCTCCCAGCGTGACCTGTGCGGCGATGTCCCCTGCCTCGGCCTGTTGTTGCCAGACCGCAATTGCGGCACCCAGGCTGGCCTGGTCCCGCAGCACGTATTCGCCGCCGCGCACGCGACAGTCGACGGCGGTGGTCCGGATCGCACGTCGCGCGCTGAGATAGGTCGTGCGGCGGCCGAGCTGGCGCAGCTGGCCCGGCAGGACGCAGTCCACGATCAGCAGCTCATCAGCGGCCTCGGGATCCGGTTTTGCGCTACCCGCAGCCAGGCTGCTGCTGCTGGCGAGGATCAGGCTCAGGCTGAGCCACCGGTTGACGGTTCTGCGGAACGGCACGGCCTACTCGTGACGGAACCAGCGGGTAATGGTCAGATCGACGGATTCGATGTCGGTCCTGAAGCTGTCGACATCCACCGGCTGCGTTCGCTCGGCGCCGAGGGTCAGCGGCTTTGCCGGCCGGCTGACCTTCACCAGCCCCCGCGTCGCGGGAATGACCGGCGCGCTCCGTACCGGCTGATAGTCCGCGGGGACCGGCGGTCGCGGCTGGTTCGCCAGCGCGTTGATCCGTGCTTCGAGGTCCGGCCGCTGGGTTTTTGAGGCGACGAAGTACAGCGTTTCAACACCGCGGTAGTCGTCCAGCGCCCACCAGTCATCCCCTTCAGGGAAGGTGTAGGCGCGATTGGCAGTCACCGGGTTGGTGGTCTGCGGGCTATCAGGATCGGGAAAGATGCGGGTGACGTAGCCGGTCGCGTCGATTCCGATCACGTATACGTGACAGCGGCAGTTGGTTTCGAAGTGCACCTTGAACCGATCGCTGCGCTGCGGGTCGCCGTTGCCGTCGCGCAGCGTGGCGCCGTCTGCGATAGGCACCAGCGTATCCGTACCGCGTTGAGCTGCGAGGACAGCAACGTCCATCTGCAGCGCGTTGCGGGTCTGACCGTAGGGGCTACCGCCGGCGTAGGGATCGCCCGTTGCGTAGGGGTCTGCAGCGGCGCCGTACGGATCTGCGCTGGCGACTGGCTCACCGGCGCGGTAGGGATCGTTGCCCTGCGCCTGACCGTTGTCTGCATAAGGATCGTTTGCTGCATAGGGATCGTTTGCTGCATAAGGATCGTCTGCTGCAGAGGAGGCGTTGTTCGTCGCGTAGGGATCCGCGGCCGCATAGGGATCAGCGGATCCGTATGGATCGTTCGATGCATAGGGATCGTTCGATGCATAGGGATCACTGGCGCCGCTGGTCGCGTAGGGATCCTGCGTCGTTTCCGCGTAGGACCGGTCATCGGGCGCGGTACCCGCATAGGGATCCTGAGCGCGTTCCTGGCGCGGGCGCTTCTGCAGGCGCGAGGGGGGTGGCTGGTATCCGGCCTGCACCAGCTGCGGTTCGAAGTTGAGGCCCGTGCTGTGGCTCGCAAGCGCGGCGAGCAGCGATTCCACCTCGATCGCATAGCGCGGTGCGTAGTTGGCGGATGCGGCCGCGAGCAGGTCCTGCCCGAAGGCAACGGCGAGCGCGGTCAACGCCGGGCCGACGACTTCGCAGCCCGACAGCAGTACGAGGGCGACGAGGATCGTTCGCCAACGGGTTCGCCGGGTGCCGGCCCGATCAGAGCTCACGGCGCAGCCCTCCGCTCACGATCCAGCGATCGAGATCCTGGCCACCGGTGAGCTGCTGGTACTCGAGGAAGGCGCTGAGGCCGCCAGGCAGCACAAGGGATGTGCCGATGCCGAGCAGGGTCGTGCTGTCGTCGCGCTCGTCACCGTCGAGCTCGAAGGTGGTGTTGCCGGCATCCTCCAGAAAGCGGACGCGGCTCCGGGTCGGATCGTCCTCGAATTCGCTGTTGTGCTCGAGCCTCAGCTGCGGCACCAGCACACCGCCGGCGAAGGAGACGGCCGCGGCAATGCGCAGGCCGGCAATGCCGATCCGGCTGTCCACGGTCTGGCTGGCAACGCGAAGGGCCAGGCCGGAGCCGGTCAGATCGCGCTCGTCGTAGCCGTCGAAGTCCATCCGGCTGAGGCTCAGGCCCAGGTAGGGCTCGATGGTCCAGCGGTTGCGGTTCAGCGTGTAGCCCAGCGTGCTCGTGGCCCAGATCTCATCGCCGTCGCTGCTGCCGCGGGTACGCACAGCGGTAGTGGCAATCACGCGATTGCTTTCCTGAAACAGCGCGTTGCGGGTGGTCGTCAGATCACTCTGGTTGTAGCCGGCGGCAAGGTCGAGGAACAGCCCGTTGTTGAAGGCTGCGGCGAGGAAACCGGCAACCCCAATGGTTTCCTGGTCCACGGTACCGGCGTTGCCGGTGGGCGCGAAGTTGGTGCCTGGACGCTCACGGACAAAGTCGAGGCTCGAGTCCTCCCAGTTGACCCAGCCACCGAGTACGAGCTGTTCTGTGAGCCGGTAGTCGGCGCCCAGCTGCAGGGCCCAGCTATCGAGGTCGTAGCCGCGTTCGCTGTCGAGATCGACACGACGATCCTGTTCCTCGGTGCTCGTACGACCGTTCAGCACCAGGCTCAGGCGGCCGCGGCTCAACGCCACGCCAGCGCCTTCCGCCGCCGTGCTGCCAGTCTGCGTACGCAGTTCGTACCCCTGGTCGCGAGCATCTATGCTGCGATTGGTGAAGGCGGTGCGTGCGCTGCTTCCTGCGCCGAACGACTGGCTGGGATTGAGTGAAGACTCACTATCGCCGGAGATATTACCTAGGCCCCCGTCTGTCTCGGAACAGCGGGTTGCCAGGGCGCCGCTCGGGCTGCTGCAGGCAGCGAAAAAGAAGTCCTGGAACGCAGCGTTGGTCGCCTCGGCGGCGGGGCTGGGTAGTGCCGCAGCGATCAGCACACCGATGGCAAAACGCATATTTGAAGGGTTCATTTTGGGCGAGACTCCGGTGCTTGGGTGGCGCAGGGCACGAATACCTGCCGGCGGAATACGTTGATCCTGAAACTGAGCTGACCCGTGGGCTCGTGGTACCAGTCGACGACCAGCGGCGAACATCGGGCGCAACCGGCGGCCGGTGCCGAGCGGATGAAGGCGCCGCCGTAGCGCACGTTGCCAACGAGCAGCTCTGCATGGTCAAACACCCACTGGCGCTTGCCGCAGGCCGGGTTGACGCTGACATCGAGCTGCTCCTGGCCGCGGGCGCCGTATAGATCTTTCGAGACCAGCTGGAAGAACGGGGTGCGCGGATCGAGGCGCAGAGCGCCGCCGGGCAGTTCGGGCTGCGACATGGCGCCGAAGCCCCGGGTCGCCAGCGCGGCCAGACCGATCAGGCCGAGCCGCCGGAGGTGCGCCTGCGGTGCCCTTGGTCCTTCGGATTCGGTCCTAACGCTCACGGGATCTGGCCAGCTCGCCCGATTTCGAAGAACCAGTCTGGCGAACGGCTGGGCACCTGCGTATCGCCCGTATTGGGGATACGCGCCCGGTCAGTGCCCGGCGGCTGACTCCGCTTCGAGCGTTGGGAAGGGAGGAAGCGGCGTCAGAGCTGGATGATCTTCATCGTGTTGGTGCCGCCGGGCTGGCGGTCCTCGACCAGATCACCCTTGGCGAGGATGACTCGATCCCCGGGACCGATGATGCCCTGGCTCTCGAGCCAGCCGACCGCCTGCCGATTCATGGCCTCGTACTCCCGCTGTTCCGGGCGGAACAGCACCGGCTGTACCCCGCGGTAGAGGGCAACGCGGGCCAGGATTCTCGGGTTCTCAACCATCGCGTAGATGGGAATCCGGCTCAGATAGCGGGACAGGAGCTTCGGCGTGTTGCCGCTGGCGGTGAAGCAGACCACGGCGCGGACGTCGCCCAGCCGAGCTGCAACGCTCATGACGGCAAGGGCGATGGCTTCGTCGACGGCTTCGCAGGGCGCGTCGTGCAGCCGGCTCGCGGAAGATCCGGCGCTGGCCTCGGCGCCCTTAACGACCCGCACCATGGCTTCGACGGTCGCTATCGGATAGCGCCCTACTGCGGTTTCGCCGCTCAGCATGACGGCATCCGTGCCATCGACCACGGCATTGGCCACATCCAGCACTTCTGCGCGGGTGGGGACCGGATTGTCGATCATGGATTCCATCATCTGCGTGGCGGTGATGGTTGCCCGCCCCAGGCGCCGGGCTTCGTTGATGACGAACTTCTGTACGCCCATGAGCGCCGGGTAGTCGATTTCGATGCCGAGATCGCCACGCGCGACCATGACCACGTCCGAGGCGAGGATCAGCTCCTTAAGTGCCGCGCGGCTGGCAACGGCTTCCGCTCGCTCGAGCTTCGCGACCAGCCGACACTCGAGGCCGGCGTCGCGTGCAAGCTGGCGCGCCAGCGCCATGTCGGCGCCGGTGCGCGGAAAAGAAACGGCGAGAAAATCGACCCCGAGCTCAGCCGCCAGGAGGATGTCGGAACGGTCCTTCTCGGTCAGCGCTCCGGCCGACAGCCCGCCCCCGCGCTTGTTGATGCCCTTTCCGCCGCCGAGCGCGCCGCCCACCCGGACGACGCAAGCCACCTCCTGGGACTCGACCGCAACGACTTCCAGCTCAATCAGCCCATCGCCTAATACCAAACGATCGTTAGGGGCGACATCGGCCGCTAGGTCTCCGTAGGTGGTTCCCACTCGATCGTTCGTTCCGGCGTCGAGCGGCAGCTTGGCGTCGATACTGAACCGGGCGCCAGGCTCCAGGGTGATGCTGCCGGATTGAAACTGCCCGATGCGAATCTTCGGTCCCTGCAGATCGCCAAGGATGGCTACCGTGTGACCACCCGACTGGGCAGCTGCCCGAATGGCGGCGACCCGGGCCCGATGCTCTTCGGCAGCACCGTGCGAGAAGTTCACCCGGCAGACGTTGACGCCGGCAGCCAGCAGCTTCGGCAGGCAGGGATCGGTTGCCGGACCTACGGTCGCCACGATCTTGGTCCCCCGCGGCAGCGTCTGGTCGTCCCGATCCAACAGCCAGCCCTGGTCTTCTGATCCGGTGGCGTTAGGCATGAAACGATCCCCAGCTGACACGGTGGCTATGAGGCGCGCAGTTTAGGGCAATTCCTACCGGCGTCGGCAGCCGCCTTTGCTCCTTCACTGCCGCCGACGCGGGAGCGACCCGCGGGCAGCCCGCAGGGAGCCATAATGCAGCGCCGCCGCTGTCTTGCGCAGCGTGGCGATCTTATTGTGCTGGCCCAATGCAGTGCACCGCTGCTGGTGCACAAACTCGGCCCCTGCACTGAGAGGCCGCGTCCGGGCTCGCCCGCGCGGTGATCAGCCCGGCTACGCAGCCGTCGGCAGCGCCGTTCGACTGCGGGATTCCCCGGATTGCGCTGATCGTCGCTTCGTGCTGGCCCAACCTTTGCAAACCAGCCCGTGCACGTTAGCCGCCGCAGTCCCACCGTAGAGAACCGAACCGCAAGCGGTCCTGAAGGCAGGGCCGCGATGCAAGGAAGGAGCACGACACACATGAGCCGATCCGCCACCCTCCGGTCCAGCACGGAACGACCCGCCCTGTACGAAACGGATGCAACGCGCTACGTGGGGCCGCAGCGGTGGCAAACCCAGTGGTGGGCGCGGCTGATTCGTAAGCTCTGGCGCGGCCGAGCCTATACGCGCTGGGTTAACGAAGCCTGCACCGAGCTGCGCGTTACCGGCGGCGCCCAGCTCGACGCGGTGGAGGGTCCGTGCATCTTCATCGCCAATCACCAGAGCCATCTGGATACGCTGGTCACCTACGAAGCGCTGCCCGAGCGCATCCGGCGTCGTCTGTTCTTCGGCGCTGCGCAGGATCGCTGGTTTCTCAAAGGCCAGAAAAAGACTGTGCTCAAGCCCTGGTACCAGTCCCTGATCCTCGGCAACTTTCCGATCCTGCGTGGTGGCGGCTCGCAGGCCCTGTCCTATGCCGAGGAGCTGCTGCGCAAAGGCGAGCACGTGTTTCTGTTTCCGGAAGGCACCCGGGCACAGGGACAGGATCTCGGCGCATTCCGCCACGGTGTTGCGCTGCTGGCGCTGCGTGCGAACGTACCGGTCATGCCGATCTATCTCCACGGCCTGAAAGCGCTGCGGCCGAAGGGCTCGTTGCAGGTGCAGCCCGGGCCGGCTGCCATCGAGTTTCTTGCGCCGGTGCGGTTTCCGCAGGGTATGGCGGTTGCAGGCGCGACCCGAATTCTCTGGGAGCGCATGAACGCGGCACACCATCGTTACCAGGCCATCGCGGAGGAAACTTCAGCGTCGCTGGATCCAGCGCCGCTGGTGCGTGTCGGTTCCGACGCCGCAGCCTGAACGGGCACCTCGGTACCGGGGGCGACAGGCTATGCCGCGCTGACGACGCTTGCCGCAGCGGGATTGTGGCGGCGCTGCTGTTCTGATCGACGGTTCTGTATGCTGGCACCTCTGCCAGGTTCAGCTGCGTCGAAACATCCATGCAAGACAGTCGAGTGCCGCTGGTCATTGGTGCAACCGGACACCGCGACCTGGTGCCGGAAGAACTGCCCGCCCTCGAAGCGATCGTCGAGGCGCTTCTCAAACAGCTCAAGGCTGAATTTCCAGACCTGCCGCTGCGGCTGATGACCGCGCTCGCTGATGGTGCCGATCGTCTGGCCGCGCGCGTTGCGCACGGATTGGACATCCCTGTGACGATACTGCTGCCGATGCCAGAGGCGCTGTATCGCTCGCAGTTTGCCGAACCTCCGGACGAGCTGTTCGAGGAGCTGCTCGATAACTCGGAAGTGATCTGCCTGCCAGATCCGGCAGCCACCGGCTTCGCCGTGGCCGGCGTCGATCCGTCCGCCATGGAGACACGCTACGCGCAGCTCGGCGTTTACCTGGCGGCGCACTCGCACATTCTGCTCGCGATCTGGGACGGCAAGGATTCCCAGGCTGCAGGCGGCACCTCGAGCGTGGTCCGGTTTCATCAGCAGTCCACCATGGATTGCCTGAGCGGCGATCTGCGACGTTCGCCCATCGACTTCTCCGAAGACGAAAGCGACCTGGTCTACCACGTCGTCTGTTCGCGGCGGGACAGCGGTGCGCCGGCTTCTGACTATGCACCGGGCGACGCCTGCTGGTTGAGTCGCGACGACGTGGAGCCACGGACCGCAGATCTCCCGGATCGCTATCGGCGCGTGTTCAGACAGCAGGCATCGTTCAATCGCGATCTCGACGCGCTGCTGGCGGCAGTCCCTGCGGGCGATCGGGACTCCGCTGCAGGCGAACCGGTGCTACGCGAAGTGCTCGCCACGCACTCGAGGATTGATCAGCTCGCGCAGAGCTTTCAGCGCCGGGCGCTGCGATCGATCCGGCTGACCTTTCTGTTCATCGCTCTGGCCGGGGTCAGCTTCATCGCCTATGCAGACCTGCCGGGAACGGACCCGGTGATCTTCACCTATCTGCTGTTTCTGCTGATGGCGATCGCGCTGCACCGCCTCGAGCGCCGCAACGAGTGGTATCGCAAATACCTCGACTACCGCGGCCTCGCCGAGGGCATCCGGGTCCAGTACTACTGGGGGCTTGCTGGCGTTGCACCGGCAGAGGCGACGCGGTACCCGCACGATCTCTTTACGCGCCACCAGGATCTGGAAGCGGGCTGGGTGCGCAACGTCATGCGGTTCGTCGCCCGCAAGGTAGATGCGCTCGAGCAGGGCACGACGCCGGACGGGCTCGAGCGCTGTATCAATGAATGGGTCGGGGACGCGGCAAGTGGTCAGATCGCTTTTTACGAGCAGCGGGCTCAGCAGCGCCTCAAGCGCTCGCGGCTGACCCGGCGGCTGACGACGCTGAGCTTCGGCATCGGTGCGGTTCTGGCGCTGGTGCTGGCGCTGTTTCAGAAGGAGCTGGCGGACGGCGCGCGCGACCTGGGCATCGCGCTCATGGGGTTGCTGCCCTTCCTTGCGGCCGTTCGGCAGAGCTACGCGCACCGGGTGCTGGAGCGTGAGCTGATCGTTCAGTATGGCTACATGGCGCGGATCTTCGGCAACTCCCGGCGGCTGCTGGACCGGTCGACCGATGCCGCGGAGCGCAGGGAAATCCTGCGCGCGCTCGGGGAGGCATCGATGGATGAGCTGGCCACCTGGATCATGCGGCAACGGGAGCGCCCGATCTCCGGCAGCCAGCTGTTTCAGCTCGGCTGATCGCTTCGAGGAGGCTGTCAGTGAGCGGCTGCGCCGGTGGCCCCTTCCGGTGCAACACCCGGGATGGCACTGTCACGCACCGGCGGCCGTAGCCAGCCGCGACCGCTGCGCGTCAAAAGTCCAGGCTGAAGCTGACCCCGACCCGCCGCGGCTCGCCCAGCTGGGTGTAGGCCTGCGCGGGGTCGTAGCCGGTACGTGGGTCGTTGGGAAAGAAGAAGCCCCGCACGATCACGTCTTCATCGGTGAGGTTGCGCCCCCAGAGCTTCACCTGCCAGTTGTCCGCTGCGTAGCCGAGGCTCAGGTTCAGCAACTCGTAGCCCGGCGCCATGACGCTGTGGCTGTCGGAGGTGAAGTACTCATCCTTGCCTTCGAGCTCCGTACGCAGGAACCAGCCGTTGAACGGCCGGTATTCGGCCCCGATGAAGAAGGTGTAGCCGGGTGCCTGGGATTGGTCGCGGCCGTCGAGCTGCTCGCCGGCACCGTTCACGTAGTCTTCGAGCTCGGTGTTGAGTAGGCCCACCGCGGCGAACAGATCGAGCCGTTCCGCTACGGCGAAGTCCAGCTCGATCTCGGCGCCAAGGTTACGACCTTCGGCAGCGTTGTCGGTGAAGTCGATGAATTCCGAGCTGCCGTTGTCGCGCAGGCGGGTCAGCGAGGTGTTTACCTGCATGTCGGGACGTTCCATCCAGAAGAGGCTGGCGCGCAGGCCCAGGCGACCTTCGACGAAGCGTCCTTTGAGCCCAACCTCCGCGTTCCACAGCGTTTCCGGATCGAACTGCCGGAGATCGGCATCGAGCGTGCCGTCGGTGTTGAACCCGCCGGCTTTGTAGCCACGGGTCAGCGCGCCGTAGAGCATGGCGCTGTCGTTCAGGTCGTATTCGAGGATGACGCGTCCGCCGATCAGATCGTCCCGGGGCGTGAAGCGTACGCTGGCGCTGTCCCGGTAGGTTGATTCATGGCGTTCCAGCCGCAGGCCAGTACGCAGGCGCAGGCGCTCGCTGAGATCGGTCTTCAGCTCGCCGTAGGCGGCGATGCGGTCGATCTCGAAGCCGCTGCTGAAGTCCGCGGCGAAGGTGTAGGTGCGATTCAAGCTCACGTCCTGCTGGAGCGCATAGAGACCGATGACCCAGTCGCTCGTTCGATCGAAGAGCGTCACGGGCTGTTCTGACATCGCGCGCAGATCCAGGGTGAGCGTTTCCCGTTCGCGCTCATAGGCGTCGGTCGAGCTGTACTCGAAGGGGTGAAAGCCGACGAACGTCCAGTCCTCGTCGTAGCCGTAGTTGCTGTCGCTGTCGGCGAAGCTCAAGGCCGCGCTGTAGCGTACGGGGCCATCACCGGCGGTCTCGTAGCGCGCGCTCAGATAGCGCGTTTCCTGCTCATCGCGGCCAGGCTGGTCGGAGCGCGTATTGCGGTCGTTTTCCAACGAAAAAGCGTCGTACCCGTTGTCGATCTCGATCAGCCCGAGGTTGAGCAGCACTGTACCCGCGCCGCCGAGATCCAGGTCCAGCGCGCCGCGCAGCGTCAGCTCGTCGTGATTGTCCGTGTCGTCGGCGCCCAGAAAGCGGTTGTCGATGAAGCCATCGTCTTCGTACTGGCGTGCGGCGAAGCGCACGCCGACGCGATCGTTTACCGCCCCGCCGGTTGCGATGCCGAGACCGCGAGCGTTGTAGTCGCCGAGATCCAGATCGACCCGGGTTGTCCAGTCCGTGGTGGGCCTGCGCGTGGAAACGGCCACCAGGCCAGCCAGCGCGTTCGCCCCATAGAGCGTGCCCTGAGGGCCGCGCAGCACCTCGACCTGGGCGACGTCATAGAGACTCGCGGCGGTGCCGATGCCGCTCAGATCAACCCCGTCGACCAGCAGGCCGACAGAGGGGTTGATGGGTTCCACGAACTGGCCGCGCTCACCGATGCCGCGAATCTGTATGAAACGGGCGCGCGACCCGCCGCTGCTCAGATTGACGTTCGGAATCCAGCCGAGGGCTTCTTCCAGATGATTGACTGTCGTTCGCGTCGGATCGTCCAGGTTCAGCACCGAGACGCTGATCGGGGCGGCATAGAGAGCCGGGTTGCGGAACTCGGCGGTAACGACGATTTCCTCGATCGCCGCACTGTGACCGATGGGGCTTGCGATCAGCGCCACGGTGGCTGCAAGAAGGAAAAGTGCGGTTCGGCGTTGTTGCATGGTTGTTGCCCACTGACTGCTGCGATCGAAGCCAGGGGGTGCGGGGCGAGACGAGGCAGGCGACGGTTGGATCCGTTGCGCTGCCTGCGGGGACGGTGTGACCGGAAGGTCGACCAGAGCCCGTGTGCTCGCCTATTCCTACGCCGGTATCAACCGGATCAGGTTCAAAGGGTCCATCGCTGACGATGTCTCAGGTGCAGACCACCCCCTAGGCAGGCGAGAGTTTGTCGGCTGGCGGGGTTCGATGCAAGCCGCACAAGGCGTAGACTTGGGCCGGGCACACACCAGAAGGGAGCAGGCAGATGTCGACCATCCTCATCACCGGGGCAAACCGCGGAATCGGTTTTCACATGGCACAACAGTACTCGGCGCGGGGCGATCAGGTGATTGCCTGTTGTCGGGATCCGCAGAAGGCTCCGGAGCTCGCGGCACTCGATAACGTGCGCGTTGAAGCCGTGGAAGTAGGAGACGCTGCCTCCGTCGCCGCGCTCAAGGAACGGCTCGGTGATCTGGCGCTCGATGTGGTGATCAACAACGCCGGCATGGCCGGGCCGGGACCGGATCAGCAGAACGCCCAGCAGATGGATTTTGACGGCTGGGCAGAGACCTTCAACATCAACACCATGGCGCCGCTGCGGGTGCTGCAGGCACTGCGGCCGAACCTGGCCAATGGCACCAACGCCAAAGCCGTTACCATTACCAGCCAGATGGGCGCGCTGTCATTGGACATGCCCGTCATGTACGCCTACTGCTCCAGCAAGGCAGCGGTCAACAAGGTCATGAAGATGTACGCCATGGATGCGGCCAACGACAAGATTGCCGTGCAGCTCATTCACCCCGGCTGGGTCAAGACCGACATGGGCGGCGAGCAGGCCGCCATCGAGCCGGCCGATAGTGCCTCGGGCATCATCAAGGTGATCGATGATCTGAGCATGGAGAATACGGCGTCGTTTATGCAGTGGAATGGTGAAGCGCACGGTTGGTAACCGGAAAGCCAGATAAATAGGCGGTGAAGCGCACGGCTGATCACAGAAGGCCAGCCGAAGAGCCGGCGAGTGGCCCGGTGAGCCGGCTGCGGGCTGATTGAAGAAGTGGGGCAACGGTCGAGCCGACCGTGCCCCTGTGCTTAGGGTGTCAGCCTGGTCTCAGGTGCCGGTCCAGTTCGGTGCGCGCTTCTCGGCAAAAGCCTTCGGACCTTCCTTGGCATCGCTCGAGCTGAACACTTTGGCGGACAGCGGCTTCTGCATTTCCCAGAGGCTGTCTTCATCGTTGCCCTGCGCTGCCGCACGTACCAGCTGCTTGGAGGCAGCAACGGCGAGCGGCGCATTTTCAGCGATCCGCTCCGCCCAGCGGATGGCGGCTTCCAGCGCTCCGCCCTGCTCGGTGAGCTCGCTGAGCATGCCAGACTCCAGCGCCACCTCGGCGGTAATCGGCTCGCCGGTGATGGCCATCTCCATAGCCTTCGTGTAGCCAACCCGCGCTGGTAGCCGGAACACGCCACCTGCCGCAGCAAAGAGCCCGACTTTCACCTCCCGGATCCCGATCTTGGCGCCTTTGCCGGCCACCAGCAGATCGCAGGTGAGCGCAATCTCGCAGCCGCCGGCGAGCGCGAAGCCCTCGATGGCTGCGATCAGTGGCTTCGAGCTGCCTTCGCGAATAAAGGTGGTGAGTGGGCCGATGTCTTCGCCGCGGGCAAAGGCCTTCAGGTCCATACCGGAACAGAAGCCCCGGCCGGCGCCGGTAATGACACCCGCAGTCAACCCATCGTCCGCGTCGAGCTCCCGAACGGCGTTGAGCAGCCCATTGGAGAGCGCACCGTTGATCGCGTTCATGGCGTCCGGCCGGTTCAGGGTGATGACCATCACCCGCCCCCGTCGTTCGACCAGCACGGCCTGTTCAGCTGCTTCACTCATTCCACTGTCCTCTCTCTATCGGTGGTTGGTTCTGTTCGGTCAACGCCGAATGATTTCACGGTCTGCGAACGCGGGTCTACCCGGTCCCGGGCTCGGCGCTCTTTGGCTGCTGGGGGCTGCTGGAGCGGGCGCCGCGAAACCTCTGCGCTGCTGTGGCGCTGTAAGGCGGGTTTGAGGCAGGTCCCGCGAACGGCACGGCTCCTGTTCGGAACCCTGGTCAGGAAGCTCGCAGGGGCAGCCGGTCAGGCGACTGCCGCGGGTCAGCCGCTGAAGACCAGGTACAGCCCGTAGGCACTGGCGACGATGATTGCCGTAAAGCTCCCGACGATGCCCGCCTGCCGCAACCTCAGATTCGCTTCAGCGCCCATGCCGGGCACATGCAGCAGCCTGGCGACTACAAACAGCGCCGCCAGCGGCGCCAGCACGCTGCTGTTGCCTCCGGTTGCTTCCAGCAACGCGAGCAGGATCAGAAAGATCGGCGCGTACTCACAGAAGTTGCCGTGGGCCCTGATGGCGTACAGCAGCTCCTGGTTACCCGCATCACCGATGATCGCCTGGTTTCGCGTGCGCACCATGATTACCCGGACGCTCAACCACACGAACATGAGACCGAGAATGGAGGCGGCGGTCAGCGTAATCGTCAGCTCCGGCATGGCATCACCCTCTGGTTCAACTGATCAGGTACGGGAGTATAGCGGTACGGCACGATGAATCTTCTACCAGCGCCTGGCACAACCTTTGCCTTACTTGCTTCAGAAGTGGAGTGAGTAGGTGCGTAAGGCGTTGCGTGAGGAATTGTGTAACGCGTTGCGCAAGACAGTGCGTGAGACGCAGCGAGCTGGCAGCGTCGTAGTTGACCGGGAAACCGGGCGGCAAGCCAGCGGATGCGGGCGCCTGCGGGTGCGTAAGGGAGGTGGCTCGATACACGGCAGCAGAACAGGAGGGGACAGGACCTTGATGAACAGGAGCAGTCATGAATCCCCTTCACTCCCCACCGGTAGCCATCGGGCATCCGCTACCGGAGTCGTTGCCCTCAATTGTTGCCGGCACCGCTCGTGGCCACCGACGAGTGCCCCATCATCGATCGATGTTGCAGGGCCTGCTGCTCGCGATGGTGTTGAGCGGCTGCGCGGCGACACCCGCTCGGCCGTGCAACACCCTGCGGTGCTGGCAGCTGGCGGCCGTGCAGCCAATTTATGAACAGTGCATGACAGACCTGCATCGGCACGACCGGATGCGGCGAAGCGAGCAGAAGCGCGTCAACGAAACCTATCGCTATCCGCTGACCAACGCGTCGACCTACTTCGACCTGTTACCCGGCTCAATCGGGTTGAGTTCCCCCAGCCGGTGGTGCCGGCACTATGCCGGCCGATTCGCCCGACGGCCGTTCGCCGTGAACGGGAACTGAGAACGGCTGTGCTTGTTCCCCTTGCCACAACAGTATGCGGTTCCGACCGCCGTCGATGTGACGAACAGTCACGGTCGGTTGCGCCTGCGCCGTATGCCAGAGCCAGAGCTCTCGACCGGGCGCATGCATCGAGCGCTCGAGGGCGAGCAATGCTGGAGCCCGGGCATCGAGCGGGTAGCGGCGGCGTAACGTTACATTGTTGACGGGTTGGTTCGGCGCCATAGCGCTGATGCCTGGTACCGGGACATCCTGCCAGCTGGGGCTGAGCAACTGCCCGTTGGTCCAAAGCTGACAGGTAGCAGCAAGCACTGCGAGGAGTTCGTCACGATCAAACTCCATGACGCTCAGCGACCCGTCGGCGTTGGTGTCCAACCTCAGCAACTGGTCAGCCTCTACTGGCACCTCGAGGATCAGCTCTGCTCCGCTAACGAGCACTTTGATCCGTTCGTCGTGTCCCGCGTGCCCGACTGCCAACGTCGGCAGCAGCAACAGCATCAGCGCCCGAGCTATCCCGCTCATCGCCGGGTCCTGAAGGAAGCATCCGGCACCCCGGTGACACAGCGGGGTATGAACGGGTAGTCGTCGGTCAGATAGTAGTGATAGATGCCCTCCGGATGTTCGGGCGTCGGACCGAAGCGCCCGTTGCACTCATCGAGATCGCCGGAGCCGGCAACGTAGTGCCAGTCCTGGCGGAAGGTCCCGTCGTAGCTGCCACCCGGGCCGCTGGTTCGTGTTCCGGAACGTACTTCCCAGCTGCCCTGCATGACGGCGAGCGGTGAGGTCGAGTCATCCGGGTCCGTATGCCCGTAGCGGAGGTAGAAGGGGAAACCGTCTGCGGCATAGCCGCCCAGGATCATGGCAGCTGGGGTACTGCTGTCTTCGCCAAGCTCATTGATGAGGGCCTCGGGCAAGCCGTGGTAGTGATACTCGCCGGTTGGCTGCACGTGTGCGTTGCTGCAGTCCGTGCCCAGCCAGGAGAACGGAGCATTCGCCGTGGCGCCAGCAGCGAAGCCTGCCGTGATGGCTTCGTAGTTCCATTGTCCGGCATTGCTGTAGCTTTCGGCGGTATCGCGTTCCAGTTTCACACCATCGAGAGTGATGCCGAAGGTGGCCATCTCAGTGAGCTGACCGTTATCGACGGGATCTGTCGGGATGCTGTAGCTCGTGTTGACCGTCGTAATCGAATTGGGGTTGCCGCTGTTCGGAAAGGTGCCCGTTGCATGTGCAGGGATGCCGTTGCTTTCGAACAGTTGCACGCTACCGGCATCGGTTACCGCAACCGTTGGTGAGTCGATGGGATCGACGGTACAGCCCCAGGCGGCGTTTGCGCTGAAGTCTGCCCTACGGGTTCGGTCGCTGGCTGATTCGGCTACCCAGAGTTCGACGCTTAAGTCGTCTTCGGCGGTCGTACCGTCGGCGTCCGTAACGCTCACGCGAAACTTGAGTACGGCGCCGCTCCCTGCTGTTGGCAACGTCAGGGTCGGGGTGAGCGTGTCATCGTCCTCGAGCGTCACCGCCGGTCCGGTGACCTGAATCCAGCGGACGCTGTTTGTCCCGGCGCCGCCCGCGGTGCTCGCGGCCAGGACAAGGTTGCTGCCACCGATGGCGATTCGACCGTAGCCTGCGTCGACGCTCAGGGCGCCGCTGGTCGGATCTGTCGTCGTTGTGGTTGCCGGCGTGGTTGTCGTTAGTGCAGCGGTTGTGCTGTCTGCGCTGCCACCACCGCCGCCACCGCAGCCCGTCAACGCGAGCAGGGCCAGCATCAGCGGTTTGAGGGTGCGTGTGTTGTCCGTCATCAGAGTGTCTCCGGCTTTCCACGTCCAGCGGGTGGAGCCAGTTGAACGCTGAAATGTGCACTCAGCGAGGAGTTGGTGCAGACATCGCGTAGAGATAGGGGGCGTTGCTGGTCAGGTTCGTGCGGCTGTGCTTGCATGCGTGCATGGGCCTGTCCATCCGTACCAAGCTGCTGCTCAGCCTGCTGCTCACAGCCGGGCTGGTACTGCTGACCAACTACACGGTTGGCCGGCAGCAGCTGCGTAGCGGGTTCCTCGAGTTCGTCAATTCGCTCGAAGCAGAACGATATGGTCCGCTCGCCAACGCGCTCGAAGCGCTCTACGAAACCGAAGGCAGCTTTGCCGGACTCAAGGGTAACCGCCGCCGTTGGCCTGCTCTGCTTGCACAGTTTCAGCTGTTGCGTGATCCCGAGGGTCGGCCGCCCGGGCCGCGGCCCATGGGGCCCCCCGGATTTCCGGCTCGTCCCGAGGCACGCCTGCCGGAACTGGCCCTGGTCGACGCGGATGGCAGGACAGTCATCGGGCCGCCTATGGGTGCGGACAGCGCTGCGTTACCGCTGGTGCACGATGGCATGCCCATCGGCACGCTGCGCTTCCGGCCAATCCCCGGGCTCGAGATGCTTGGTGAGTCTGCTGCAGGTCTGTTCCTGGCGCAGCAGCAGCAGGCGCTGCTCATTACGCTGCTGACCGCGCTGGGATTTGCTGCACTGATGGCCTGGTTCGTTGCCCGGCGCTTCGAACGACCGCTCCGGGCCCTGGGGGCAGGTGCAGAGCAGCTTTCGCGAGGCAACTACGGCGCCCGGCTGACGCTGGCAACGGGCGATGAGTTCGAAGCGCTTGCGGCGGCCTTCAATCAGCTCGGCGGTGAGCTGGAGGCGGAAGCCGAACGCCGGGCGGCGTGGCTGATGGATGTCTCGCACGAGCTGCGCACGCCCGTTGCCATTCTGAAAAGCGAAGTCGAGGCGCTCCAGGATGGTGTGCGAGCCTGGAGCCCGGCCCAAGCCGATTCGCTGGAAGCCGAGCTCCGGCGCCTCGAGCGGCTGCTCGATGACTTTCATGAGACGACAACCCGGGGCTCGGACCAGCACGGTGGCGCGGTCGAGCCGCTGGATCTGGGCCACTTGCTCCGAACGGAACTGCAGCGCTTCGAGGTTCGCCTGGACGCGATACCGCTCGCCACGACGCTCGAGCTGCCGTACGAACCCCTGCCGCTTTTGGGGAACGCAGAGCGGCTGTCGCTGCTGCTGCGCAACGTCCTGGAAAACAGCGCGCGCTATACCGATGGGCCGGGCCGGTTGACAATCAGTGCCGGAAGCGCGCCGGATCGCGTCTGGTGTTGCGTTGCCGATTCGGCGCCTGGGGTGGCGGAGGAGCTGCTGCCGCGCCTCACCGAGCGGTTCTTTCGAGCGGAGCGCTCGCGCAGCAGGGCGACGGGCGGCTCGGGGCTGGGCCTGGCGCTATGCCAGCGAGTGGTAACCGAGCATAACGGCACGCTGACGTTCTCACCTTCACCGCTGGGAGGCCTCAAGGTCGATGTCAGTTTCCCCAGGGCCTGATGCGCCGCTGATTCTGATTGTCGAAGACGAGCCGAAGCTGGCAGAGGTGCTCGGCGACTATCTGCGCCAGAGCGGCTACCGCTCGCATTGGCTGGCGGACGGTGATGCCGTCCTGCCCTGGTTTTCGACGCACTCGCCGCAGCTGATCCTGCTGGATCTGATGTTGCCCGGGACCGACGGCATGACGCTGTGCCGGGAACTGCGGGCACAGTCCACGGTGCCCATACTGATCGTCAGCGCTCGCGTCGATGAGCTCGATCGGCTGCTGGGCCTCGAGCTGGGCGCAGACGATTACATCTGCAAGCCGTTCAGCCCGCGCGAGGTCGTTGCCAGGGTGCGTGCGACCCTGCGCCGCATAGAGTTCGAGGCGGTTGAGCTCGAGGACGGCTATCGCGAGCTCAAGCTGGACCGGGAGAGCTACCGGGCCTTTGCCAAGGGGGTTGCGCTGGATCTGACGCCGGTCGAGTTCCGGCTGCTGGAGGCTCTGGTGCGTAAGCCCGGTCGGGTACTCGGACGCGATCAGCTGATGGGACTCATCTACACCGATGGACGGATCGTCAGCGATCGTACCGTCGACACGCACGTGAAGAACCTGCGCCGGAAGCTCGAGGCGGCGCTTCCAGAGCAAGAGCTGATCAGCTCTATCTACGGTGTTGGTTACCGGCTGGAGTAGAAACTTCGCACTTTCTCCTTGGTCTCGCCACAGCGGCTGCGCACTCCGAAAGGAAGCTCTGCCCACGCCAACAAGGAGAAACCCTCATGCGTACCAATCAACTCTCTCGTTCAGCGACCGTCGGTTTGCTGCTGCTGATGACGGTTTCCGGAACAGCAGTTGCGGAAACCGGTTCGGGCTCTGGCGAACGCGGACGCCGCGGTCCGCCGCCAGAGGCGCTGGCCGCCTGTGAAGCGCTGGCCGAGCAGTCTGCCTGTTCGTTCGCCGGTCGGCGCTCGGAGACGATTACCGGGCTGTGTCTTCGTCCGCCAGGGCAAGAAGACCTGGCACTGGCCTGCGTCCCTGAGGATCACCTCAGCCGTCGGAACGGTCAGCGGCCTGCTGAAGGTTCATCCTGAGGTCCTGATTGACACCTCAGGCGGCGCGCTGGAAGGCGCGCGCGAGCACTTCCAGTTCCTCCTGCGGCTGGCGCAGGATATCGAGGGTGGCATCCAGCGCGTCCGGCTCGATGCCAAGTGCCAGGGCGGTGTCCAGCGGTACCTTTTGCGGCGGCACGCTGCTCAGGCCCTCGGAGGCCAGCAGCGAGCGGGCGCAGCGCAGCAGCCGCGCCAGCGGCAGCGTCGAGTCAGGCGAGTGCTGCTCGCGGATGGGTTGCGAGATGGTGTCCGGCAGATCCCAGCATGCGAGCAGGGCGGTGCCGATCATCTCGCGATCCATACCGAGGACGGCGACGTCGCAGTGGCTGTAGAGGATGTGCGGGTTGGCCGCCTCGAGGTTGCGGATGCGGACGTACTGCGGCGGAAACGTATGCGCCAGAACTAGGGTGCCGAAGTTGCACAGCAGGCCGACCAGGTAGGCGCTGCCGGCATCAAACTCCGTGACAGATGCGCGAGCGTGCAGCTGTTCCATGACGCTTGCGGTCAGCAGCCCTTCCATCCAGAAGCTCCTGAGGCCTTCGCCCGTTTCCGGCGCGGGCGGCAGGTTCTGCCCCACGACGATGCCCATGGCCAACGCCAGCGCGCCTTCGAAGCCCATCACCCGAAGCACGGCGTCGTTGATCGTCTGCACCCCACCGGGTGCTGCGTAGAACGGTGAATTGGCCCAGCCCACCAGCCGGGCGGCAAGCGCTGCGTCCTGCTCGAGAAGGTTGACGAGGTCCAGGGCGGTGGCGTTGTCGTCTCCTGACAGCGCCATGATCTGGCGTGCCATCTGCGGCAGGGGCGGCAGTTCCAGCGTTGCCTCCAGGCGTTCGCGGATGCGGCGTTCCGTGAAGCGCCCGATGGTACCGTTGATCACTTCCTGCTCCAGGGCCGCTGACGCCGGCTCCGGCAACGCCGGGATCGGCAGGGTCGCTTCGACCCAGCGGTCGACCGTCAGCCCAGCCATCGCCGTCTGACCGCGCAGCGCACTGTCCGCGAGCAGCGGCAGCGCGACGTCATCGGCAGCTGTCGTCGCGGCCGCGACCTGGACTTTCGCCTCGAGACGTTTGGCGAGCAGCTCCGGGCAGACCAGCGCGTCAGCCGGTGCGATCAATTCGTAGGGCTGGCCTTCGGTGACCAGATGCAGACGTCGTAGATGGCTGGGCAGCTGATTCATGATCTCGATCGCGGTGGTCTGAATGCCTTCTGAGTGTAGGCAGGAATTATCCCGATCGCTGCGACCGACCTCTCGCTCGGCTCGATACTTTCGTTATCGTAGGGTCTCCTGTCCTGGGGATCGACGCGTGGCAACGACCGTCTTTCTGAATGGCCGGTGGTGTCCGCCGGAAGACGCGATGGTCAGCGTCAACGATCGCGGCTTCCTGTTCGGAGACGCGGTGTACGAGGCGACCCCGGCTTATGGCGGCCGCTTTCTGCGGCTGGAGCGGCACATGACGCGCCTCCAGCAGGGCCTCGATGCGCTGCGTATTGCCGCGGACGTCCGGACCATCGAGCGCTGTCACTTCGAGCTGCTGGAACGCAATGATCTGCGTCGCGAACCCTGGTCCATGGTGTACCTGCAGGTGACGCGCGGGGTTGCACCGCGGGGCCACGCCTTTCCAGCGGGCGACGTGCAACCGACGGTGTACGGCTTCGCCCGTGCGCTTACCCGGCCGGACCGGGCGCGCTGGCAGGCGGGTTATGCCGCGATCACCTACCCCGATCTCCGCTGGCGGCGGGCGGATCTCAAGACCACCCTGCTGCTCGCCAATGTCCTTGCTCAGCAGGCGGCGGTAGACGCCGGCGTGGACGACGTCATCCTGCTGCGCGATAGCATGGCGGTCGAGGGCAGCCACGCCAATCTTTTCATCGTCAGCAATGGCGCGCTGGTCACCGCCCCGCTGGACGAACGCGTTCTGCCCGGCGTTACCCGATCAATCGTCATTGAACTGGCTGCCGGGCTGTCGCTTGAGGTGCACGAGCGGGACGTGAGCGAAGCGGATCTGAGAACCGCGGCCGAGGTGCTGCTCTGCGGAACGACCACGGAGATCCGGCCGATTACGTCGGTAAATGGCGAGCCGGTTGGCGGTGGCGCCGTCGGCCCGATCACCAGGCAGCTCTACGACGCTTTTCAGCAGCACCTGCTGACGCTGTAGTCAGCGTCGATAGCGCTCGAGGATCCCGCGGACCGCGTCGATCGGTAGCGCCTCCACGGTTCGTTCCACGCGCGTCACTTCGTCTCGCGATTGAATGTCGGTCGCGGACAGCAGCGCGTTCAGGATCGCTTCTTCCGTTGCGTCGGCAACGGCGAGGAACAGCGGTGACATGGCGCTGTTGGCCAGCGTGACCGCCGATCGCTGGTCGCCGCGCACGGTGGTGGCATTGGAAAACGCGATGGCATAGTCGCCGGAGCCGTTGGAGAAGCTGGCGCCGGTACGGGCCAGACCTGCAAACGACCGGCGTGCCAGGCGCTCCAGGTTGCGGCTCGAGAGCGGTGCATCGGTGGCGATCACGATCATGATCGAACCGTACTCTGCGGTCTGGCCCGGACTGTGTGCTGCCAGGCCCAGCTCGGCCAGTTCGCGGCCAACGGGAATGCCGTCCATGACCAGCGTGCCGCCGAAGTTGGTTTGTACCAGCACGCCGATGGTCCACGGCTGGACGACGCGCGAGCTGGTGCCGATACCGCCCTTCCAGCCCAGCGTCACCGTACCGGTGCCGGCTCCGACGCTGCCCTCCGCGATGGGACCGGTTGCCGCAGCCGCGAGTGCTTCAGCCACGTGAGTGTCCGTCAGCATCGGGCTGCGGATAGCGTTGAGGTACCCGTCATTGGTTTCGCCGACCACCGCGTTGACCGAACGCACGGCCTCGTTGCCGGGCTGCTTCAGAGTCCAGTCGATGAGTGCGCGCATGCCGGCGGCAACGGCCAGCGTGTTGGTCAGCGCGATCGGTGTTTCGATCTCGCCGAGCTCCCTGAGCTGCGTGCTTCCGGCCAGCTTGCCGTAGCCGTTCATGACCGCAAGGCCGGCCGGTACCTTGGACTGATACAGGTTGCCGGTGTGTGGAAGCACGACCGTAGCGCCCGTCCGTATGGTTTCCCCTTCGATGAGCGTGACCTGACCTACGGCGACGCCGGGCACGTCGGTGATGGCGTTCAACGGGCCAACGGTACCCTTACCCGGTGCCAGCCCGAGATCGCGCGCGCGGACGCCCGGTTCGGCGACGGCGGCCGATGTAACGAACAGCAACACCAGGCTCCATCGGTAGCTGCTCAGGCGGGCAAGCCGCATACTGCCTCCAGCGCAATTTTGCCTGGCAGCAGTCTACGCCAGCAGTCCACAGATCCGCGATCAGGGAAAGGAGTTCGAATCATGCGTCGAAGCGTGCAGCCTGAGAGGCAACGGCAATGGCTCGTGATCGCCCTTGCGAGCTTGGTGCTGTCGACCTCGGCCGTTGGCCAGTCGCCCACGCCGTTCGGCGTGCCACGGGATGGCGCAACCAACCCCGCGGCGGGCATCGTCGCGGCGCAGGGTTCGCGTGCGCAGGGGTTCGAAGGCCAGGGCCGGTCCGAGGTACTGGCCCGGCACGGGATTGTTGCCACCAGCGATCCGCTGGCGGCTCAGGCGGGCCTCGAGATCCTGAAGCAGGGCGGCAACGCGGTTGATGCGGCAGTTGCAACCGCTGCGGTGCTCGATGTGACCTCGCAGAACGACACGGGCCTGGCAGGCGATCTGTTTGCGCTGGTCTGGATTGCGGCCGAGCAGAAGCTGTTCGCCCTGAATGCCGCAGGCTTTGCGCCGGCGGGCTGGACGCCCGAGTACTTCACTCAGAAGCTTGGCGTGGAACGGGTCCCCTACGAGGGGGTCAACGCGGCAACGGTCCCGGGTGCAGTCGCGGGCTACGATGCGCTGCTGACCCGCTTCGGCACAATGGATTTCAGCGCAACGCTGGAACGCGCCGCGCGGACCGCTGAGCAGGGCTGGGGACAGTCGGAACGACGCCATCGGGATCTGGTGCGATCGGTCGCCATGCTGCGTCGCGACCCGGATTCGGCGGCCACCTTTCTGCGCGACGGCGAAGCGCCACCCTTGTACAGCATCGTCCGCAATCCGGCGCTCGGGCGAGCGCTGCGCCTGCTGCAGAAAGAAGGGCGCAAAGCCTTCTATGAAGGCGCCATCGCCGAGGCGATCGTTGCCAAGGTGCGCAAGGCCGGCGGCGTCATGACGCTCGAGGATCTTGCCGCCTTTGAAGCGGAATGGGTGGAGCCGATCAGCACCAGCTACCACGGCTACGAAGTCCATCAGCTGCCGCCGCCGGGGCAGGGCTTCGCTGCCCTCGAGATGCTGAACCTGCTGGAGGCCTGTGCGCCGGAGCACGGGATCGACCTCACCGCCCTCGGGCCGGCGCATGCGGATACCTGGCACCTGCTGGTCGAGGCAAAGAAGCTCGCCTATTCGGACCTGCATGCGTACAACGCGGATCCGGACTTTGCGGCCGTGCCGGTTTCGAAGCTGCTGTCGAAGGACTACGCCAGCAGCCTGTGCCAGCGCATTGATATGGCCAAAGCGACACCACCGGCGATTGAAGGGGGGCTGGACGGCGGCACCATCTATCTGGCAGCCGGCGACCGCTGGGGCAACATGGTGTCCCTCGTCCACAGCATCTACGGTGTTTACGGGGGCGGGGTCACGATTCCGCCCTACGGGATGATCCTGCATAACCGCGGCGTGGCGTTCAGCCTGGACGCTGAACATCCGAACGTTGTTGCGCCGCGGAAGCGACCCTTTCATACGATCATCGCCGGCTTCGTGACCCGGGCCGGTGAGCCGCTGCTGGCGTTTGGCAACATGGGTGGCTCCGTGCAGCCGGAGACCCATGCCCAGCACATGGTGAACATGATTGATCACGGCATGAACGTACAGATGACAACGGATGTTGCGCGCTTCACCCACAATCAGCGCCGCGACCTGCTGTCGCTCGAGGGAGAACTCTTTCGGCTCGTAGGGCCGGCGCTGCGCGCCCGCGGGCACACCGTGCGCAGCGTGAACGGCGGCGCGGTGGGCGGCTACCAGGGCGTGCTCTTCTCTCGTGATCCCGGGCAGCCGAAGCCGCGCGCCTACGATGAACAAAGCATCCGCGACGATCTGCCGGTGAACGGCGTCTATCGCGCCGGCTCCGATCATCGTAAAGACGGACAGGCGGTGGGCTGGTAAGCGGACGCGCCGCTGAGCGATGGCTAAGCGTCTCAGTCGTCGCTGCTGAACAGCCGCTGATGCTCGCTCTCGAGCAGTTGGCGTTCAGCCTCGCTGACCGTAAGCGAGATCGCCTGCCGGTGACAGCGCGCTGCAGTAGCCCGATTGCCGGTCAGCCGTTCGAGCTCGCTGCAGGCCAGCCAGAACGGCACGTAGGTGTCGAGTGCCGGCTCGCCCTTGAGCGTTTCCAGCAGCGCAACGCCGGCTGCGGCAGCTCCCGCCTTGCCCAGGGCAACGGCTCGGTTGATCGTGACCACCGGGCTCGGCTGCTGGCGTTCCAGCACCGCATACAGCGCCGCGATCTGCTGCCAGTCCGTGTCGTGCGCGTTGGCCGCTTCGCAGTGCAACGCGGCGATGGCCGCCTGCGTCTGGTACGGCCCCGGTGCCCCTTTTCCCAACACATGACGCAGCAGCGTGGACGCTTCAGCAATCATTCTGCGGTCCCAGCTGCCGCGGTCCTGCTCCGGCAGGGGGACCAGCAAGCCGGACGCGGTAACCCGGGCGTTGTGCCTGGCGTGGTGGAACAGCATGAGCGCCAGCAGGCCGGTCAGCTCCGGGTTGCCGGGAAAGAGGCCGCGCAGCAGCCGCGCCAGCCAGATCGCTTCGCGACATAGCCTGGGTTCCGTGGTTGTGAGGCGGCGGGGGCTGTAGCCCTGGTTGAAGATCAGATAGACGACCGCCAGCACCACGTCCAGGCGTTCCGGCAGTTCCCGTTCGGCGGGCACACGAAACGGGATGCCCGCGTTACGGAGTTTGGACCGAGCCCGCGTCAGCCGCTGCTCCATGGTGCGGACCGGAACCAGAAAGGCCTGAGCGACATCTTCGGTCGGTAGCCCGGCGATCACTTTCAGGGTCAGCGCGGCCTGCGCGTCCGGCGCCAGCGCCGGGTGGCAGCAGGTGAACACCAGCCGCAGCAGGTCGTCCTCCAGCAGCGGATTCGCCGGCTCTGCTGAATCCTGTGCCGGCTCCTCCTCCAGGGGCGAGGAGAACCGGTCACGCCGCGCCCAGTCGATCAGCCGGCGCCGACCCACTTGCACGAGCCAGGCAGCCGGGTTATCTGGCAGCCCGTCCTTGGGCCAATGCTCGAGCGCCTGTTCAGCGGCGTCCTGAAAGGCATCCTCGGCGCGCGACAGTTCGCCGGCCAACCGGCGCAGCGCCGCCAGCGCTCGCGGGCGGGCGCTCTTGAGAACTGCGCCGAGGTCGTCCATCTGCCGCACGTGGCTCTACATGCTGAACACGGGGCGGATCTCCACCGACCCCAGATCACCGTGCGGCAACATGCCCGCGTAGGCGATCGCGGCATCAAGGTCCGGAACATCCAGTACGTAATAGCCGCCGAGCTGTTCCTTGGTTTCCGCGAAGGGACCATCGGTGACGGTGATCTTGCCGCCGTGATTGCGGACCGTGGTTGCCATGGGCGTGTCGGTCAGCCGCTCGCCGCCGACATAGACGCCGTCTGCTTTCGTTTTCTCCATCAGCGCGTAGTGGGCGGCCATGATCTGTTCTTCCTGGGCCTGATCGAGGGCGTTCCAGCGCTCTTCAGAGTTGTAGATCAACAGTACGTATTCCATCAGATTGCTCCTGTTTGTTGCGGTTGCCTACTGATGACGAATCAGCAAACCGAACTACGACAGCAGGCGAAAAAAAAGTTTGGCGCGCTTGAGGCCGAGGGTCTGCCGCTGGGGCGGCCATCTCCTGGGAAAGCAGAATCGAGCGGGTTACTTCAGCAGCGGAGTGGCTCGGCGCTCAGAACCTGGACCAGAAGAAGCGTCTGGCCAGGATCGACAGGGTGGCCAGAGGTGGGAACGTGGTGCAAAACCGGCGTCGCAACCGAGAGCCGTCGACGTTCCCGGTGCGAGCGTTATCGCTCGCACGCGGGCCGGGTCCCGTTCAGCGCCTGGGGCCCAGGTTGGTGTGGCGTGCCTGGCGTGCCGTTTACTTTTCGAACAGCAGCGTCCAGCGATCGGTGTTGCCCGTGACCGTGCGGCGCCCGACCTCGTAGCGCAGCTCGTCGTCTGGTCGGTAGTGCAGGGTGCTGTAGTCCAC
The DNA here is from genome assembly GCA_038757945.1 of Pseudomonadota bacterium. Lineage (GTDB taxonomy): Bacteria > Pseudomonadota > Gammaproteobacteria > Pseudomonadales > Azotimanducaceae > CALHVX01. The sequence goes on from JBCDGJ010000028.1 coordinate 29,338, forward strand.
GAACTTGAACCCGGCGGCCTGGGCTTCCTTGATCACCAGCACCGGGTCCAGGCGGCGGCCCATCTCGGCGTTGTCGCCCATCATGTGCCGTCGGGTGTGGTCGATGGCGCCGAACCGGCCGCCCTTCTTCAGCGCCTTGTAGGACGCCTTGTAGAGTTCCGCGCGCCCTTCAGCCGTCAGGTTGTGCAGATTGCGGAAGGTCAGCACCAGATCGGCGTTGCGCACGTTGAAGCTCGCCGATTCCATGGCGACGCCTGCGTCTGTCGGCTTCAGCTTGCCGCTCAGGTCGATCAGCTCGATCTCGTCTTTACCGTCCAGCTCGCCGATGCGGGTCAAGTCCTGTCCGAAGCCGAACGCCTTGCCCAGGCCGCCGGCCACGTACAGCTGGCCATCCTCGGCCAGCACGGGCGCCAGGATCTTGGTGTACCAGCCGCTTGCGCCGGCGAAGATCTCGACGACCTTCATGTCCTTGCTGAAGCCGAAGAACTCTAGGGTCTGCTTCGGCTTGCGATTGCGGTCGCGGGCCTTGTCGGCCTCGGGACGCTGATCGCTCGCAATGGCTGCGTCCAGGGCGGCGGCCGTCGCTTTGTCGAGCTCGGCGTGGGCGCTGGGCAGGCAGAGCACCAGGGTCAGGGAGAACAATCCGGTTCGAAGCAGGTGGCGCATCAGAAAACTCCTTGTCGATGAGCGCACGAGTGTAGTGACTCCAGGGGCCCCATGCACCCGGTTGTGGTGGCGCCGGGCGGGCGGCCGCAGCACTTTGCCGGACTGCCCGGGTCGCGCCTGACGGCCCTTTGTCGTGGCGCCCGCTAAGCTCTTGATTTACGTAACGGACTGCTCATGCATCTGGTTGTCTTTGATCTTGACGGTACCCTGCTGAATGCCGGCTCCGAGCTGTCGTCGTACACGCGCGAAACCCTGGAGCTGATGCGCGAGGCGGAGGTGGCCTACACCATCGCCACGGGGCGCACGCGGAACGATTGTCATACGATTCTCTCGCAGAGCTGCTTCAGCCTGCCGCAGGCGTACAAGAACGGCGTGGTGATCTGGAACCCGACCGCCGCGGATTACAGCCACAGCAACTTCCTGACGCTTGCAGAGATTCAGCACGTGGTCGATGCCGTGATGCAGCAGGGCCTGGCGCCCTTCCTGTTCACCATCGAGCCGGGGCAGAAGCACGGCGCTTACCACCCGCCGCTGAACAACACCACGGAAGAAAGGCTTGCTGCCCTGTTCCGCAGCCGCCCGGGCCTCGAGGTGCGGCCGGCGGCGGAAATGCCGGCCTCTGCGGATATCACCAACATCAGCGCCCTCGGCGATCCTGCGGCTGTTGATGCCATCGCAGAACTGGTCGCGCAGGAACCCGGGCTTGTTGCGTACGCGGGCACGGCGCTCGAAGGCGCAGAGCTGAAGTGGATTGATATCCACCACATCAGCGCGAGCAAGGGCAACGCGGTGACGCTGTTGAAGGAGCAGCTCGGCCTGGAGCGCGTGCTGTGCTTCGGTGACAGCGACAACGATCTCAGCATGTTTCAGATTGCCGACGAGGCTTACGCGCCCCGCAATGCCAAAGCGCCGCTAAAAGCAGCAGCGACGCAGGTGATCGGCCACCATGACGAAGACGGTGTCGCTCGGTTTCTCCGCGAGCGCTTCGACCTGCGCTGAACGCGGAAGCTCCGTCAGCCCACGCGGGATTCAGCGCAGCGCGGCCTCGATGCGATCGAAAGCCGTGCCGAGCCCGGTTTCATCGACGGTCAGGCTGAGCCGCACGTAATTCGTCGCGCTGGGCCCGAACGCAGCGCCTGGGATGGTGGAGATACCCTGGCTGTCGAGCAGCAGGTCGGCAAAGTCGGCACCGCTGTTGGCCGCTTTGCTGGTATCGATCATCACGAACATGCCCGCTGCGGGTACAAAGCAATCGAGCTTGGGTATGGCGCGGATCCGTCCGACCACGTAGTCGCGCCGCGCCTGATAGGCGCGGCGCATACGGTCCACGTCGGCCGCGTCATTTTCGATCGCCCAGACAGCTGCGTCCTGAATAAACTGGCTGACCCCAAACAGCGCCGCGCCGGAAAACCGGGTGGCCGCCGCCGTCAGGGCTGGTGCTCCAATCAGCCAGCCGACGCGCCAGCCGCTCATGGCGTGTGACTTCGACAGCCCGTCGATCACGCCGACGTTGCTGATGTCTTCTGCGCACTTCAGCAGCGAACAGTGCGGCTGTTCGAAGGTGATCAGAGAATAGACTTCGTCGCAGATGAGCCAGACGTCGCGCTTGCGGCACTCCGCGGCCAGCCGCCGCAGCGCGGCTTCCGGAATGATGTTGCCGAGCGGATTGCCTGGCGTGTTCACCAGTACCGCCCGGGTGTGGTCCTCGATGCGCGCCAGCAGCCGGTCCACGTCCAGCTCGAAGTTCGGAGGTTCGAGCGGAACGGTCTGCACGTCTGCGCCGATGGCCTCGAAGATGTTGTGGTAGCCCACGTACATGGGCTCCGGCACTACGACGCCGGACCCGGCATCGAGAATGCTTGCGAACACGCCGAACAGGGTCGCGGTTGCGCCGGGAAAGATGACCACGTCTTCGGCGGTGAAGTTGAGGCCGGTACTCCGGCTTTCGAGCTCGGCCACAGCGCGTCGCAGGGACGGCTCACCCTGCGCTGGCGAGTAGTGGGTACGGCCGCTGTTGATCGCGTGAATGACCTCGTGCGTGATCTCCCGCGGCGTATCGAAATCCGGATCGCCAACCGACAGCAGCATGATGTCGTCCCCTCGTTCCAGGCGGTCGAGGGCGGCATAGTGCACGCGCCAGACGTCGCTGCCGGGTTGTGCGAGGCGTCGGCTCGCTGCGCTGAGCTCGAGCCTGCTCATGAGTACCACCGCCCGCTGGGCTGTGTGATGAAGTGGGTCTGCTGCATCAGGATCAGATTGGGTTGTTGCCGAGCCCGCGCGCGCTGCGGGGCCTCGGCCAGCACCGCTTCCAGTTCGTGCCAGTTGTTTGGAGTGTAGACCTCGAGACCGTAGGCGGCTGCGACCTGTTCGAAGTTCGGTGCACTGATTGCCGTGGACTGATCGGAAACTCCCCGGGCTGCCAGGCTGTTCTCGATCTCCTCATAGCCGCGGTTGCACCAGATCACGATCGTTGCTGCCAGCCCGGCATCGGCGCCGGTCCCAAGCTCCGGCAGGGTGAACTGTATGCCGCCGTCACCGATCAGGGCGATCACCGGCGCGTCGGTACCGAGGCCGGCGCCGAGCGCGGCTGGCAGCGCGTAGCCCAGGGTGCCGAACCCGCTGGCACTGTGAAAATAGCGCCGCGGCGCCTTGGTTTCGAGCTGCCAGGTTGCGTAGTAGGTGGGGCGGGTCGAGTCGCCGACGATCACGGCGTCCGGCTGGCTGCTGTTCAGCAGCTTGAAGAACCGCTCGAATTCCGGGTGACGGTGCGGCTCGCGCTGAGCTGCAGCCCGGCTCGCTGCAGCATGGTCTACCCCACTGCGGTCGCGACGCTGTGGGCCGAGGCGTGCCAGCAGCACCGGAACCGCCAGCCGTGCGTCGGCAGCGAGGCTGATGGCGGCGTGCTGGTTCCGCTCCAGCTGTGCGGCGTCAATATCGATGCGCAGCAGCCGGCCGGGCACGTCGAAAGGACCGCCCAGCAGCAGGTCATAGTCGGTCTCGCCGAACTCGGTGCCGATCGCCAGCACCAGGTCGCTGCCGGTCACCAGTTCCCGTACGGCCGGTGCTGAGGGGCTGCTGCCGACGCTTAAGGGGTGTCCGCTGCTGACCAGGCCCTTGGCGTTTACCGTGTTGATCACCGGTGCATCGAGCCGCTCGGCCAGATGCGTGAGGGCCTCGCTGCCGGCAGCCTGAGCTCCGCCACCGAGGAGCAGCAACGGCCGCTCTGCGGCGTGCAGCGCATCCGCCATCACATCTAGGGTAGCGAGCGCTGCCGCTGGCAATTCTGCCGGGGCTGCCGGTGGCCAGTCGGCGTGCTGCAGCCAGGCCGAATCGAAGGGCAGCTCCATGACGTCCAGCGGCAGCTCGATGTGGATCGGGCCGGGTCGTTCGCCCAGCAGGGCCGTCCAGGCCCGGTGCAGGGTTGGCACCAGCTGTTCCGCCTCGAGCACCTGGTAGCTGGCTCTGCAGAAGCTGCGTGCTGCGGCCTGCTGATCGGGGAGCTCGTGCAGCTGTCCCTGGCCCTGCCCCAGCGCGGCTCGTGCCGCAACGGCGCTGATGATGAGCAGGGGCACCGAATCGCCGCGGGCCTGCCCGAGCGCGGTCGCTGCGTTCAGCAGCCCCGGGCCGCTGATGAAATAGCACACGCCGGGCCGGCCGCTGGCGCGCGCATAACCGTCGGCCATGAAGCCGGCGCCCTGCTCGTGGCGGGTGGTGATGTGGCGGATGGCTGAGTTGTCGAGGCCCCGGTACAGCTCCAGCGTGTGATTGCCGGGGATTCCGAACACGTGGGTTACGCCGGCCAGCTCGAGGCAATGGGTTACGGCCATTCCACAGGTCATGGTGGCTGCTGTGCTCATCGGTGCTCCGCGGTCCTCGGCCAGGCGCGAGTGTAGCCACGCTATGGTCGCGCCGCTAACCTGTGCGTCGACAGCAACGGTCGGAGGCACACGTGCCATGGCAGTCAAAGCTTTAACGGAATCGGAGATTCGTGATCGCATCGGCATCATCAACGGCAGCCGCACCGATGGCTGGGCGCTGGTGAATGCGAAACTGCAGCGCACTTTTCAGTTCCAGGATTTCGTGACCGCCTGGGGGTTCATGGCGCAGGCGGCGATCGTGGCCGAGAAGCTCGATCACCATCCTGAGTGGTTCAACGTCTACCGCACGGTGCGGGTTGATCTCACGACCCACGATGCCGGCGGCATCTCGGTGCGAGATTTTGAGCTGGCGGCGGCCATGAACCTCATTGCGGAACCGCTGCTGCGTGAGGAGTCCTGACCATGAGTTACGACGACAGCAACGTGTTCGCCCGCATCCTGCGCAACGAGCTGCCGGCCCATCGGGTGTATGAAGATGAGCTGACGCTCGCCTTCATGGATGTCATGCCGCAGGTTGATGGGCACACCCTGGTGATTCCCAAAGCGCCGTCGGAGGGCCTGCTTGATGCAGCCCCGGACGTGCTCGGGCCGACCCTTGCGACCGTGCAGCGCGTTGCCGCGGCGGTCAAAACCGCCTTCGAGGCGCCGGGCATCATGATCGCGCAGCTTAACGGACCAGCTGCCGGGCAGACCGTGTTCCATCTGCACTTTCACATCCTGCCGCGCTTCGAGGGTGTCGAGTTCCGCATGCATGCGCGGGACATGGCGGATCCGGAACTGCTCGCGCAGCACGCCGAGAAGATCCGCGCCGCAATGCAGTGAGCTGGATCGCCATCGCGGTGATGGCGGCCGCCCTGCAGACCGGGCGGCTGGTGGTGCAGAAGATCCTGACCGGTTCGCTCTCGACCGTCGGTGCGACCGCCGTCCGTTTTTTCTTTGCCGTTCCCTTTGCGCTGCTGGCCGTGCTGCTGCTGGTGCCCGAGGGGCTCTTCACTACCGCCGTCAGCGAACCCCGGGTGCTGCTGTTCGCGGCGGCGGGGGCACTGGCGCAGATTCTTGGAACCGCACTGCAGCTGTCGCTGTTCGGTGACCGCAATTTCGCCGTTGCGACGGCGTTTGCGAAAACCGAGACCGTGCAGGCGATCGGGCTGAGCGCGCTTGTGCTCGGTGAGTGGGTGAGCCTGAGCGCAGCTGGTGCGATCGTGCTCGGTTTTGCCGGCGTCATGCTGCTGTCGCTTGGCGGCACCGGCTGGCGCACCCTTCGCCCGGGACCAGAGCTGACCCGCGGGCTGCTGTCCGGCACCGCGTTCGCCGGGGCGGCCGTCGGCTTTCGCGGCGCGGCGCTGGCGGTACCTGCGGGGTCGGCCTTCGAGCGGGCGCTGGTGGTCGTCCTGCTGGCAACGGTCGTGCAGTCCCTCAGCCTGTTGTTCTGGCTGCTCCTGCGACAGCCGACCCAGCTGCTGGCGATTGCGCGGAGCTGGGCGCCCGGCGTTGCCGTCGGCGCGTTCGGGGCATCGGCCTCCCTCGGCTGGTTCTGGGCCATGGCGCTGGAACGGGCACCGCTGGTGCGCGCCGTGGGTCAGGTGGAGATGCTGTTTGCCGTGCTCATCGCCGTGTTCTGGTTTCGCGAGCAGGTCCGCGTGCACGAGCTGCTGGGCATGGGGCTGCTGGTGATCAGCATCCTGTTTATCGGGATCTTTGCCTGACCGATCCCCGGCGGCGCTGTGGCGCGGCAGCTTCATCAGTGTTGCCCTGGGCGTTGGGCGGCAGCGGGTGCGTGTCACCCTGGTAGTCCGTGAGCACGGGATTACCCTCGCCGTCCCGGCCCTCGTAGCCGGGGGAAACGGGCACCTTGCCGAACCCGCCGGGCAGATCGATCACGTAGTCGGGCTGGCAGAGCCCGGAGAAGCGGCCCCGCAGCGCACGCAGCAAGGCCTGACCTTCGGCAAGGGAGACCCGGAAGTGGCTCGTGCCCCGGGCCAGGTCCGGGTGGTGCAGCAGGTAGGGACTGATCCGCAGCTCGACGAAGGTCCGCATCAGCTCGGCCAGGGTCTCGACCGAATCGTTGATGCCGCGAAGCAGCACCGTCTGCGAACGCAGCGTAATCCCGGCGTTGGCCAGCCGGGCGACGGCGCCGCGCGCTTCGCTGCCGAACTCCTGGGCGTGGTTGGCATGGATTGCGATGACGGCCGTAAGCCCCGGCAGCGTCAGGAGCTCAATCAGTTCAGCATCGATCCGCGCCGGATCGGCCACCGGAATGCGCGTGTGAATGCGCAGCACCTTGAGGTGCGGTACGGCAGCGAGGCGCTCGACGATGTCGCGCAGGCGGCGGTTGGACAGCGCCAGCGGATCGCCGCCGGTGAGGATGACTTCCCAGAGCTCCGGCGTGCGGTCGATGTAGGTCAGCGCAGCGTCCAGCTGTGCGGGGGTCAGCGGTGCGTCGGCGTTGCTGCCGATCAGCTCACGACGGAAACAGAAGCGGCAGTACACGGTGCACAGGTGCGTGACCTTCAGCAGCGCGCGATCAGGGTACCGGTGAACGATGCCGGGCACCGGGCTTCTTGCGGCATCGCCGATTGGATCAGTCAGTTCCTCCGCGGCAACCTCGAGCTCCTCGACGGCAGGAATGAACTGCAGCGCGACGGGATCCGGCCGGTCTTCACCCGAACGACTGCCTATCTGCCGAGCGAGCGTTCGGGTCAGCCCGACTGCAAACGACTGCTCGACGGCTTCGAGACGAGGGTCGGCGTTCACCAGTCCGGCGCCGGCCAGCTCGTCCAGGCTGGACAGGACCTTGTCCCTGTGCGGCTGCTTGCTCATGGTTCGGGTTTCAGTACCAGGTGCCGTTCCAGTGCCAGCGTGGGCGCTGTCGGGTGGGTGCGACGTTGCGCACCAGCAGCTGCCGAGGGTTCAGCAGCGTGCTGGCCGGTGGATCTGCGGCGATCTGCTTGAGCCGCTCAATGCGCTCGTCCGTATGCGGATGGGTTCGAAGCAGCGCCGGCTGCTGCTCGCGGCGCCCGGGGAGCAGCACGCGCTCCAACCAGCTGGCCTGAATCCGCTCGATCTTCGCAAGCGCGCTGGCGAGGCCGGCGGGATCGCCCGTGATATCGACCGCGCCCAGATCCGCGTGGAACTCCCGCGAGCGCGACAGGGCAAGCTGCAGCAGCGCGCTTACCCCGGGAGCCAGCAACAGAACCAGCGCGCCAGCGTAAGGAAAGTCCCAGCCCAGGGCCAGAGCCGGCAGCGACAGCACGATGAGTAGCTGGCCGATCTGCCCGAGCGTGGCGGTGACCCGGGAAAACGCGTCGGCCAGCCCCATGATGTAGATGTCCTGGTGCCGCACGTGGCTCAGCTCGTGGGCCAGCACGCCGGAGAGCTCACGCGGGTTCAGGCGCTGCAGCAGCCCGTCGGTCACGGCGATGGCGGCGCCGTCTCCCTGCCCGACGGCGAAGGCATTCATCATCGGTGATGGCACATAAAACAGTCCTGGCGGTTGCGAGAGGCCCGCGCGCTGGCTGAGCACCGTAAACAGCTGCACCAGATCCGGAGCGTTACGCGGATTGAGCGGCTGGGCTTTGTAGGCGCGCAGCACCAGCTGCGCACCCACGCGGGAACCGGTTGCGGTGATGATGGCGATGGTTGCGAGGGCCAGCAACAGGCCGATGCTACCGGCAAAGGCGAAGCCGGAAATCCCGGCGAGCAACGCCATGGCACCGATCAGCAGCAGCGCCTGCCTGCGGTTGCTGGCGCGATGCTCTGCCGCCTGCTGAGGATCGACCAGAACTCAGGCCCCCGCTTGCTGGCCGCCACGCACCAGCTTGCCCGGCAGCGCACCGGTGTGGGTGCCGTTCTCGAAGATGACTTCGCCGCGCTTGATGATCTGCCGGTAGCCGGAGACTCTCTGTACCAGCCGTTTGCCGCCTGTGGGCAGGTCGAACACGGCTTCCGGCCGGTCCAGGTGCAAGCCTTCGAAGTCGATGACGTTGATGTACGCGAGCAGCCCCGGTGCCAGCAGGCCGCGATCGGTCATGCCATAGGCCTCGGCGGTATCGCGCGACAGCTTGCGTACCAGAAACTCCAGCGGCATGCGTTCGCCCTTGGTGCGATCCCGGCCCCAGTGTTTGAGGATGAAGCTGGGCATGCCGGCATCGGCGATCACGCCACAGTGCGCGCCGCCGTCAGACAGGCCGAACAACGTGTTCGGATGCTCCATGGAAGCCCGAAAGAAGTCGAAGTTGTAGGTCTGATAGCCGCCCAGCGGCTGGTAGAACAGCTCCTTGCCGTCGTCCGCGATCAACGCGTCATACATGTGCTCAAAAGGATCTTTCCCCAGTGCCTCCGCCTGGCCGGCGATGCTGTCGCTGCGGTCCGGCTCGTAGTTCGGATCTTCTCCGAGCGGGAAGATCAGCCACAGCAGATCCTCGAGCGACTCGGCGAAGGGCAATCGACCGATCTTGCTCTGTTCCGACAGGATCTGTGCACGGACCGCCGGGTCGCGCAGCTTCGCGAGCTGTGCTTCGAAGTCGAGCGGCGCAATCTCCGTCGCGTAGGTCGGGTGCCCGGCAAACACGTGGAAGTTCGACTGCAGGCCGTGCAGCACGCCGGTGGGGCGGCCGGCGATCTGTGGCCGCACCTCCAGCCCTTCCTGGGTGGCCGCCTCTGCGATGTTGTACATCCTGTTGCCCTGGAAAGCCGCCTGCGAGGTCGCCACCAGCGTCACCGGGCGGCCGGTCTCGCGGGCGAACTGCTTGACCCAGGCCCATTCGTCCTCGTCGCCGAGGTGATCCGAGACCAGCTCGAACACGCCATGGTCGAGACCTTTCATCGACAGCCCCAGGGCCAGCATCTCGTCGCTGCCCGCGAAGGTGCCTGGCACGTGGACGCCGTGCTTATCCTTGTGCAGCCAGGTGCGTGAGCTCGAGAAGCCGAGGGCACCGGCAGCGATCCCCTCGCGGACGATCTGCTGCATCTGCTCAAGCTCGGCATCGGTGGGCAGATCATCCTGCGTGTTGCAGCGCTCGCCCATGACGTAGGCACGCACGGCGCCATGCGGTACCTGGGTCGCGATGTCGATGGTGCGGGGCTTCTGGTCGAGCGCATCCAGGTACTGCGGGAAGCTCTCCCAGGTCCAGTCGATGCCTTCGGCGAGCGCGGCGCCGGGGATGTCCTCCACCCCTTCCATCAGTTCGATCAGATACTGCTCGTCGCCGGGGCGCACCGGGGCGAAGCCCACGCCGCAGTTGCCCATGACCACGGTCGTGACCCCGTGCCAGCTGGACGGCGCAAGGATCGGATCCCAGGTGGCCTGGCCATCGTAGTGCGTGTGCACATCCACCCAACCGGGGGTGACCAGCAGGCCGCGGGCATCGATTTCCTGCGTGGCTGTGCCGTCGATCGAGCCTATTTGCGCGATCAGTCCATCCTTTATGGCCACGTCGGCCTGGAACCGGTCGTTGCCGGTCCCGTCGATGAGGGTGCCATTGCGGATAATGAGGTCGTACATGGTGGTGTCCCTGAAGTGGCAGGCTGCTGGCAATCGCCGTGACTGCGGCCGGCCGTGACGTCGGGTGTCGAGTATGCCATCTCACACACTGAGCGGAGCTTGTGCCCCGCCCAGTCCCACGAGCCCGAGTAGCTCATGAGACCACCGCGCTGGGCCGTAGCGCCGATTGCGGATGCGGCTCGGCAGCACCACTCCGGTCATCGGAATGGCTCGAGGATCTACAGAAACAGATCACCGATCCGTTCGGCCAGCGCTTTGACGTCGGGCTCGGCCCGGTTGGTCAGCACGATTACCGAAAGCTGTTCTCCCGGAAACTGCTGCATGAAGTTACGGAATCCCGACGTGCTGCCGCTGTGATGGTAGCGCAGCTTTCCGCGGTAGCGATCGATACGCCAGCCGAAGCCATAGTCTTCCCGGTCCGGTGTGCGCATCAGAGCCAGGCTGGCAG
>JBCDGJ010000029.1:0-39194 GCA_038757945.1 Pseudomonadota bacterium
GGAAATCACCGGATCCGGGAACACCATGGGTTCCAGCGTTGCCGGGTTGTTCGGATCGCACAGGGTGTGCCCGGTCTGGGTGTTCTTCATGCCGAGCAGCGCCACGATGTCGCCGGCCTGTGCAGACTCGAGCTCCTCGCGGGAGTCGGCATGCATCTCGACGATGCGGCCGATGCGCTCCGTCTTGCCGGTAAAGGTGTTGAGAACCGTACTGCCCTTGCTCAGCGTTCCGGAGTAGATCCGGGTGAACGTCAGCGCACCGTAGCGGTCGTCCATGATCTTGAACGCAAGCGCACGGAGCGGACGATCGGGATCAACAACCGCGTACTCGCCGGTTTCATTGCCCTCGAGGTCCACCTCGGGCTGAGGATCGACCTCAATCGGGTTCGGCAGGTAGTCCACCACGCCGTTCAATACCAGCTGCACACCCTTATTCTTGAACGCCGAACCGCAGAAGGTCGGGAAGAAATTGAGGGCGATGGTGCCCTTGCGGATGCACCGCTTAAGATCTTCGACAGACGGCTCCGTGCCTTCGAGATAGGCCTCCATCAGGTCGTCGTCTTCTTCGAGGGCCGTTTCGACGAGCTGCTCGCGCCACTGCTCGACGTCGTCGACCATGTCTTCGGGTACGTCTTTGACTTCGTACTTCAAGGGATCGCCAGAGTCGTCCCAGACCCAGGCCTTGCGCGTCAGCAGCTCGACCACGCCAACGAAGGTATCCTCTCGACCAATGGGCAGCGTCATGACCAGCGGCCGCGCGGCCAGCACGTCTTCGACCTGCTTGACGACCCGGAAGAAGTCAGCGCCGATGCGGTCGAGCTTGTTGACGAAGATCAGCCGCGATACCTCGGACTCGTTGGCGTAGCGCCAGTTGGTTTCCGACTGCGGCTCTACGCCGCCGGATCCGCAGAATACGCCGATGCCGCCGTCCAGAACCTTCAGCGAGCGATAGACTTCGATGGTGAAGTCCACGTGCCCGGGCGTATCGATGATGTTGAGCCGATGGTCGTTCCACTCGCAGGAGGTTGCCGCGGACTGAATCGTGATACCCCGCTCCTGCTCCTGGTCCATAAAGTCCGTCGTGGCCGCGCCGTCATGAACCTCACCGATCTTATGAATCTTGCCGGTGAGCTTGAGAATGCGCTCAGTGGTCGTCGTCTTGCCCGCGTCGACGTGGGCAAAAATGCCGATGTTGCGGTAGAGGGTCAGGTCGGTCATTTCGATCTCCGGGATACCGTCAAGGCGCCATCGCAGATGCGGACGCGCAGGCCGGGGCCGTCTGGGTGGTTCGCTCAGGGTTTCTGCGGTTACGCCGCGAAGTTGGGCATCTGGCCCTAACTTATTGAATTAAAACGTTCTTTTGAAACGTAGCGGGGTTCCGCCCGGGTCTGGTCGGCAGCGCCGAGCGATTCGCCTGCCGGAAAACCCGCGAAAGATACAGAGTTAGCTCCGACCATTCAATTAGTGTAGGAGGGATTCTACCCGGGTGCGGGGCTCCTCACGCACTCGACTCCTTCGACTCGCCAGGCCTCCCCACCGACCTCACGTAACCAGCAGCGCTCGCCGTCGGTCAGCAGCTCGATCTGCGGGTACGGCTCCCGCGGCCGTTCGATGGCCAGCGGCGGGCCCTTCGGGACCAGCGTTATGCGATGGAAGGACTGAAACGAATCGCTGCCGAGCAGCAGGCGTGGCTGCTCAAGCCTGGCCCGCAGTGCATCCTGCAGGATCATGAGGGCCGATTCAGGCGCGCCGCGAAGGACCGCTGGCGCCAGCCCAACCGCGTTCGCAACCGACGAGCCGACCGCGCCCCCTGCCTCCGGCCTGCTGCCGCCGTTATTTGGCATCGCGCAGGCCCAGCAGACCAGCGTAGACGGGATCAGAACGAACCGGAGCCAGCATCGTCGACCACTCACTGACGCAGCACCCGGCCGGGCAGCCGGGTCTCGGGACCCAAAGCCCCGGGGAGCAGCCGGGCCTGTGCCCGGTTGCCGCCGGCCAGCCGTTTCGACGGCCCGGCGCCAGCCGCCGCACCGCTGACCGGGGGACTCGGGCAGGCTCCGCTGTCGATATAGGCCAGGGCCGTCTCGAGCAGGTTCTCCTGCTCGTTGCCCAGCTGCTGACTGAAGTCGTCCTCGGCAGGACAACCGTTGATCTGCGCCTGATCCATAGGATCAGGGACCGTCCGCGGCAGAAAGCCATCGGCGTAGTCGCCGAAACCCTTGGCATTCGCGCCGCGAAACTGGATGGTGAAGTAGGTCGTGCCGCAGTTGTCGGTCGCGTAGAAACCGTAGGGCTTGCCACAGGTGGGCTCACCGATCAGCACCACCTCAAAGTCAATGCCGCGCAGCCCGTTGACGATCGATTCGCTCGCAGAACAGGTCGCGTCCGTGCTCAGCACGAAGACCCGGCTGAGACTGAGCGCGGGCAGCGGCGTCCCGCCGGTCACGGAAAAACCCTGTGCCGTCCCGTAAAACTCGTTCGGCACCAGCACCTGGCCAGTCACCGGATTGACGCTCGGGTGCTTGTCGTTGAACTGGATCGACTCGAAGACCTGCCCCACGGCGGCCGGTCCGGCGATCATCGAACCCAGCTCGTTGGCAATGTCGAGGAATCCTCCTCCGTTGTAGCGTAGATCCAGTATCAGCTCCGTCACCCCATCGCGGCGGAACTGCTCGATCGCATCGACCAGGGCGCGCTCGGCCGTCGCGATGTGCGCGTTGAACAGCAGATAGCCTATCGTTGCCGACGGCGTCGTGATCGTACGTGTAACGGGCACCGGGTTTTGAGTGATGCTCGCTGAGGTCAGGGTCACCGTACGTTCGTTAGCGCCATCAAAACCTGTCAGCGTGAACGTGTGAGACTCCCCGAGATCATCGGGAAACAGCGCCGCGTTCAGGGCATCAACATTGTCCGTGCCACTGGCGTTAATCGCATCAATCCCGTCGGCCGCCAGCAGCCTGGCACCGCGGGACACCAGCCCGCTGGCAGCAGCCGGAGAACCGGGTTCGACAAATCCCACGAGAATTTCCCGGGGCGCGCTTGGCGCAAGCAGGAGCCACTCAACGCCATAGCCGGCGCTGACACCGGACTGCGACAGCTGCTCCCACTCCTCCGTGTCGAAGGTGAAGTGAAACTGATCCTTTGGCGCACCGGAGGGCGTGCTGGCGAAGGTTCTCATCAGCTCGAAGTAGTCCGGCGTCGTGGACAGCGCCGGATCGGCATCCTCAATCTCGTCGTACCAGAGGTAGAGGTCATGGCTCCAGGCACGCAGCCAGTCGTTCTCATCCGTGGTTGTCCCCTGACGATCCGGGAAGCCACTTCCCCGGCGCGGAATGGCACAGAGGTTTTTGTAGGTCGACGAGGCACGAAAGATGCCCTGGCTGAAGTCTGAGGCAACACCAGCGCCACCGCCGGATCCCGCGCCTGGCGGCGGCGAGGAACTGCCACCGCCACCACCACCGCCCCCACACCCGGAGGCAGCAGCGATCAGTAGGCAAGCACAGGCGAGTCGAGTTGATGTCAGCACAGTTCAGCGTTACCCGGCGTTCAAGGGCGAGACAAGTATACAAGGCGCGGTGTACCGTCCCGTGACCCAGCCGATGGGCCGCAGCTCTCAGGATCCCTGTCGGACAAGGGCTGGACGCGAGCTTCATCCGCCGCGGACGACCATAACGGAACGCGCGCGCCAGAACCGGAGGCCCCCAAATGTCCAGAAAAACTCTGCCCATGTCGCTGAGCGGAATCGCTATCGCCATCCTGGTTGGTGCCGGCATCGGCTGGGCAGGCAGCCAGACCAGCCTCAGCGTTGGCGGCTGGCCGCTGTTCGGCCTGTGCGTGGCACTCTCGTTTGCGGTTCAGTGGATCGTGTTCGTGCCCTCTTTCATCGCGCAGACCGAGCACTACTACGACCTTACCGGCAGCATCACCTACATCACGCTGACGCTCGTCGCTCTGACGTTGGGCAATACACAGGACCCGCGCGCCCTGCTGATTGGCGGCATGGTGGTGATCTGGGCGCTGCGTCTCGGCAGCTTCCTGTTTCGGCGCGTGCGCCAGGATGGGTCCGACGGCCGCTTCGACCGCATCAAGCCGGACTTCTTCTGGTTCCTGATGGCCTGGTCGCTGCAGGCGCTATGGGTGCCACTGACGTTGGCTGCCGGGCTCGTCGCCTTCACAGCGACAGAAACCAGGCCGCTAGGCGTGTACGCCGCCGTTGGTGCGCTGATGTGGTTGATCGGCTTTGCCGTCGAGGTCGTCGCCGATCGGCAGAAACGCTCCTTCAAGCTGGATCCGGCCAACGATGGCGAGTTCATCCGTGGCGGAATCTGGGCCTGGTCGCGACACCCCAACTACTTCGGCGAGATTCTGCTCTGGTCGGGGATCGCCGTGATGGCCATCCCCGTAATGAGCGGGTGGAGCTACGCTACGCTGATTTCGCCGGTGTTCGTGTACATCCTGCTCAATTTCGTCAGCGGTGTGCCGATGCTCGAAGCCCGCGGCAAGAAGAAGTGGGGCGGAGACCCGGTCTATGAGCGCTACCTCGAGGAAACGCCCGTCCTCATTCCGCGTCCGCCGAAGCACGCCGTCTGACAGCTCTACCGCCTGAGGTTAGTGCGCGTCGCCGATCTGAAGGTAATCGCGAAGGCGCTTACCAGCGACTTCGGTCGGAGCGAGCGGGCGATCAGCGAGCTGATGCCGCTGGAACTAACAAGACTCAGTGCAGGTAGAGCGAATCACCGATTCGCCGGTGCGAGCGCGAAGGCGCTTACCAGCGACTTCGACCACCGCGAGTGGTCCGTATCGGGCTGAGTAACGGTGAAGAGAAGATGGCGTCCCCTAGGGGCGGCGAATCACCGATTCGCCGGTGCGAGCGCGAAGGCGCTTACCAGCGACTTCGACCACCGCGAGTGGTCCGTATCAGGCTGAGTAACGATGAAGAGAAGATGGCGTCCCCTAGGGGAGTCGAACCCCTGTTGCCAGGATGAAAACCTGGAGTCCTAGGCCTCTAGACGAAGGGGACTGAAGAGAGCCGGCAATAGTACGAATGAGCCCATGACGGGTCAACCCCGCCAGATACAATAGCCTCAAAATGTACCCCCAGGATGTGATCCCCAGGATTTGATCCCCAGGAGAAGCTGCGATGACCAACGGCGAATACCGGGCTGCCCCCCTCGCCTTCGTGCAGACCGCTTATAAAGTACCGGACGTCCAGCAGGCCGCTCAGCAGTGGGCGGCAGACTTCGGCGCCGGGCCTTTCTATCTCTTCGAGCACATCCCCTTGCGCGACGTGCGCTACCTCGGACAGGCAACGACACTCGATCACAGCTCCGCTTACGGCTGGTTCGGCGAAGAAATGATCGAACTCGTGCAGCAAAACTGCAGCCAGCCTTCCGTATTCAGCGAGCGACCGCCAGGAATCCATCACAGGGCACGTTTTGTCCAGTCGCTGGACGACGAGTGCGCCCGGCTCCAGCGGCTTGGAGCGCTAACGGCCATGACGGCAGCGACCAGTACCGGCATGCGGTTCGCTTTCATCGACAGCCGCGCAGGGCTGGGCCACTACACGGAGCTCTACGAGGAGAACTCCGGTCTGCGCGCCTTCTACGACCAGGTCCGGCAGGCAGCCGCAAGCTGGGATGGCGAAGAGCCGCTGCGCAGCCTCGCTCAGCGCTGATCGAGCAGCCGGCTGCCTACCCAATGGCGGGCAAAGTAGTGCGCGGCACGACCGCTCCGCCCGCCCCGCGCTCGCGCCCAGGCCAGCGCCTCGATCCGCACCGGATCCCGTTCGCTGCCAAGATCCGGTACGTCGAGCGTACTCTCATATTTGCTCAAGAGTTGCTGCAACCAGTACTGCACGGTTTCGAGGTAATCAGCCTGCTTCATCGGGTAGAAGGACAGCCAGAGACCAAAGCGATCCGACAGGGAGATCTTCTCTTCCACGGCTTCGGACTCATGCAGCTCGCCGTCCCGGACTTCCGTGCGCTGATTGTCCGTGGCGTACTCCGGCAGCAGGTGCCGGCGGTTCGAGGTGGCGTACACCAGGCAGTTCCCTGCGGCACCAGCGACAGTGCCCTCGAGCGCGCTCTTTAGAACCTTATAGCCATCCTCTTCGCCCGCAAAAGACAGATCATCACAGAAGAGAATGAAGCGATACGGCTCATCAGCAACTCGGGCGCTGATTTCATGCAGGTGCCGCAGCGCAGTTTTCTCAACCTGAACGAGCCGCAACCCGCGCTCAAAATACTCATTCAGCAGCGCGTGGATCAGCGACGACTTGCCGGCACCGCGGGAGCCCCAGAGCAGCGCATTGTTGGCCGGCAACCCGGCAAGAAACTGCTCCGTATTCTGCACCAGAGCCGCCTGCTGGCGGCCAACGGCGTTCAGATCATGCAGTCGGATCGGCGGCGTTTCCGGTGCCGCGACGAGCAGCGCTCCGAGACGATGCTCACGCCACGCCGCCGCCGGCGTCCGCTGCCAATCCACTGCTGAAGACTCAGGAACGAACGACAGCAGTCGACCAGCGAGCTGTTGCAGCCGAGATTCAACATTCACATCAGTCATTCATCGTTTCCTCAGATGCCCGGCGGCTGAGACCCGGCGACTGCCGTACTACCGGTTCGGATCCCAGTGCAGCACTGCGCTCTCTCACGCCGTCACCGGCTGATTCCGTGAGCCCGGCGCGCAGCTCGAGTGCCCGATCCGGGAAGTCCGTGATGACCCCTGCGGCACCGGCATGCATCACCTGTTCGAGTAACGCTGGCTCGTTGACCGCATCCAGGTGGATACCGCGCCCTGTTCTTGCAGCAGATTGGAACAACCCGGGCTGCGTCGAATCGTAGTAGCGGGACGCCACCGGCAGCCTGAGGACCTGGTTGCCGCTTTCGTACCAGCGACCGAGGCCGATGTAGTGATAGACCACGAACCAGAACGCCTCCCGGGTGCTGGCGCTGGTGGCAACCTCCGGACACCGTCGGCGGAATTCCAGCAGTACCTTCCGGTGCGGGGACCCGACCAACGCACGGGAGCCCAGCCCCGACTGTTCGAGCGTGGCGCAGACGATCTCTGCTGCACGCAGGTCGTCATCCTGGATCTCAATGGCGACCCGCTGCTCCGCAAAGCGATCGAGCACCGCAAGCAGCGTCGGGACGC
Organism: Pseudomonadota bacterium; assembly: GCA_038757945.1. Taxonomy (GTDB): domain Bacteria; phylum Pseudomonadota; class Gammaproteobacteria; order Pseudomonadales; family Azotimanducaceae; genus CALHVX01. The sequence continues at coordinate 7,150 of JBCDGJ010000029.1, forward strand.
GAACCCCGCGTCCCGCGTAATCTGCCCACAGGGCCGCGGCGTCCAGTCGCCGCACTTGAGCGAGGGGCAGATCGGCCAGGCGCCCGGTCCCGTCGGTAGTCCGATCCACGGTGGCGTCGTGCAACACCACAGCGACCCCGTCGGCAGTCAGCCGGACATCGAGCGTCAGCATGTCGACGCCGAGCTCGGCCGCATGCTGAAAGGCCAGCATCGTATTCTCCGGGCGCAGTCCGCCACCGCCACGGTGAGCGATCACCCAGGTTCCGGCGGCAGCGCTGTCGGTAACGCTGAAGGCGCCGGCCAACGGCGGCTTCAGCGACACGGCCCGGATACCGCCGATGAACAGGCAGACGACGAACACCAGCACCCAGTTGCGGTTGCGGCGTCGTGCAATGTCTTCCTTGCTGGCGGAAACGCGATCCATCAGGCCTGTCCTCCGGGCTGTGGCAGCAGGCGCAAGCCACAGGAATCAGCAAACGCCTGCCAGGCTCCGGCATGCGTGCGCAGCGCAGTCAGTGTTCGCCGCCACTCGCTGTCGTCCGCCTCGAGCGACAGGGTCCGCTCGTACCACCGATCGAAAGGCGTGGAACGCACGGGTGTCGCGGCAACCAGCGCCTCGAGCGCCTGCAGCCAACGACGATCCGCATTCAGCTGGCGGGCGATCAGCGGTTGCACCTCGAGCACATAGTACTTCATGAACACCCGTTCGAGCCGGCGCGCACGCGGCGTCGGCGTACCGGATCGGCAGACCGCCCCGCCCTTCGCCTTAAGGCCAGCGGTGACCAGCGCCAGGCCAGCTCGATAGCGCGCCCAGCTACGCTGCGCGGGTCCCGCAGAGGCCACCGCAGGAAGCTGCGCCAGGGCGGCCGTGAGCTGATCGATCTGCGCAGCGCCCTGGTTCCCTGCGTCGAGGTCCGCCACTGCCGCCCGCAGCGTCAGCAGCACCGGTTCCGGAGAGGCCGTGCCGGCACCGGCAGCTGCCCCCAACCAGTCCTGAAACTCAGGCCCGGCAAACACGGCGTTGAAGGTCAGCCGCTCCAGCACGGCACGTTTGGTGGTGACCAGTCGTTCCGCCAGCGCGATCGCGCTGGGCCGAGCCGCCACGCGACGGCACTGATCTCCGGCAGCGAGCCAGCGCGCTTCGTAGCGCAGCCGCTCCACCGCATCCTGCATCCGGCCGAGACCGCTGTTCCGATAGCCAGCAAGGCCCCCAAGATCACAGCGGTGCAGCTCAGCGAAGTCCCCCCAGCTCACCGATTGCTCCGGGAGCGGCAGACGCAGCTCCCTGGGTCTGGGCAATGTCGTGTAAACCGCTTCGAGCTGCTCGGCCGGAAGCTCCAGAACCCGCGCGACGCGGCGCTCGTAGTCCTCGAGCTCCGGCGCTCCCGAACCCCCGGAACAGGCGGCGAGGGCAAGCGTGACGGGCAGCACTGCCCGCATCATGCGCCACCCGCTCACCAGCGCTCGGGCACCCTGCCGTCTATCCCCTCGGCACTGAGTTCAAAGCGGTCCATAGCCAGAATCTCGGCGTCGACGGAAAACGTCAGGTACCGCTCGACATCTGCCAGCTGCTGCTGCACCAGCTCTGCAGCGCTTGCGGCAGCGATGAAAGACCAGCGGGCTTTCTGCAACGAGTCAGCAAAGTCGCTTTCGACCACCGCAAGGATCGGCTGCCGTCCGAACCGGTCCCGGAGTCCCCGCAGGCGCTGCCGCTTTTCCTTCAACGACCGGCAGGCGCCAAGATAGAAGTCGACCCGAAGCTCCTGAACAAAGAGTGTCATGCGCTGACCCGGTGCGGTTCATGGACTGAAAACACCGCGGAGTCTGCCACGGGCCGCCGCCGCCGCCCACCACACGTTAGGCACACCGGCTTCCGTCATGATAGAAACTCTCCTGCAAGTGAGGGGTACCCATGACCGAAGAACGACCACCACAACCGTCGCCCGAAGACAAATCATCGGCGCCGAAGGCGACACCGCTGCCGTCAGCAACCGTGCTCCTGCTGCGCGAGGGTGCGACCGACATGGAAGTGTTCATGGTCGTGCGCCATCATCAGATTGACTTCGCCTCCGGCGCGCTGGTGTTCCCCGGGGGCAAGGCCGATGCCGCAGACTTCAATCCGGAGCTCCGGGCCGTCACCGATGGCGGCGCTGAGGACCCGGACGAGCTGGCCGTGCAGCTGGCTGCCATACGGGAGTGCTTCGAGGAGTGTGGCGTCCTGCTGGCGCGGGATGCCAGAGGCCAGCTGATCGGCAGCAAGCGGCTGAGCCAGCTCGAGGCGTTTCGCGAACCGCTGAACAGCGGTGACCTGACGCTCAAGGAGTTCGTCCGGCAGGAGTCGCTACGCCTCGCCGCCGATCTGCTCGTTCCCTTTGCCCGGTGGATTACCCCAGACATGATGCCCAAGCGGTTCGACACCTGGTTCTACCTGGTGGCAGCCCCCACGGATCAGCTCGCGGTCCACGACGGCTATGAATCCGTCGATTCAATCTGGATATCGCCGGCCACGGCGCTCAGCGAGGCCGCGGCAGGTCAACGGACGATCATCTTTCCGACGCTTCGCAATCTTGAGAAACTGGCGTTGTCGAATACCCCCGCCGCGGCAATGGAGGCAGCCGCTGCAGAGCCGCTGGTAACCGTTGAGCCCTGGACCGAACAACGCGAAGAAGGGGTGTTTCTCTGTATACCCAAGAACGCCGGATATCCGGTCACAGAAGAGCCGATGCAGTCGCGGCACTGACGCTGATCAGGACTGCTGCTGATCGCCGAGCGCCAGCAGCAGGTGCTCGAGGCTGAGCTGCAGGGCCTCGTAGTAGCAGCCGAGTTCCACCAGGCTTGCCCCGTCATCGGAGGCATCGGCATCGCGGTGCAGCCGCCGCAGCCGACGAACCTGGGCCGCCACCTCATCGCGTAGCTGACGGGCGTGATAGATCTCGAGCAGATCCACCAGTATTTCTGCATCTGGTTCCGCCGCACGGCGCCGGGTATCGCTACTCATCTGTCTGTTCCTGAGCTGTACCCTAAAGCTAGACCGCAGCACTGGTTCCTGCCAGAAAATAAGCTGCAATGTGATGGCTCCGACAGAACGCGCGAGGTCCGCGCAAGGGTCGTCGCTGGCATTGTGAACGCGGCGCCTGCGCTGGCCGAAAAATGCACAGAATCGGCGCATCCAGATGCCCAAATGCCTGCAAACCAAGCTTTCCGCCCGCCCCGCGCCGCCCTAAACTGGAGCCCTGACAAACTTGAGGGGAACGACCCATGAGCGCCAAACCAGAAGCTGCCGCCGAAAACGAAGTCCTGTACACCGTCACAGACCAGATCGCGACAATCATGCTCAACCGGCCGGAGCGACAGAACACCATCTCTCCTGCCATGCTCGATCAGATTACAGAGCACCTGCTGGCGGCAGATGCTGATCCGGAAGTTCGCGCCATCATCGTCGCCGGCAGCGGCAAGTTCTTCTGCGCCGGACTCGATCTGCGCGGCAGCGCGATCAGCGATAACCTCGACAAGCCGCGGGCCACTCCGAACCTGGACCTGCGCAATACCCCACCAACAGTCCTGCACAACCTCGACACGCCAACCATCTGCGCCCTGAACGGTTCCGCAGCCGGCTATGGCATGGACATGGCACTCGGCTGCGACATCCGCATCATGGCGAGCGGCGCCAAGCTGGCGGCGGCTTTCACGGCCCGTGGCATTGTGCCGGAGTCCGGTGGCACCTGGATCCTGCCCCGCCTGCTCGGCTGGTCAAAAGCCGCGGAGCTCATCTTCACGGGCCGAACGCTCACCGCCGACGAGTCGCTTGAGCTGGGACTGGTTTCCAGGGTCGTCGAGGCTGATGCCGTGCTGGAACAGGCCCAGGCGCTGGCGCAGGAGATCGCCGCAAACGCGCCGCTCGCCGTTCAGGCGTCGAAACGCATGATGCGCATGGGCATGAACGAGACCTTCAACGACCACGTCCATCACGTGTTCCTACAGCTCCTGCCATTGTTCCAGACGCAGGACTTCAAAGAAGGCATGGCGTCCTTCATGGAACGTCGTAAGCCCGAGTTCCGTGGCCGCTGAGTCGTCGGGCATGAATCCGCTGGCCGCATTGCTGCTCGCCGCCGGTTTTGCGGCGGGCGGCTTTCTGATCGGCCAGGGTTTCGTGGAGGCACGTACCCTCGACCGCTCGGTAGTGGTGAAGGGGCTCGCAGAAGAAGAAGTGCGGGCCGACATTGTCATCTGGCCGCTGCAGTTCAATGTCGCCCGGGATGACCTGGATCAGCTGGTGGCGGAAGTCGAGCGCCAGCAGTCGACGGTTATCGCGTTCCTCGAGCAGTCCGGCTTCGGTACCGATGAGATCACCATCAAGGCACCGACCATCATCGACCACCAGGCGCAGGCGTACAGCAACAACCAGCAACGCTTCCGCTATCTGGCGCGGGCAGTCATCACGGTGTACAGCAGCAACATCGACGCCGCGCTCGCCGCTGAATCGGAGCTGCTGCAGCTGGGACGCGACGGCGTCTCCATCAACCAGGACAACTACGAGTATCGGACCCAGTACCTGTTTCAGGGCCTGAACGACCTCAAGCCACGCATGATCGAGGCCGCAACCGCCAACGCTCGCGAAGTCGCCCGGAAATTCGCCGACGACTCCGGCAGCACGCTCGGCAGAATTAAAACAGCCCGCCAGGGTCAGTTCAGCATCAGTGACCGCGACAGCAACAATCCGCACATCAAACGCGTCCGCGTGGTGTCCACGCTGACCTACTACCTCGACGACTGAATTTCCACCCCGACCGGCACGGGACAGATGTGTTCCCGGTCTGCTACGCTCTGTTCTGCTTGACCTCGGGGTTACGACACCCAGAGCACTTCAGGTTGCCAGACGTGCTGCTCACAACTGTGAGTTTCCGGTGTGTACCCGGGGATCCGTGGAGAGAGACGCGGTTCCCCAGTTGAGACCCCGACCAGGCTGATCAGCGCAGCCTCCGGCTGTGTTCGCAAACAGGGGAGCACACTATGAGATACCGTTTCCGGCTAAGCGGCGGTGCCGGCAGAAGCTGCGCCGTTGCCCTTTTTCTCGGTGCCATCCAGGCACCCTTCACCTCCCACGTGTGGGCGGCCGAACAGGCCGATAGCAACCTCATCGAGGAAGTCGTCGTCACTTCCCGGCGGCGGGAAGAGTCCGTGCAGGACGTTCCGCTGTCGGTCACGGCGTTCGGCATGGAGGCGATCGAACAGCTGCAGCCGCGGACGCTGCGGGACTTCGACGGCATCGCGCCGAACGTCTACATTGGCATGAACACCGCCGGGCCCGGTGCCAGCGCCCTGTTCATTCGCGGTGTCGGCTATGCCGATATCGAAAAGACCAACACCCCGCAGGTGGGCGTCATCGTGGACGGCATCCAGATCGGTTCCAGCACCGGCCAGCTCATCGACGTTTTCGACGTGGAGAGCATCGAGGTCAACCGCGGCCCGCAGGGCGTGCTCTTCGGCCGCAACACGATCGGCGGCAACATTGTCGTCAATCGCGTGAAACCGCAATTCAACGAGTTCGGGGTCAACGTCTCCGCAGAGGCCGGCAACTTCGACTTTCGAAATCTGAAAGGCCGCGTCAACATTCCGCTGATCGACGACACGCTTGCGCTCAAGCTGGGCGCGATCAACCGCCAGCGTGATGGCTACTACGACAACATCACCCTCGGCGGCAGCGCCGGCGACATCGACTTCAGCAGCCAGACCGCTTCGTTGCGCTGGCAGCCCACCGACACCTTTGATGCGATCCTGACCTACGATCGCATCAATGACGACAGCCAGACCCTGCCGCAGGACCCGCGCTTCAACGGCGACGACCCGTTCGACAACGAAGCCGACAAGCGCGAGCCAACCGAATTTGACGTGGACCAGATTGGCCTGCGGGTCGACTGGGACGTCTCTGACACGGTTACCCTGCATAGCATCACCGGGCTCCACATCAGCGAAGACCGGGTCAACCAGGACTTCGACGGCGCCAGCCTTGGTGGTTTGGCCGTTCCCTTTGCGCAGCTGCACACGCTGCGGGAACAGGAGTTTGACGTATTCACCCAGGAGTTCCGCGCCGACTGGGAACTCAACGAAAAGGTCGATCTGCTCTTCGGCATGTACTACTACGAGTCCGAGCTGGACTTTCAGCAACGCACCAACAACGTCCTGCAATTGCCGCCGGTAGCCATCAGTCCCGCACTTGCCGGCGCGCCCTGCAGCGCCGTCGGCTTCCGTTCGAACCCGACCGTCGGTGACGCCCTGTGTCAGTTCCCGAACGCCCGCAGCAACCAGCTCGCCGGTGAAGACGTGGAATCGCTCGCCTTCTTCGGTAGCGTGACCTTCCGGCCGACGGAACAGCTCGAACTGTCAATCGGGCTGCGCTATCTGGAGGAGGACAAAGAATTCTTCAACTCCTACTTCGACTATAGCGACGGTACCTACGACACGGTGGGCACGGATCAGGAATTCGACTTCGTCAACACGCTGCCGGCCACCCCAGGCGCCGTCGTGCCCCGGGTTTCCGACAGCTGGGACGACACGCTGATCACCGCGTCGGCGAACTGGGCGTTCAACGATAACGCCCGCGCCTACTTCAGCTACTCGGAAGGCTTTCGTTCCGGTGGCTTCAGTATCCGTTCCGCAGACCCGAATACCGTAACCTTCCAGCCAGAGGATGCCGAGCAGTTCGAAATCGGGATCAAGACCGATCTCTTTGATCGACGGCTGCGTGCCAACTTCGCACTGTTCCAGCTGAACCGGGGCGACAGCCAGTTCAACTCCGTCATAACCTTGCCGCCTGGTTCCATCCCCGGCACCACGACGGTAGTCAACAACGGCGGTGACCAGACGATTCAAGGTATCGAGGCAGAGTTGTCCTACTCCATCAACGAGAACTTCACCGTCACGCTGAACGGCGGATTCATGGACTTCGATGAAGAGGAGTTCGCCCTGCCCTGCGACGTCATTGACGGCTGTCAGACGGAAGTTCCCGGTGTACTCGACCCGCTCGGCACACCGCGCGTATTCCCGGAGGACGACACCAGCCGTCAGCCGGAGTTCAACATCGCAACCTCCGTGATCTATGCCAAGCAGTTCGGACCCGGCCTGCTGACGGCCAACGTCCAGTACAAGGAAAATGGCGACTTCATCATCACCGAGACCGGCAGCACGTCCAGGACCCGGCTCGTTGAAGAAGGCTACAACGATGTCTCTGCAAGCATCAGCTGGGAACAGACGCTGAACAGCGGCGACATCCTTAAGTTCACGCTCTGGGGCAAGAACCTGACGGATCAGGAATGGAAAGAGCAGGCCCTTCTGCTCGGCCCGAACCTTGCTACCGGATTTCAGGGTTGGGGCGCTCCGCGCACCTACGCTTTCGAAGTCCAGTGGAGCCGCTGACGCTGCATGAGTAAACCGCGTATTGCGATCAACGGGTTCGGCCGCATCGGCCGGACCGTGACCCGCATCGCCAAACTCCGCGACCACTATGATGTGGTCGCGGTCAACGACCTGGCCAGCCCCGAGGATCTGGCATACGCCTTCAAATACGACAGCATTCACGGCACCTACCCCGGCACCGTGACGCTGGAGGGTGATCAGCTCACCATCGATGGCGACCAGTTCGTCATCCTGAGCGAGCCGGAGCCGGCAAAGCTGCCGTGGAACAGGCTCGAGGTGGACTACGTCGTCGAAGCTACCGGGCGCTTCCGCAAGGTCACTGAACTCGAAGCGCACCTGAGTGCCGGTGCCCGGCGCGTCATCGTGACCGTACCCACCAAGGATCCGCTCCCTGCCACAGTAGTGCTCGGCGTGAACGACGACGTCGTGCAGGCCGATTCTCGCATCATCAGCAATGCCAGCTGTACGACCAACTGCGCGGCGCCCATCGCCCGCATCCTGCACGAAGCCTTCGGCCTGAAGCGCGGCCTGTTGACGACCGTTCACGCCTACACGTCGGATCAACGGTTGATCGATTCGCCGCACAAAGATCCACGCCGGTCCCGCAATGCGGCCACCAACATCGTGCCCACATCAACCGGCGCCGCCCGGGCTATCGGGCTGGTGCTGCCGGAGCTTGCGGGTCGCCTGGACGGAATGGCCATGCGGGTTCCGGTGCCGGACGGCAGTCTGATCGACCTGACCGTGGAGCTATCAAAACCGGCCAGCCGCGAAGCAATCAATGCCGCGGTTGCCGCTGCCGCCGAAGGCCCGCTGCGGGGCATCGTCGAATACCAGACCGATCCGATCGTCTCCAGCGATATCATCGGCAATCCACACTCGAGCATCTTCGACAGCCTGCTGACGCAGTCCCTTGACGGGGAGATGGTTAAGGTCGTCAGCTGGTATGACAACGAGTGGGGCTACAGCACCCGGATTGCCGAACTCATCGCCCGCGTGGCGGTGCTCGATGCATTACACTGAAGTTCCCGGGAGGGTCTGCACGGGTTTCCAGTAGAGCGCCTCAACAGCCGCGGGTCGCTGCGGTGAGGCGCACCGGCGTCAGTGTCCGGTAGATCAATGTCCCGTAGATCAATGTCCCGTAGATCAATGCCCCGTAGATCGATGTCCCGTAGATCAATGTCGCGTAGAAAGGATCTGGCTTGACCCCCGCTAATCTGATTCCTGCGCAAGAGGATCTCTGGCTGCTACCCCTGGGCGGCTGTGGCGAGATCGGAATGAACATGAATCTCTACGGCCACGACGGCGACTGGCTGATGGTCGATTGCGGCATCACCTTCAGCGAACCCGGCAGCACCGACCCCCACGTTCAGACGCCTGACCCGGCCTTCATTGCCGAGCGCCGTGACCGGCTGCGGGGACTGATCATTACCCACGCCCACGAGGACCACGTGGGCGCCGTCGCTCATCTCTGGCCACAACTCCAGTGCCCGGTCTACGCCACGCGATTCTGTGCCGAGCTGCTGAAGCGCAAGCTGACCGAGGCAGGTCTGCTGCGGCGTGTGCCGCTCAGATCCTTTCGGGCCGGTGATCGCTTCAGCGTCGGCAGCTTCGACGTCGAAGCCGTTCAGCTCACTCATTCGACGCCAGAAACCCAGGGTCTGGTTCTGCGCACTGGCGCCGGCACGGTCTTCCACACCGCTGACTGGAAGCTGGACCCGGACCCGGTGGTGGGGGACAGCTACAGCGCCGCGCAACTCAAAGCCCTTGGCGAGGAAGGCATCGATGCCATGGTGTGCGATTCGACCAATGCCCTGGTTCCCGGGTACTCGCCCAGCGAGGGCGCGCTCGAGCAAGGGCTCGAGGACCAGATCCGCGCCGCGCCCGGCCGCGACATTGCCGCCTGCTTCGGCAGCAACGTCGCTCGCCTGGCAACGCTGGTGCGGATCGCCGAACGCTGCGGCCGCTACGCCGGTCTCATCGGGCGATCTCTGCACAACTACTATCACGCCGCCAGGGCGGCAAACGTGTGGAATCCTGCCCTGGAGCTGATCGATGCCGAACATCTGGGCTACCTGCCGCGGTCAGAAGTTCTAGCCATCGCCACCGGCAGCCAGGGCGAACCCCGTGCAGCCCTGGATCGCCTGGCCGCCGATACACATCCGGCACTTTCGCTGGAACGGGGCGACACGGTCCTGTTCAGCTCACGCGTCATCCCCGGCAACGAAACCGCCGTTGCCAGCCTGATCGAGCGGCTCGAGCGCCGAGGTGCGCACATCATTACCGATGAGCAGAGCAATCTGCCGATTCACGCCTCCGGGCATCCAGCGCAGGAGGAGCTGAAACAGCTCTACGAATGGGTAGCGCCCGCTATCGCGGTCCCTGTGCACGGCGCCGATGAACACCTGGATGGGCACGCGGCACTCGCTCGGCAGCTGGGCATACCGCGTCAGCTCAACGGTCGCAATGGCGACCTGTTCATGCTTGCTCCGGTGCCGGGCATGCGCCGCGCGGCGGCACCGGTCGGTCGGCTCGGGCTCGATCAGAAGGGGTTGCGGCGGCTGTGAAACGCGCACCGGGAACGGCGCAAGAACCACTGTCCGCATCGCAGGCACTGATCATCAGCCTGCTGCTGGGCCTGGTGGGCGTTGCCCAGGGCTGCATGCCCGCGGCGATCGGCGCCAATGAAAAGCTGGTGGCCGATCGCATCGCCAGCAACCCGGAAATCCGCAGCCTGTCAGTTCCGTCAGCAGACTTCGATCTGTATTTCCGCAGCGCCGGCGCCGCAAAAGAGGTCCAGCTGCTCTGGATCCACGGCACGCCCGGTGGCTGGTCGGATATCGCCGGGCTCATGGTTGACGACAGCTTTCTCGAACGCGGCCGGATAATCAGTATCGATCGGCCCGGTTGGGGGCTGTCCCAGAGCCGCGGCCAGCAGCGAATGGCGACAACCTTTGAAGAGCACAGCACGCTCCTGCAGCCGCTGCTGGAACAGCTTCACGATGAGTATCCAGAGGTGCCGCTGATCGCTGCCGGCCACTCCTGGGGGTCGCCCATGGCTGCCTACCTCGGCGCCCGCCATCCGGACCTCGTTGACGGCGTCGTGGCGCTTGCAGGCCCCTTTGATCCGTCGCTCAAGATCCTGCGCTGGTACAACCATGCGGGCCGCTTGCCGGGTGTCCGGACGCTGATCGGCTCGACGCTGCGGCGATCAAACATCGAGATGTTCCTGCTGCCCGGAGAGGTCCAGGCGGCCCAGGAGGTCTGGCAGACACTCAAGCGTCCCCTGCTGATTATCCATGGCAAAGATGACACCCTGGTCCCGATCGCACACGTGGACTATGCCGCACGCCTGTTCGCGAACACCCAGACCCACATTCTGAAGCTCGACGACCAGGGACACCTGCTGCAGTTCGAACAACCCGCGCTGATCGGACGCTGCGCGCTGGCGCTGGCGAGACAAGATATGTCTGCCTGTCTGGGGCGCTGAGCGAGCGTGGCGTGAAACTCACGGCACAGAACCTAAGCTCTAAGACTCGATGCTGGTCGAGGATTTGGGTAGGCTCGCCGTGCATTTCAATTTGATAGCTGCTGGAGGACTAGCGGATGAGTAACGTCGCCGTCGATCTTTTTACTTCGGAAACGCTAATCGACCCCTACGCGGCCTATGCCACGCTGCGCGACGAAGCGCCGGTCTATCCGATCCCGGCCATGAATCTCCACGTCGTCACCCGCTACGACCTGATTCGTGAGGCCATCAAGGATACGGAGACCTTCTCCAGCCGCTTCGAAGCGTTTATGGAAGCCACCCGGCAGGCGGGGCTTGCCAGCGCCTCCGAGCAGGCTCGGGCCAAACTTGCAGAAATCGGCAAGGAGATGATCCCGCTGCCGGCGACGATGCTGACATTGGATCAGCCAGAGCATACCCAGTATCGCTCGCTGGTCAGCAAACTATTCACCGGCAGCGAGGTGAAGCGCGCCGAGCCCCAGGTGCAGGCCGTTATCGACAGTGCACTTACGCAGATGCTCGACGCCACCGTGTCGGGCGCCGTGGACTTCGTGGAACACTTCGCCTTCCCGGTACCGCTGCGGATCATTGCCGACCGCCTGGGCATTCCGGAAGCCGATCGTGACTTCTTCGATGAAGCCGCCACGGCGGCCGCGAGCACCCTGCGAATGGCACCGCTGACCGATGAGCAGCAGGTGCGCCGCGCGCAGCTGGCGCTGGACCTGCAGCGCCTGCTGTGCCGCCTGATCGACGAGCGCCGTGCCGAACCCAGAACCGACATGATCACGATTCTGGCCAACAGCAAACTGGAACAGGAAGATCGGCCGCTGACCTACGGGGAAGCCATCTCGATCCTGAACCAGTTCCTGGTCGCCGGCCACGAAACCACGGCCAGCACCTTTGGCTGGGGGATGCTGGCCCTGTGCCAGAACCCGGGCCTGGAAGCCGAACTGCGCGGCAACGAGAAGCTTATCCGTACTTTTGTCGAAGAGGTGCTGCGCATCGAGTCGCCCGTGCAAGGGCTGCCCCGGCTCGTCACCCGGGACACCGAGCTGGGCGGCTACCCACTCAAAGCCGGCGAGATGGTGATGCTGCGCTTCGGCGCCGGCAATCGCGATGAACGCCAGTTCGACGGACCTGAGCAGGTCAACATTCATCGCGAGAAGGCGGGTATGCAGCTCGCGTTCGGTTCCGGTGTCCACCACTGCATTGGAGCGCCGCTGGCCCGTCAGGAGCTGAACCTAGGCTTTGCCACGCTGCTCGATCACCTCGAAAACCTGCGCCTCGATTCGACGGCGGAGCTGCCGCAGGCAGAACCGAGCTTCATCCTCCGGAATCTGCCGTCGCTGAAAATCCAGTACGAGCGTCGCTGAGTGCTGCCGGTAAGCGCCGATGAGCCTGAGGCGGGTGATCGTCTCGACTCATGAGCACCCGCATTCAGATCATCACCCTGGAGCCGCAGAGCAGCAACGTCAGGGTGCTCACCGCTGCGCTTGCGGCGGAGGGCCTCGAAGCGAGCTGTTTTCCCGCCATCGATGGTCGGCAGCAGGCGCCCGCCCTCGAGGCCGGAGAGTACCTCGATGAAGCGGCAGCCTTGCGCTATCGCCGGACACTTCTGACCCGCTCCGAAATCGGCTGTTATCTCTCACATCTGCGCGCCGTGCGGCAGGCTTTTGAGGAAGGCGTAGAGCGCCTGTGCCTGCTGGAGGATGATGTGGCATTGGAAGCCGGCTTTGGCGACGTGTTCCGGGGCCTTCAGGACCTGACCGATCAGCGGTACGAGTTCGTCCGGCTGATGGCCTTGAAGCACCGCCGGCGTAAGCCGGCGAAGACGCTGCCGGCAAACCGGATGCTGACGCGCCCCTTTAAAGGCCTTTGCGGTACCCAGGGCTACGTGGTCAACCGCAACGGCATGCGTAAGATCCTCGAGCACGGCACCCGCATCTGGCGGCCCATCGACAAGTTCTACGATCACTTCTGGGATACGGGTCTGGCGTGTTATCTCGTGGAACCGCATATCATCTTCGAGCTGCCCTCACCGTCCTCGATCAGCAAGTCGACAACGCAGCATCCGGCAGCCTCGCCACTGCAGGGCCTGCAGAAAACCGGTCTGAAACTGTGGCGCAGCTGGCGGCTGCGGCTGCATCGCTGGCAGCGCTTCGCTGAGTTCTACCCACACACCCGAACCCGTGGTGCGTACGGCCGTACAGAGCGCATTCGTTGACATCCCCCCCACCCTCCGTGGACGCGCGCCGCGGCATCCTGTTCGCTCTGCTCGCCTTCTGCGGTTTTCCCATCGGCGACATGTTTATCAAGTCGCTCGCCGGCAGCTGGCCGCCGCTTGCGGTCGGCGCACTGCGCTTTTCGATCGGTGCCGTCGGCTTCGCAGCGATCCTGCTGCTGCGTGAGGGACCGGCAGGCTTCCGGGTTCGCCGCCCCTGGATGCACCTTGCCCGCGGCCTGGCGCTCACCGTTGCCACGGCCAGCTTCTTCTCGGCGATCTTCATCATGCCTCTGGCCGACGCATCGGCGATCCAGTTCATCAACCCCATTCTGACCGCGCTGCTCGCCGTGCTGCTGCTGGGCGAACGGCTCTCCGCCCTCGGCTGGAGCGCTACCCTGCTCGGTTTTGTCGGCGTGCTGTTCATGCTGCAGCCGAACGGCGAGAGCTTCGGCTGGGTAGCGGCGCTGCCGCTGCTCTCGGCCGTCGGCGTCAGCAGCCTGATCATCCTCAACCGGCTGGTTGCCACGCAAAGCTCGATCTGGGCGGCGCAGTTCTACATGGCCTTCTGGGCCGCCTGCTTCCTGGCGCTGGGGGCTCTGGTCGGCCACCTGCTGCATCCGGATCTCGCCATCAGCACCCCCCCCAGCAGTGCTGTAGTCGGTGTCTGCATGCTGGTCGCGGTCACGGCGGGCACCTGCCACTACCTCATGTACTCAGCCACCGTAGCCGCAGGCGCCGCGGTGATCGCACCGATCGTCTATGTCCAGCTCCCGGTCGCGACGCTGATCAGCGTCTGGGTGTTCGGGGATCCGCTTAAACCCCTGGTCCTGGTCGGCGGTCTGCTCATCCTGCTGAGCGGGCTGGCCCTGTGGTTAGGGTCTGGCGGTGGCCGGCGCCTGCTGCGCCTCGTCGGGCGACTGCGTTCGTTGCCCTAGGCTCTCGACAGGCCATTTCGTACGGCGAACGCACAGCGCCTACGCCCACCCTGATTTCATCGGTGCCTCCGATCCGGCACACGCCGATCGAGCCGTCCTGCTGCCGTACGGCGATACGGCCTGCCGCTGATTTGCCCGTGCGTGACGACTGCTCGATACTCACCACCCCGCGTGTGCCACAACCTGCATGACCGACATCGAGCCCACAGTCCGATTTCTGCACAGCGCTGACTGGCAGCTCGGCATGACCCGGGCACGGCTGAGCGAGGAAGCGGGCAATCGTTTCGTGCAGGAGCGGATGGACGCGGTTGCACGCCTGGGCGCGCTGGTGCGCCAGCACCGGGCGGAATTTGTCGTAGTCGCCGGCGACGTGTTCGAGTCCAATCAGCTGTCCCGGCAGACGCTGCTGCGCAGCCTCGACGCTCTGCGGGCGATTCCAGTCCCCGTGTTTCTGCTGCCGGGCAATCATGATCCCCTGGAGACGAGCGCCATACTGCGTACGCCGGAGCTGGCCGAGCTCTCGCATGTCATCGTGCTCGAGAACGATGAGCCGGTAGCGGTCCCGGGCCTCCGCGAGGTTGAGGTGGTCGGCGCCCCGTGGCTCAACAAGCGCCCCGGTCGTGACCTGGTCACGACCCTGTGCGAGGGGCTCCAGCCCGCCTCCGGCCTGCGAATCGCGGTTGCCCACGGCGCCATCCGCGAGCAGGCACCGGATCCCACGGTGCCAGAGCTGATCCAGCTGGCACACGCTGAAGCAGCGCTCACCGAACACCGGTTTGACTATCTGGCGCTCGGGGATCGCCACTCCACAACTGCCGTCGGCAGCAGTGGACGCATCTGGTACTCCGGCACACCGGTGGTCACCGACTTCCGCGAAACCGACCCGAATCAGGTCCTGCTGGTGGACCTGTCGCGCGCACACTGCACGGTGACCCCGATCCGAACCAGTGACTGGACTTTCGAGCGCCGCACCTTTGATCTGAACGGCCCCGAAGACCTTGCCCAGCTGAGAACATGGCTCGAAGCGCTGCCGAACAAAGCGTGTTCGGCCGTTCGGCTTGGGCTGGTCGGCACCCTGAACCTGCGGGACAGTGCCGAACTCGACGATCTGCTCGACAGCCAGCGCGAGCGCTTCGCAAGCCTGACCCTCAGCGCGGGCAGGACGGATCTTGCCGTGGTACCCGACGCCCTCGACGATGCCGCCACTGAGCTCGGTGGCTACCTGAAGTCCGCCTGGCACGAACTGCAATCGGCGGCCGTAACCGGTGATGCAGAAGCCGAGGATGCCTTGCGCCTGCTCTACCGTCTCAACCGGCAGGTTGCAGACTGATGCAGCTCGAGCGCCTCAGGCTGCGCAGCTGGCGCGGCGTAGCGGAGCGGGAAGTCGACTTCAGCGAGGACATCACGCTTATCGAAGGGCCCAACGAAGCCGGTAAGTCAACGCTGATCGAAGCGCTGCGCATGCTGCTCACGGAGCAGCATTCCTCAAAGAAGAGCAGTATTCGCGCGGTGCAACCGGTGGGCCAGGATACCGGCAGCACGGTCTGCGCAGTATTCGAGCTGAACGGGCGTCGTTTCGAGTACCAGAAGACGTTCAACCGCAACGGCGCAACCGAGCTTAGCGAGCTCGGGCCGGGATCAGGGCAGTGGACCGGACGCGAAGCCCATGAGCAGATGACCACGCTGCTGTCCAACCATCTGGATCTGACGCTCTGGCAGACCCTGCTCGTCGATCAGGGCGCCGCTGTCGATCAGGTCCTGCTCAGCCACTCGCCGAGCCTGGCACAGGCGCTCGACAGCGCCTCAGGCAGCACCGCCGAGTCGGATACGGATCAGCGGAGCGGGAGCATCTTCGATGCGGCGCAGTCGGCCTTCGAAGCGCACTACACCGTGAAAAACCGCAAACCCCGCTTTACGGAGCAGCAGCAGGTCGTCGAAGCGTTGCGGCGGGACCTGCTCGATGCCCGATCCGCGCTGACCGGACTGGAGGAGGACCTGGCCCTCGAGGAGCGCCAGCAGCGACAGCTCACACAGCTGGCGGAGCACCACCCCGCTCTGGTCGACAATGCAGCACGCAAAGCGCAACAGCTCGCGACGCTGCAGGGGCTCGCAGAACAGAAGCTCGAGCTCGCACGACAAGATGCAGTGCTGGAACGCAACCTGACTGAGCAGCAGCAGGCGCTCGGCGCGCGCGTGGCGAAACGTGAACGGCTCGAGGCCATCCAGCAGAAGCTGGTCGCTGCGACCGGGGCGCTCGCCGAAGCGCGTGCGCGGCAACAACCGATCGCCGAGCACCTGGCCGCTGCAGAATCGCAGAGAGCGGCTCTCAAGCGCGAACGCTCACAGCTGCAGCAGGCTCTGCTGCACGCACAGCTGGTCGACCGGCAGAAGGCGCTCGAAGAACGGCAAGGCGCGCTCGCACGGGCGCTTGACCAACGTCAGTCGCTCCGGCGAACGCTCAGGACCCTTGAGGAGCGGCTCGCTGCCGATCCGATGACGCCCGAAGCGCTGGAAAGCTTGAGATCCGCTGAAACGGAACTCGAGGTCAGCGAGCAGACGCTGAACCTGGCCGCTACGCGCTATCGATTCATTCCGAACAGCCCACTTCGGATCACTGTCGATGGCACCGAACGTACCCTGGAGGCAGGCGAGGTGCTGGACGGCACGATTGTCGGCACCCACCGCCTCGAGCTCGACACGCTCGCCGAGCTGACCCTCAAGGCACCGGCCGGCCTCAGCGACGCCCTTACCCGTCGCGATGCCGCAGCAGAGCAACTGAAGGCACTGCGCGCACAGCTCGAGATCACCACGCTTGCGGCCGCCGTTGCCGCCGCAGAGCGGCGCGCCGCATCCGCAGCGGAACGCAGAGCCCTCGCCCACCAGCTCGATGAGCTGCTCGACGACCAGGCCATTGAGGTACTCATTGCCAAAGCGGAAACGCTGGGTGACGAACAGCGACGGCTCAAGCAGCAGCTTGAGGCAGCCGGCTTGCCCGACACCCGCGAGGAATCACCCCCGCTGGCGGCGCAACAAAAGGCGATCAGCGAGATCGATCAGCACCTCAAGGATCAGGACGCGCGTATTGGTGCCCTCAACGCGGAGCAGCAGCGTACTGACGCCATGCTACGAGAGGCCGAGCAACAGCGGATCGTCGACGCAGCGACGGTGACCGAGCAGCGCAGACAGCTCGACGAGGAAGAGGGCCGCATCAGCGATACGGCCCTCTCCCAGCAGCTGAACGAGCTCAGGGAGCAACGCGAGGCGCTGCAGCGGGACATCGAGGAGCTTGAAAAGCAGGACAGCGGCTTAAGCGTCGACGATGCCGCCCTGCTGGAGAACAACGCCCGCGCCGCGCTGGCGCGCGCGAACGCCCAGCAGGGAGAACTACGGACAGCGCTGGCGGTAACCCGGGACCGCCTGGAAAGGGCCCGAGCGGACGGCCGCTACGAGCGTGTTCAGCACCTCGAAGCCACGCTGACCGCAGCGGAAGATGCCCTGACCGCCCGGGAACGGCGCGCGCGGGCAGCACGACGGCTCTGGGACACGCTGAACCAACACCGGGACGCAGCGCGCTCAGCCTACCTGGCACCACTCAAGGCGCAGATCGAGCGGCTCGGCAGGCTCGTTTTCGGCGCAGACTTCAGCGTCAGCCTCTCAGAGGACTGGCAGATCACCCATCGCGACCTGGGTGGCCGCAGGCTGCCCTTCGACGCGTTGAGCATCGGCGCTCAGGAGCAGCTCGGCATCCTCCTGCGTCTGGCGGCCGCACAGCTGGTTGCGCCCACGGGGGGTGTACCGCTGTTTCTCGACGATACGCTCGGGTATGCCGATCCCGAGCGTCTCGGTGCAATGACCAACGCCATCGCCCTGGCCGCCGAAACCTGTCAGATCATCATTCTGACCTGCGATCCCGCCCGCTACGCTCAGCTCGGCGCTGCCGCCGTCGTCCGCTTCGATCGCTGAGCGGCCCTGAACCGATTGCACCTACCAGGTTTCTCCGAACGGTCGTATCACCGTATCGAAGGTCCACGCGGACTTCGGCTGATGCGCGATGTGGAACACTTCCGCAGCAATATCCGCCGGCTTGCAGAAGAACTCGTCCGGTTCATCGGGCCAGCGTTTGCGAGTCCACTCGAGATCGATCACCGCATCAATCGCCACGTAAGCGGCATGTACGCCCTTCGGACCGGCAGACCGGGCAATGCTCTCGAGCAGAATTCGCTGCGCTGCTTTCGTCGGTGCAAAGCCGGCAAAAAAGTCTTTGCCGCGGTAGGCCGCCGTGTTGCCGGTCGCAATGATGGCACCCTGCCCGGCTTCGATCATAGCCGGCGCCACGCGCCGGGCGAGCAGCAGCAGCGCCTGCACGTTGATGCGGAAGGCCAGCTCCAGCAGCGTCGGATCGACCGTCTGAAAGTCGCCCCGGACCCCGCGCACGGCGTTGTGGACCAGCACGCTGACCGCGCCCAGACCCTGTTCAACCCGGTCCACGCCGGCCTCCAGGGCGTCGCTGTCGGCGACATCACAGGGAACGGCATGCGCGTGCTCGTAGCGCGCTTCCAGTTCCTGCAACCGGTCGGCGCTGCGAGCCATCATTGCGACCCGATAGCCGCCCTCGACGAAACGCTCGACCAACGCCGTTCCAGTACCCGGTCCAACACCGGTAATCAGCGCAACGGGCCGCGTCATGCAGCGGCACCGTCCAGATAGAACGCCGGATCATCAGCAATGGTGACGCGATACAACAGGCGCTCGTAACCGTCGAACCCACCGTTGGCCTTGTGCAGCACAGCACGGTTGTCCCAGAGCACCAGCATGTTGGGCTCCCACCGATGGTGATACTGGAACTGCGGTTGAGTCTGCCACTGGTAAAGCTCGTGCAGCAGCGCCGTCGCTGCCTCGTCAGCCATGCCTTCGATGCCGCAGATGTAGCCGAGCGTGCTGTACACCACGCGGGCGCCGGTTTCCGGATGCCTGATGATCAGTGGGTGGGTCTGCACTGCCCGGGCTGAGGCATCGATACGGATCTTCATGCTCCGGTCAGAGCCGGCATCCGCTTCACCATAGGTACCCTCAGGCGCATAGGCGACCTTCGCCGAGTGCCGGGCGATCAGTCCGTCGAGCCGGCGCCGCAGGTCAGCGGGCATCTGCGCAAGCACCAGCTCCTGATTGATGAAGCTCGTATTGCCCCCAACCGGAGGAATGGTCACACCGAAGAGCAGCGTGCCCGCCGGCGGGCGGACCTTGAAGCTCCAGTCTGTATGCCAGGCCTCGGCAAACACCGGCGCTGTTTCATCCGCCCGACGGCAGATCGCGACCACCGGGCTGCCTGCGCTGATCGATTCAAAAAACGGATCATCGCCAATCGGCCCGAAGTTGCGGGCAGCCTGCGGGAGGTTCTCGGGAGACAGTGGCTGATCAGGAAAAACCAGCACTTTGTGCTCCAACCAGGCGCGGCGAACCGCACGCTGGATCTCCGGCGACACCGGCGCGCTGAGATCCACACCGGTCAATCGGGCACCGCAGGCCGCGCCCAGTGGTTCTATCGTTAATGCCATGATGACTCCCCTCGTTCAGCTGGATACTCGCACCAACCTCCACATCGCGCCACCGGTCCGCCGGGACCGGACTGACGCCGCTCAGGAAGCAGAAATGCGGATGCTGCCCTTGTCCTTCCTGGCGCAGCGGTGATACTGGACAGCGACACAGCAGGCACTTTGGAACCCCGATGACCGGATTACATTGCTACCGGGCCGCGGCGTTGCGGCTCACCCTGATACTGGTTGCGTTGGCCGCACCAACGGCGCAGGCAGACGTGCTGCGGCTCTCCGAGCCGGTCGAGGCCACGGCGACCAGCGAAACCTTTGGAGCCCCGATCCCGGCGCAGGGTGAGGTATACCGACTGGGCACCGTGCTCAGCAATCCAGCCGCACATCTGGAGCGGGATCTGAAGATCCGCACACGAGTGGCCAAGGTCTGCCAGAAGAAGGGCTGCTTCTTCATCGCGCAGGAGGGGGCACGGACCGTCCGGGTCTCGTTCCGGGATTACAGCTTTTTCATCCCCACCGATAGCGGCGACAAGACCGTGCTGCTTGCGGGCAGACTGCTCGAGAAACACCGCTCAGCGGCCGAGGCCCAGCACCTGCGCGACGATCTGCAGCGCAATCCTGCCGACGGGACCCGCATCCCCGAGGGCGCCGTCTATGAGCTGGAAGCTTTTGCAGTACAAATACCGAGAAGCGAGCCGCAGGGCTGATGCCGCTGATCGCCTCACGGTCGAGCCAGAAGGCGCGCCGGGTATCGCCGCCTGAAACGCACGGCAATCGCACCGCATCGGAATCGAACAGCACCCTATCGATCCTGGAGAATCCATGAGCGCCACCGCCCCCGAAGCCAGCCACAGCGAAGTCGATCGCACGCCGCTGGAAGACATCGACGTCAGCCGTCCGGAACGCTTTCAGCAAGACAGCTGGCAGCCCTGGTTTCAACGCCTGCGCGAAGAAGCCCCCGTGCACTACCTCAAAGACAGCGTCAACGGTCCGTTCTGGTCGGTGACCAGCCACGCGCTGATCAAGGAGGTCGATTCAAACAACACGGTGTTTTCTTCTGAAGCCAAGGGTATCGCCATCGTCGATCCCTACGTGATGGAAGAAGGCCAGATCCAGGGCAAGAGCTTCATCACCATGGATGAGCCAGAACATTCGAAGCAACGACAGGCCGTCGCGCCGACGGTGGCGCCGAACAATCTGGCAGAGCTGGAACCGCTGATCCGCGAGCGCGCCATCGACATCCTGGAACACCTGCCCGTCGGTGAAACGTTCAACTGGGTACAGCGCGTGTCCATCGAGCTGACGGCGCGCATGCTGGCCACCCTGTTCGGCTTTCCCTACGAAGAGCGCCACAAGCTCGTGTACTGGTCGGATCTGGCGACCGCCGTACCGGAAGTCACCGGCGATGACAGCATCGACATGAAGAAGCGCTATGAGGAGCTCATGGGCGCTGCCGGTGCGTTTTACCAGCTCTGGGCCGAACGGGCACAGGAACCGCCAAAGTTCGATCTGATTTCGATGCTCATCCACAATGAAGCCACGAGCCGCATGAACGAGGATCCGGAGCAGTTTCTCGGCAACCTGCTGCTGCTGATCGTGGGAGGCAACGACACCACCCGAAACAGCATCAGCGGCGGCGTCGTGGCGCTCAACCAGTTTCCCGACCAGTATAAGAAGCTGCGTGACAACCCGGATCTGATCCCGAATTTTGTTGCCGAGACCATCCGCTGGCAGACGCCCGTGCTGCACATGCGCCGAACCGCGCTGCGGGACTACGAGCTGGGCGGCAAGCTGATCCGGGCCGGCGACAAGGTTGTCATGTGGTATGTCTCCGGCAATCGCGACGAAACCGTATTTCCGGAAGCGGACCGGCTGATCATCGATCGCCCGAACGCCCGGGCCCACGTCGCCTTCGGCTTCGGCGTACACCGCTGCATGGGCAACAGGCTGGCTGAAATGCAGCTGCGGATCCTCTGGGAGGAGACTCTGAAGCGCTTCCATACGGTGGAGCTCGTCGGCCCGGTAGAACGGCTGCCGAACAATTTTATACGCGGCATCCGGGACGTGCCCGTACGCCTGCATCCGGTATAGCCGGGGCGCGTGTGAGTACCCTGCTACAGCGCACTCCCCGGCCAGCTGCCCCAATCCCGTTCATGATCCAGGCGTTGATCCCGGTATCGATCCTGGCGCCTAATGGAACCCGGGCGGGACCAGCTCGATTGCCCATGGCTGCAGGCCGACATGGCTGACCAGTCAGCAGCGCCTACCCCCGGCACGCCCCGGGACTGCGAACGGATTGCCTACGCAGTTGGATTCAGGGAGAACGCCACCTACAGCGACGTCTATGGCGGCGGTGGCGCGCTGGTCGGGCTGGACTGCCACCTGATTCGTCCCAGCAACCGCCCTTCCCGCACGCTGATCGTGTTCATGCACCCCATTGGCGGTGGTATGTATCTGCCCATGGTGCGGGCCCTCGCAGCCGCCGGCCATCACGTGCTCTGGGCCAACTCGCGCTACCGGGGCGCGGACTATGCGCTCATTATGGAGAAGGTCGCCTGCGATCTTGGTGAAGCCATTTGCGATGCCAGGGAACGGATGGGATACGAGCGCATCGTGCTCGCCGGTTGGTCTGGCGGTGGATCGCTCGCCATGTGGTACCAGGCGCTGGCAGAAGCCGGCGATGGCATCACCGATACCGCCGCGGGCGATCCCTACGAGGTCAGCGCAGCTCGCCTGCCGGCCGCGGATGCCCTGTTGATGCTCGCTGCCCACGTCAGCCGGCACCGGATATTTACGGAGTGGATTGACCCCTCCATCCGCGACGAAACGCGTCCAGAGGTGCGCGATCCGACGCTGAACCTCTACGACCCGACGAATCCCAACCAGCCACCCTACAGCGCCGACTTTCTTGCTGCCTTTGCAGATGCCCAGGTGGCACGCAACCGGCGCATCACGGCCTGGGTGAAGGACAAGCTCGCGGCAATCCGGGCAACCGAACAGCCGCACCGGGAGTTCGCCTTTACCGTCCATGGCACCATGGCGGACCCGCGCTGGCTCGATTCGAGCATAGAGCCGAGCGACCGGCAGGCGGGAACTTGCTATCTGGGAGATCCGGCGATCGTCAACGACGGACCGGTCGGGCTGGCCCGATTCTGCAGCCTGCGCAGCTGGCTCAGCCAGTGGAGCATCGACGACGCTCGGTGCGACGCCATCAGAGCCGGCGCCCATATCTCAGTGCCGGTGCTCGTCGTGGGTAACTCCGCCGATGACGCCTGCACCCCAAGCCACACCAGCCGGCTGTTCGAAGCGGTCAGCCATGATCGCAAACAGCTGCACGTGGTCAAAGGCGCGACGCACTACTACACCGGACCCGATGGTCCCGCGCACCTGAACGAAGCGGTCGCCACCATCGGCGACTTTCTGGACCGGGAGCTCGCGCCGTCCTGAGAACGCCGGGCTGTTAACGCAACTTGAGCGTCCAGCAGGCTTCGAGCCCGTTCCGTTGCACCTCGACGTGCTTCATAACGCGCTGCGAGCGAGCCGCGCCTTTCCAGAGCTCGGTCCAGCAATCGAAGACCAGGCTCGCTTCCGCTTCGGGTAGGCCGCGAATCACCCGCAGCCCCGAGTGCTCGAGCTCGATGGCCGTCGCGGTCTCCGACACCTGCACCTCATCGCCCATACCCCGGAACATGCCGGCGAGATAGCTTGCACAATCCGCAAGATCACCATCGGTCGCACCGATCATTGCCGCGGTTTCCGGGTAGTACTGGAGCCCGATCAGTCCAGCCGCGCGCTGTGCCAGCGTTCGCGCCTCGGCCGGATCCATCGTATGCACCAGCTCAGCGAGGCCATTGCGGATGTAGGTAAGCGCATAGTTGCGATTCGCTTTTTCGAGCCGCGTAGCGTTCCACTGATCCTGCGGGACGCTGGGCTGTGCGTCCGCAACAAACGGTGGCGGCAGCTCGTCCTTCGCAAAGCGCAGCCGCTCCTCGGGCTCAAGGTCCCGATCGTATTCCATGAAGTAGCCGCACAGGCCAAACTCGCCAGTCATATCCTCGGACACACAGACGTAGCCCAGCCGAGGGTTCTTCAGCGTCACCCCGTTCTGAGCATACCAACCGCGCAGAAAGCCGCGGCTGACTTCAACCGGAACCCCACAGATCGTTGGCCCGTGGTACATCCAGCGCGGATAACGAAAGCGAACCCAGGCCTTCTGGTCGGTCTCGTACATGTACTCCACGCCAACGCCGCCAACATTGTTTGAGAGAACGTGGTACTTGGCGCACGCCACCGCATGGGGCAGCTCTGACAGGCCGAGCTTTTCGAAGCTGGCCAGGAACTTCTCCTCATGCTGACGGCGGAACAGCCGGAACATCCAGTCGCCAACCACGCTGTTCGGCTGATTGGTCGACACCATCAGCTGCAGCCCGAGCAGGTACGCATGATGCAGGTGTGCCTGCGCCCGGATCGCGGCTGTCGATTCAGCCTCTGCTGGGCTCATTGCCCGAGCTCACTGCGGCGCCGCGGTTGCTCGTCCTTCGGCGCCTGACTGTAGTCGCTGAAGGGACCGTCCCGCTTCTCGATCACGGAACGGACCCCCTGCTCGCGGGCTTCGTCAATGAAGCCGATACCCTCGGGCGTGAAGCGCATGATGCCGTCCAGGATCGGTCCGAGCGTCTGCGTGCTCTGCAGCCCCATGTTGTCGTAGGCCTGATTGACGATCAGCTTCATGGCGGCCAGCTGCGTCAGCGGTATGGTCGTCAGCTTCGCGGCCAGCTTCTGAACCTCGTCATCAAGCGCCTCGAGCGGATAGGAGAAGTTGATCAGCTCCATCGCCGCTGCATCGCGACCGCTGACCCACTCGCCGGTCAGCGCGTAGTACTTTGCCTTGGCGAGCCCCAAACGCTGCACCCACATCCCGCTCAGGTGGCAGCCCCAGATGCGGGCATACGGCGTCCCGAAGCGCGCGCAGTCCGAGGCGACGACCAGGTCGGCACACAGAGCGAGCTCCGAGCCACCGCCGACGCAGTAACCATGCACCTTGGCAATAGTCGGCTTCAGGCCGCGCCACAGGCCCATGAAGGTGTTCATATAGCTGGTGAAGCGGCTGGTCACGTTGTACATGTCCATGCCGGGATCGCGCTCGGCCTGTGCCGTGCTGCCGTAGCCATCGCCGGAAAAGTCGAACCCCCCGCAGAACGCGTCACCGGCACCTTCGAGAACAATTACTTTGACATCCTCATCGGTGTTGGCTCGCTGCAGCGCCTGCTCTAACGCGTTGATGACGTCGCCACGCAGGGTGTTGAACTTCTCCGGACGGTTGAGGGTCACCGTCGCAATCTGGTTGCTGGCCGAATACAAGACCACGTCTTCCATGGCTCCTCCTGATGCTTCCGTTTTCTGGTCGGCTACCGATTGTGCCGGTTACGCAGACGCGATGTAGTCGTTTACCGTCCGGTTGAACTGGTCCAGCGCACCCTCAAACCGACCGAACAGCATGGCCTCGTTGGCGCCACTGCTGGCACAGCTCTGAATGCTCTCACCAATGACGAAATCCTCATCCAGCGTCATGGTGGTGATTGCGTGGTTGCGCTTCCAGTGCGCTTCTTCATCGAGCCGTGCTCTGGGCGCCAGGGTCACAAGCCGGAGCCGCGTTTCACCGGCTGACAGCGGCTCCATCGTGATCCAGACGATGTGGTCCTGCTGCACGAGCAGCTGACAGGTCGGAAACAGCGTGTACAACAGGTTGGCGTGATCACGCAGGCGCCACTCGCTGCGAGCCTCCGGCGCCAGCTTGCCCATACTCGTGCGGGGCAGCACCGAACGCAGGTGCGGGCCGAAGCTGCGATAGGACGACAGGTTGTTCTCGAAGTGCGGTCCAATGGTTGTGCGATGCGCAACCCGGAAGTGGTAGGACTCGATGCCGCCTTCCACCAGCGTCTTCCAGTTGGCTTTGCGGGTTTCGGTATGCTCATCCGCGATACCCAGCTCACCGATCGACAGGGCTTCGAGGTCTGGGCCCAGCTCCTTCAGAAAGGCATTCAGATCGCTACCATCCTCTGCTCGAGCAGTGAGCCAGATGAAGCCGTACCGTTCCTCGCATGCCAGGCGCTTCAAGCCAAGCTCCGCTTTGTCGAGCTCCGGAAATCCCTGATCGAAGTGTGGTGCAGCCAAAAGCTCGCCGGTGTTGGCAAAGGTCCAGGCGTGGTACGGACAGGAAAACCGGTGTTTGCAGCCGGAGTCTTCCTCTACCAGCCGCGTGCCGCGATGGCGGCAGACGTTGAGAAACGCATGAACCTGGTTGTTTTCGTCTCTGGTGATCAGTACCGGCAATCCGCTGAGATTGCGCCTCAGAAAGGCGCCGGAGCCCACCAGCTCGCTGGAGTGTGCGGCAACGACTGGAACGGCCCGAAGCACCTGCGTCTGCTCCTGACGAAAGTGTTCTTCGCTGGTGTAATGCGCTGTCGGGTTGCGCGCGACAGCCTCGTCCAGAAAGGCTGAGTTGTCAGCCTTGAGGGACTGAAGCTCATCGATCAGCGTCAATTCAGTGGCTCGATCCATAGGTTCTATCCTCCATCCCTTTCCTCTGTCCCTGTTCTTCGTCGCGATGCCTGCGCCCCCGGGCGACCGGCGAGCTAACGCCCGGTGCTGGCCTGTCGCGGGCCGACTTACCATTTGGTAAGCAGCTGAGCAGACTGTACTTACCATGTGGTAAGCTGTCAACAGCAAACGGATAGCGACATGACGACCGACACCCGCGAACTGTTTCTCGACAAGGCGGAAGCTCTCTTTGCCGAGCGCGGCTTCTACGGCGTCAGTATCGCCGCCATCGCCAGCGAGCTCGGCCTGACGAAGCAGGCGCTGCTGCACCATTTCGGCAGCAAGGAAAGGTTGTATGGCGAAGTGCTGAAACGGGTTTCCGAGCGCTTCGATGCGCTCTATCTGGCAGCCGATCAGAACCCCGACCCGGCTGACCGGTTCAAACGCTTCATGCTCGGGCTGCAACACAACGCCGGTGCACGGGGCGGCCAGACGGCGCTGCTCATCCGCGAGCTCCTGGACAACAAGCGTCGCGCCGACACGGCAGGAAAGTGGTATCTGAAGCCCTTTCTCGAGCGCCTGATTGCGATGGTCCAGGCTGTCCCTGGCTGGGACAACACCAGCGATGCCGAGGCGCTGGCCTTCGCCTATCAGGTACTGGGTGCCCTGAACTACTACTATATCTCCGGATCAACGCTGACCAACATCTTCGGCGCTGCGGAGTACGCACGGCTCGAGCAGGCGTTTCCGGGGCAGCTGGAACGCCTGATCGATGCAACGCTCGAGGCACGGAGTACTCGACGACAGAAACGCCAGACCAGATAGGCCCCTGCATCCGCGCTTGCGGGTAACAGCAACCAGGGCAGCAGACAGGAACACCGATGCCGGACATCAAACTCTATACGGCCAACACCATGAACGGCTGGAAGTCGCTCATCTTTCTGCACGAAGCCGAAGTCGACTACGAGCTGATCCCCATCAACTTTTCCAGGCGGGAGCAGAAGGAACTCAGCAGCCTGTTGAAAGAGTCTCGGAAGCTCAGAGGATCTGGCGCACAGGCTCGCAAGGCGAAGCTCGCAGGCAATGTCGAGCACATTGCCAGGAGATTCAACGCTGGCAGCGTGTGCGCCGGGTCCTCCCGCAGGAGCAAACGAGACTCTTTCAACAGGCTGCTAGTACCTGGAGCTGAACCCGAACGGCCGGATTCCAACGATCGTCGATACCAGTAATGACGATTTCACGGTCTTCGAATCCGGGGCGATCCTCTGGTACCTGGCGGAGAAGTACGACCGGTTTCTTTCCCATGATCCAAAGCTGAAGTCCGAGCCCCTGCAATGGCTGATGTTCCAGATGGGCGGCATTGGTCCGATGATGGGCCAGGCGATGTATTTTCAGCGGATCGCCAAACCCCACGGCGATGTCATCGACTACGCCATCGACCGGTACGTCACGGAAAGTCGCCGTCTGCTCGAAGTGCTGAACACCCGGCTCGAGAACCGCTCCTACCTCGTCGGCAATGCCTACTCGATTGCCGACATGGCCACCTACCGCTGGGCACGCACCTATTTCTGGGCCACGGTCAGCGTTGACGGGCTGAATCACCTCAACGCCTGGTTCGAGCGGATCAACGCATGAGCGAAGACGCAGGCGGCCCTCGAGCTGCCGGAACCTCGGCCCTCGGCGTTCGGTAAGGGTGACATCGAGGCAGCTGCGCGCAGGAACGCGAAGAACTTCAGAACGCAATAAGTAGCGATTCTGCCCCACAGTCTCAGATCGACCGTTGCACACGCCGCTTGCAAATCCGCATCGCGCGGCGCAGCATTAGGGGTATATACCTGCTTTTGAGACCGGCATGCCAGATGATCCGCTCGATCTGAGGTGTATCTGCATTGAGGTGCGCAATGCGGCGCAGGCGCTGACCCGGCTGTACGACGAGCAGCTCCTCGATGCCGGCATCAGCATTACTCAGCTGTCGCAGCTGAACCATATCCACAAGCTGGGCGCGCCGACCCTGAAGGCGCTGGCCGAAGCCACCGGGCTCGATCGGAGCACCCTGGGCCGCAACATGCGGCTGCTGGAAAAGCAGGGGCTGGTGGTTCTGTCCTCCGGAGAGGACGCCCGCACCAGGATCATCTCACTCACCCGCGATGGCAAAGCGGCGCTGCGCCACGCCGCCCCGCTGTGGCTGGACATGCAGCACACCCTCAACGCCAGGCTCGGCCCACGCAAGCGAGCCCTGCTGAGCGAGCTGCTCAGCGAACTCACCACCCAGCCCGGGAGTAGCCCATGAGCGACACCAAATATTCCGTTTGCACCATCTGCGACATCGGCTGCCAGCTGCGCTCGGTGGCCAAGGACGGCAAGCTGGACCGGGTCATTGCCCACGATAACCCCATGCTCGCACGCAACATCTGCTACAAGGGCACTGCGGCCCCGCACATTCATAACCATGCGGAGCGACTGCGCACACCGCTGAAACGCGTGGGTGAACGCGGCGCCGACCAGTGGCAGGAAATCAGCTACACCCAGGCCATGGACGAAATTGCCGAGCGCTTGGGAACCGTGGTCGAACGCTACGGACCGGAAACACTCGCCGTATCCACCTCCGGGTGGAACACCCAGTCGACCCATGCCCTCGACCGGCGGTTCATGAATCTGCTCGGCTCTCCCAACTGGATCAGTGGCGTTGCGCTTTGCGCAGGAAATACGGCGGCAGTAAACAAGCTGACCTACGGCTGGTTCCCCATGGGAGACTTCGGCAACACCAACTGCATCGTGCTGTTCGGCCACAACCCGCGCAAGCATTCCTGGACGCCTATCTACAACGCGATCAACGGGGCGAAGGCGCGCGGCGCGAAAGTGATCGTACTTGATCCGCGCGTCTCCGATCAGGCGGAAACGGCTGATCTGCATCTGCGGCTCCGAGCCGGCACCGATGCCGCCATGTGCCTGGGCTGGCTCAAGGTCATATTTGATGAGGGGCTCTACGACAAACAGTTCGTTCGAGACTGTTGCGTCGGTTTCGACGCGCTGAGGGCACGGGTCGACGAGTACCCACTGGAGCGGGTGGAGGCCATCACCGGCGTCCCGCGTGACCAGATCGCCGAGGCGGCCCGGATGTACGCTCAGGCTGACGGAGCGGTGATCCCCTGGACGCCGATCACGGACCAGCAGGTGTCGTCCACCTCCGCGATCCGCCTGCACTCCATACTACGTGCCGTGACCGGCAATCTGGACGTCGTCGGCGGCGAGACCCTGGGCGGCTTCAACCCGGACTACATTCCGGAATCAGAAATCGGCTTCCACGAGCGGTTGTCCGATGCGCAGAAAGCCAAGCAGCTGGGCTTCGACGACTTCCCGGTGTTCACCTACCGGGTAGCAGAGATGCTCAAGGAACCCACGGAAAAGGTCTGGGGTTACCCCTATGCGGATCAGGTCATGGGCTGCCACATGGCCAATCCCACGAGCGTATTTCGGGCCATGGCCACCGAGCTACCCTACCCGGTGAAGGCCTTCTTCGTGCTTGGGAACAACGCCCTATTGAGCTACGCCAACCAGCACCAGATCCATCGCGGCATGCTCAATCAGGATCTGATCGTCGCCCACGAGATCTTCATGACCCCAACGGCCATGCTCGCCGACTACGTGCTCCCCGGCGACGTCTTCAGCGAACGCAACCACATCGCGGATTCCTGGAGCTGGACCAATCGGCTGACGCTGTCGCAAAAAATCGTCGAACCCCCGGCGGAAGCTTCCAGCACCTTTCAGTTCTGGAGCGATCTCGGGCACCGAATGGGGTTCGGTGAGCATTTCCCCTGGGCAACCATCGAGGACATCCTGGATTACCGGCTGTCCCGGTCCAACCGCAGCTTCGATGACTTCCAGTCGAGCACCTTCATGGAGGCACCCTCACCGCGCTTCCGCAAGTATCGGAAGACCGGATTCGCGACGCCCTCCGGCAAAGTCGAACTGGCCTCCAGCGTTCTAGACGAACTCGGTTTCGATCCTCTGCCCTACTACCGGGAAGCACCGGGCGTAAACGACGACTACCCCTACCAGGTGTTCACCGGTGTCCGCGAAGACCCGTTCTTCCAGACCGGTCAGCGCAACATCAAAGTGCTCCGCGACCGCTGTCCCCTGCCCAACCTGTTCCTGCATCCGGAGGACGCAGCCAGAGAAGGCATCGTTGACGGCGACTGGGCCAGGCTGGAAACGGCAACGGGCCATGTGGTCGCGCAGGTTGCGGTCAAGGACTCAATGAAAGCCGGCCACATCCGCGTTCCGCACGGCTGGTGGTACCCGGAGCTGCGCGGCAGCGAGACGCTGAGCGGCGCTTTCCTCTCCAGCGACGCCACGATGTGCTCCGACGAAGACGACTACCTCGACCGCGAGCAGGGTGTGCCGCACTTTAAGGGGTTCGCGGCGCGCATCGAGAAAACGGATGCGCCAGCCGCCCTACAGGAGAAAGCATGACGGCCCGCAGCGCATGGCAGCATCAAACCGCCGAACTCAAAGCGCGTGTGATGACCAGGTTGGCGAGCTATCTGTTCTCCCGGCGCGATACGGCGATGACCCGGCTGGTGAAAAAGCTGCTCAAGGCGGATCGAGCCGCCGAGTATTCAGACCCAGAGCTTGAGCACCCGCCACAGGAGTAAGAGCGAATTTCGAATACTTCCAGCTTAGGCAGATAAGTCATTCAGCAGCCTGGCGTTCGTCCTGCTCCTTCAGCGCGGCGATGTATCGGTCCGCGGCGGCATAATCCACGTAGTCTCGATGCTCAGCAATCATGCCATCGAGAATCTGAATTACCGATGTGACCTGTCCTGGCACGGTTACCCGATCCTGCTTCAACCCGAAGAAGTGCCCCGACGCTTCTACAGCAATCTCATAGCGAACGACGTTGAAACCCGCGGTTTCGAAACAATGGGTATAGTCGTAGCTGATGTTGCTGGTGCCCGAATCCTCTGAAGAGGACCGCCAGAAGGCCACGATGGCATCCGGCCCCGCCAGGTCTATGGCCGGGCGGTCGTAGTGCACCATCGTAGGGTCCAGATAGCGCGCGTTCGTCGCCAGGCGCTGATGCATGGCTCGCCAGTTCATAGCTTCGATGAGCTTCAGATACTGAACGGCGGCGTTGTCGTCACAGCCTGCACCCGTAGTGTCTGCCCGCTGGGGTCCCTGACGACCATCAGCGCCGTCGAAAGCACCTTTGCTCCGAACGTCACCCCGAACATCACCCCGAACATCGCCGCGGGCCAGTTCTATCGCGCTATTCTGCAGCGCATGTCCCATCGAGCCCTCCCCCGATTCTTCCACGCCAGCTGCGGACAGATCCTTTGCTTGAGCGGCAGCCATCCAGCACGGGCCGAGCACAAGCAAGCAGAAAAAAGACGGCAAATCAGGGACGTTCATCAATCCAGCCTCTATGGCCCTGCAACAAAGAGAATTACGGTAGCTCACTTGTAGTACGTAGAGCGAACCGAACGTGGTCTGGCGAATAGCTAAATGCGCTATCGGTACACATATGACCTTCTCTGACGCTGAGCTTTGGGCAAGGGCACCAGCGCTGCTCGTAAGACAAGCGGTCGCAGCTTGCCGGAAGCGGAGACTCTGCAACCCGTTTTCGACGTGCACACTCGATTCGCATGGTGCACTATCCCGATGGTGACGACGGCACCTCCGGCAGCCTCTAACACTCGATCAGAATCGTCGCGAACCCGGTTGCATAGCTGAGACTGTCGACATGAGTGATGAAGCCGCCTTGGGCGATCTAATGCAGCGCCTGAACGAATACCCGCAGGCGTCGCTGGCGCTCCGCCCCACTCCATTGCAGCCACTCAAGAACTTTGGCCGGTATCTCGGCGGGCCGGACCTGTGGA
>JBCDGJ010000030.1:0-38422 GCA_038757945.1 Pseudomonadota bacterium
ATACCTTCGCTTCATCTCACAACTAACCGCGCCGTCGCTAAAGAGGTAACGAGGTCACGCCTGGGCTGAACTCCGACGCTCGAGCATCGAGCATCGAGCATCGAGCGACGGCAACCCGATGGTCCACAGGGCAGGAAGCGACGCGTGGGAACAAGTCAGCGCGATCTGCTTTGGAACCTCAGCCTGGGTCTCATCATTCCATAATTTAACATAATATTGATTATGCGCAATTTCTTAGGGTTCGCTAAGTACCCAGCGTCCATGACTTTGATGATTCGAGCTCATCGCTCTGAACAGTCCCAGCCACCAAACCAGCCTTACAGATTGTCCGACCTTGCTCGGAACTAGCCGGATCTGACTGGTCTGGTGCCGTAAACGTCGAACAATGCTGGCCAGCGTGGCCCCGGATGCGCGAAACTCAAAGACTGTTGTTAGTCACCCGCATTCGTTTTCTCGGGAACGAATACGTTGTATGTGCGAGCACCGAATACTGAGTTTTCATCAGTTATACACGTACATGCGCCTGTAGCTTCAGCTCTCTCGCCGCAGCGGGCGTCGAGCATCCACCTCAGATCCCTCCCTGCCTCCCTGGTTTCATTGGTGATTTTGTGCAGTAGCAAACAGTGCTCCGGCTATGGCTCCTTACCCTCTCTTCTGCCGTACTTAACGCCTGTGGCGGCAGTATCAGAGATAGCGATTTACCAATCCTGTTGGTGACCAGCACAACTGTTGCCGAGGGTGATTTAGAGAGCAAGCAGGTCAAGGTTACGCTCCGGCTGAGCGCTCCGCTCAGCGACTCTGTTTCTGTTGACTATACCACTGAGGATGCATCCGCCGAGGCCGGGCTCGACTACGTCGCGACATCGGGCTCCGCTACGCTTGCGGCGGGCGCGACGCAGAAGTCCATCGATCTTACGATTTTCGGAGACGATGCAGCCGAAGGCGACGAAACGTTCCTGGTGCGTTTCAGCAATGCCAGCAGCAACGTTCGCATGATCGGTGCATCGCTTGAGATCACCATCTATGACGACGACGATGCTGCAGCCGCTGCACTCAGCGTCGGCGACGCCACGGCGAGCGAGGCTGCAGGCGAACTGACGTACGTTGTGTCCCTTGACCGAGCAGCGGCAGGTCCGATTTCCGTGCAGTACAGCACTCAGGATGACAGTGCCCGTGCCGGCGACGACTATACGGCTGTCAGCGGAACGCTCGAATTCAGTACCGGAGACCGGGAGCAGACGGTCGTCGTACCGTTGCTTGATGACGTGCTGGATGAGGGTAGTGACCAGCTGCTGCTGCGGCTCAACGCCCCGGTTAATGCCACTATCGACGACGATACGGGCGTCGGCACGGTACAGGATGACGACCCCTCCCCCGGCCTGGCTCTGAATCGCGCTGCCGTGCAGGAAGGAGACGCCGGCGTCCAGTCTGTCGAGCTGGGCCTGACCCTGAATGCGCCGAGCGGTCGGGACATCGTGGTTGCCTACGGCAGCATCGCGATTTCTGCTGAGGCGGGAACGGACTTCGATCTGCCAGCAGCGACGCTGACCCTGCCTGCAGGGGCCACCGATGCCTCTATTGTCGTCGACATCAACGGTGACCTCGAAGTCGAGGGCGATGAGACCTTTCTGGTGCGCATCGAATCTGCGGGTAACGCGGAGCTGCTCAACGATACCGCCAGCGTCGTCATCGGCGGCGATGACGCGCCAGCGTCGGGCGATCCGCGGCTCACTGCCACCGCGGTCACGGTGGTTGAAGGGAGCACCGGAGCGGTAACGCTTGCACTCGATAGCCCTGCGGTCGGCTCCGTCGCCGTTGAGTACACCCTGGTCAACGGCTCCGCCAGCAGCGGTTCGGACTTTTCGGCGGGATCAGGCACGGCAACTATCCCAGCGGGCGACACGGTAACAACCATCGCCGTCGATGCCCTGCTGGATCAGATCGATGAACCAACGGAACGCTTCGCGCTGCAGCTTGGTCCTATTGCCGGACCCGCGGTGCTGGTGACCCGAACGGTTGTCGTCACGATCGAAGATGCGAACGAACCCCCTGCTCTGTCAATTGCCGATGCCAGCTTCACGGAGGGCGTGACGGGTGATGTCGTCGTCACTGCGAGCGGCGCAGCTGCAACCGCGATTACATTCGACTACCTGTCCTTCGAGGGGACCGCTGCATCGGGTATCGATTTCGAACCGGTAACCGGAACCGGAACCATCAACGCCGGTGCAACGTCGACGACCATTCGGCTTGCGCTGCTCGATGATCCGGTCGACGAGGCCAACGAGACTTTTGCGGTCGAGATCAGCAATGCAACCGGGGCTGCCATCGATGATTCGACGGCAGCAATCACGATTACCGATGATGATGCAGCGCCGACGCTGTCGATTGCCGACCTGACGGTGGAGGAAACCGCCGCCGTGGCTGCCTTCGCGGTATCGCTGTCCGCGCCAAGCGAGCAGTCGGTCACGGTTACCTACGCGCTGACCGATGGGACGGCCACGGCAGGCAGCGACTTTCAGGACAGTTCGGCCACCCTCACCTTCCCGGCGGGAAGCACCGCTCAGGACGTGCTCATCTCGCTGCTGAACGACAGCACGGACGAATCGAACGAAACCTTTACCCTCGTTCTGAGCAATCCCCAGAACGCAACGATTGCTGACGGTCGGGCGACGGCCACGATCATCGATGATGATGAGCCGCTGAGCCTGTCGATTGCGGATCTGTCGGTTACCGAGGGTGATTCCGGGGCGGTCGCCGCACGCTTTACCGTGGCGCTGTCTGGAACCAGCACGAGCCCGGTGCTCGTAGACTATGCAACCGCCGATGGCAGCGCCGTCGCCGGATCCGACTACGCGGCCGCCAGCGGCACCCTGTCGATTGCTGCGGGACAACGCAGCGGCCAGATCACGGTCGACGTGCTCGGCGATATCCTCGCCGAAGGTCTTGAGACCTTCACGCTCCGGCTGTCCAACGCGCAGGGGGCGACGTTGCAGGACGCGGAAGCAACCGGCCAGAT
This sequence comes from Pseudomonadota bacterium, assembly GCA_038757945.1. Lineage (GTDB taxonomy): Bacteria > Pseudomonadota > Gammaproteobacteria > Pseudomonadales > Azotimanducaceae > CALHVX01. The sequence continues at coordinate 3,017 of JBCDGJ010000030.1, forward strand.
CCAGGACAACGAAGGCACCGCTTCGCTCACTATCGCCGATGCTACCGCGGCCGAAGATTCCGGCGCCCTGAACTTCAACCTGTCGCTGGTCCCTGCGCAGGCGGCTGCGGTGACCCTGACTTACCGCGTGGTGGCTGGCAGCGCGACCACGGGTGTCGACTACACGGAACCTTCCGGCACCCTGACGGTTCCGGCGCAGACCACGAATGCGGTGATCAGCGTCGCGATTATCGACGACACGACCAATGAAGGGACTGAAACAATTACCGTCGAGCTGCTGGATACCGCAGGCATCGCGGCGGCCGACCCGGCGGCGACCGGTACGATTACTGACGACGACGGGCTGCCGCAGCTTGCGGTCAGCGATCTTGCGGTTGCAGAGAGTGCGGGCAGCGCCAGCATTGTCGTCAGCCTTGTGCCCGCCAGCGGACAGACTGCAACGGTGGTACTCGAGAGCAGCGACGGCTCCGCCACGGCCGGGCAGGACTATACGGCCATCGGTGCGACGACGCTGACCTTTGCTCCGGGAGAAACCAGCCGCACCGTTATCCTGTCCATTCTCGACGACGGGATGACCGAGGGTTCGGAAACAGTGACGCTGACCCTGCGCAACGCCGTGGGCGGAACCATCGTCACACCGACGGCGACGGTCACGATCAATGACGATGAAGGTGCTGCTGCGGTTTCGGTGGCGGACGCCACCGCGTCTGAAGCCGCGGGCGCGATGCGTTTTGCCGTGACCTTGAGCCCCTTGCGCGATGCCGACACCAGCCTGAGCTACAGCACGAGCGCGGGGTCGGCTGCCGCGGGAAATGACTTTACCGCCAGCAGCGGGACGCTGACCATTCCCGCACAGGCCAGCTCCGGCGAAATCAGTGTTCCGCTGATCGACGACGTGCTCGATGAGGCAGATGAGACCTTCTCCGTTACCCTGTCCGCACCGCCTGGCGTCACCGTCAGCGGTGGCGCGGGTAACGGTACGATCACCGATAACGATTCGGAACCGGTCGTGTCGCTAAGCGCCCTCAGCGTTGCGGAGAACGCCGGCACCGGTGCCGTACCGTTGAGCCTCAGCGCAGCCAGCGGGCGTTCGGTTACGGTCCGGGCGTCCTCCCAGAACGGAACGGCAACCGCCCGCCAGGACTATACAGCGGTCAGCAACCAGATCATCACTTTCCCCGCCGGCCAGACCAGCCGGACGCTTACCCACTCCGTGACCGATGATGCGCTGTTCGAAGGTGATGAAACCCTGTCGGTGGTCTTGACGGCCCCCGCTGGAGCGACGCTCGGTACCGACACTGCGCTGGTGACCATTGCGGACAACGATAGTGAGCCGACGCTGAGCGCGGGGGACCTGTTGGTACCGGAAGGCAACGCCGGCTCAACCGATGCGCTGGTCCCCGTATCCCTGAGTGCCGCCAGCACGGCGTCCGTCAGCGTCGACTACGCGAGTGCCAACGGCACGGCTTCTGCCGGGAGCGACTACGCGGCGGCCAGCGGCACGCTGACCTTTGCTGCAGGTGAGACGCTGAAGTCCGTAGCCGTACCGGTGTGGGGCGACACCAGCGAAGAAGACGACCAGACCTTTTCCCTGACGCTGAGCAATCCCAGAGGTGCCACGATTGCCGATGCGACGGCGACAATCACCATCAGCGACGACGATGGCGCGAGCGGAATCGGCCTGACCACCAGGCCATCTAATACGAGCTGTGTGGTCCCCGCACGTACGGTCGTTCCTGGTGCGATTGGCCTGGTGGGTGCCTTCCCTGCACTGCCCAACCTGGTAGCGCCGATGAAGCTGGCGCAGCCACCGAACGATTCATCAGACTGGTACGTGCTGATCCGCAGCGGCGAGATCAGACGGTTCGCTAACGCCGCGGGCGCCGATTCCACGGAGCTGTACCTGTCGATACCCGTGACGGCGGCTGGCGAAGGCGGGCTCCTGGGTGCTGCGCCGCATCCGGATTGGCCGACCCGTAAGGAAATCTTCGTTTCCTACTACACCGAACTGTCCGGACCTTCGAAGACGCGCCTCTCGCGGTTGCGGATGACCAGTGATGCCACGCTCCCGGCAACCTATACCGAGGAGGTTCTGGTCGAGATTGAGCAGCCGGCGCGGAACCACAACGGCGGTGACGTTCTGGTGGGGCCGGATCGCCTCCTCTACTGGTCAAGCGGTGATGGCGGCGGTGCCAACGACCTCGCCGGAAACGCTCAGAACACCAGCAACCTGCTGGGCAACATCCTGCGCATCGAAGCCATCGACGTTGCGTATCCCTCGCCGGGCTACAACATTCCCGTCGGCAATCCGTTTCGCGGCAACGCCAAGTGCGGGGCCAGTGCGAACGCGAGCGCCTGTCCGGAGATCTATGCCTATGGGCTGCGCAACCCGTGGCGCATGAGCTACGACACGACGACCAGTCGTCTCTGGGCCGGCGATGTCGGGCAGAACCACCATGAAGAGATCGACATCATCGTTGCCGGCGGCAACTACGGTTGGAAAGACTGCGAAGGTGGCTTCGTACGCGGCAGCTACTCTACGGCCTGCTCGAACCCGGCATTCGAGCCGCCCGTGATCGACTACTCGCACCAGTCCGGATCGCGTTCAGTGACCGGTGGCTTCGTCTATCGCGGTTCTGCTGCACCGTCGCTTACGGGCAAGTACATCTATGCCGACTACCTGACCGGGCAGATCTGGGCGCTGACCGATACCGGTGGCGGTACTTTCAGCAACGAGCTGCTGGTCAACAGCGGCCTCGACATCCACAGCTTCTCGCAGGGCAACGACGGCGAGGTCTACGTGCTCGAGTTCAGCTTCGGTGCCCGGATTTATCGCTTCAGCGAGAGCGGCGGAACGCTGAACGACAATGTGGCGAACAGTCTGGTCGACACCGGCTGTGCCGATCCTGTAGATCCAACGCAACCATCAGCTGGCTTGACTCCTTACCGGCCGGTTGCCCCTTTCTGGTCCGATAACGCCGAAAAGGGTCGCTGGATTGGTGTGCCGGACGGCAAGACGGTCGCCGTTACCGGAAACGATGATTTCTCGTTTCCCACCGGTTCCGTCATCAGGAAGGACTTCGTACTTGGCGGTCAGCTGATAGAGACGCGCCTGCTGATGCGTCATCCGGACGGCGACTGGCAGGGCTACAGCTACGAGTGGAACCTGGCGCAGACCGAAGCAATCAGGAACGATGCGGGTTCAACCCGGTCGGTCAACGGTCAGACCTGGATCTACCCGAGTCAGGCCGAGTGTTTCATCTGCCATACGGATGCGTCGGGTATCGTGCTCGGACCGGAAGTGGCGCAGCTCAATTCCGACCTGCTCTATCCGTCGTCGGGCGTTACCGACAACCAGCTAGAGGTGTACAACCACATCGATCTCTTGACCGTCGATGTGCCGGAGCCGGTAAGTGCTCTGCCCGCACTGGTGGATCCCTTTGATTCCGGCGAGTCGCTCGAGGCACGGGCTCGTGCGTACCTGCACACGAACTGCGCAAGCTGTCACGTGACCGGCGGTGGTACTCCGGTAGATCTGAACCTCGACTATCGGGTGCCGCTGTCCGCTACGCAGACCTGCGACGTCGTTCCGCAGAACGGGACGCTTGGTATCAGCAACGCGCGACTGAGCGCACCCGGAGATGCCGCCCGTTCCGTGCTCGTGGCACGCGTCAACCGCCGCGATGGTTCAGCAATGCCGCCGATCGGTTCGACGGTCATCGATACGGACGGTGTGCAGTTGCTGACCGACTGGATCAACAGCCTCAGCAGCTGTCCCTAGCGGCAATCTGGTCGGCAACGATGCCGGCCAGCGCCGTGCGCTTGAGCTTGCCGGATTCGGTCTGCGGCCACTCGGCCACGAAGCGCACGTCCTGCGGCATTTTGAACAGCGGCAGCTGTGCCTTGCACTGGCGCAGCAGCCGCTGGCGCAGGGCGCGCTGTTCCTGCTCCGCTGCGGCCTGCGGCCAGTGTACGGCTAACTGAATCCGCTCCCCCAGCACCGCGTCGGGGGTGCCTACGGCGGCCAACCGGAGGCCTGGCGCGGCCTGCTGAGCCGCTTCTTCAATTTCTGCAGGCGCAATACGGTGGGCCCCGCTCTTGATCATTTCGCGGCGCCGGCCGGTGACGTACAGATCCCCGTCCTCGTCCTGGTAACCCAGATCGCCGGTCCGCAGCCAGCCGTCGGCGGTGAGCGTTGCGGCCGTGGATTCCGGCTGCTGCCAGTAACCAAGCATGATCGACGGTCCTCGAGCGACGATTTCCCCGACTGCTCCAGCACTGAGCGGTTGGTCCTGCTCGTTCCAGACCGCGATCGCCGTGTCGGCAATGGCACGACCTACGGAACCCGGCTTGCTGGCGAGCAGTTCCGGCGGCAGGAACGTGAGCCTCGAGGTGGCCTCGGTTTGCCCGTACATGGCATAGATCGATACCGACGGGCCGAGTACCGCCCGAAGCTCGGCAAGCCGATCGGCGGCCATCCGGCTCCCCGCCTGAGTCACGTACCGCAGCCTCGAAAGATCGGTCTTCTGCAGCGCCCCTGAGTCGAGCAGCAGCACGTAGGTTGCGGCGACGGCGGAAAACCCCGTTGCCCGTGATCTTGTCAGCGCCTCGGCCAAGCGAGCCGGGAAGCTGGCCTGTGCTTCCAGCACCAGCGTTGCTCCAGCAACCAGGTGACTGTCGAGCATTGAGTTGCCGTAGGCGTAAGTAAACGGTAGCTGACACAGGCCCCGATCTGCCGGCGTCAACTCGAGGTAGTCGGCAATCGCACGCGCATTGCTGGCCAGATTGTGATGGCTGAGCTGGACGGCCTTCGGGGCGCCGGTGGTACCGGAGGTATAGACCAGCCGGGCCAGTTGGTTTGAGGCCACTGCTGTGGGCGCGAGCGTGGCGCTGCGCCCTGCAAAGACAGCCTCTGCGGACGTGACTGCAGCAAGGCCAGCGAGCACCTCGCGGTCTTCTGTCGAGCACCGCCACTCGCGGGAGTGAATGAACAGCTGCGGCCGGCAGTCGCGCAGAGCCGCCGCTACCGCCGGTAGTCTGGCCTCGGCGTGTAAGGGCACGACCACCCGCCCTGTCAGGTAACAGGCATAAGCGATGGCAATGAGGTCCGCGCCGTTGGGGAGCTGCAGCGCAACACGATCACCGACGTCGCTCGACTCCTGCAAGAACGTGGCACATCTGCCTACCGCCTCCCAAAGCCCTGCATAGGTGACCGGACCTTCTGCGGATTCGCAGGCGATGCAATCCGGGACGGCGCCAGCGTGGTGCGCCAGCGTCCAGGCGAGCGACTTCACGGTTGGTCGAGCTGCTTGGAGTGTCATGGAATGCTCAGTTTACGAGCCACAGACCACGTATGATCGAGCGGAATCGCGGCAGGTTTCAGGTGCAAGATTACATTGCGCTCACTGATCCTGCCTGAGAACCCGTTTACTTTGGTGGAATCTGGGGTGGCTGAGATACAGGACGAAAAGGGATGAGTCGCTGTCGTATCGAGGGTGCTCGAATCGCGGGTATTGCGACCTGTGTGCCCCGGCAGCGCATCGAGAACGCCGCGCTCGCGGCCGATGGCTTCACGCCGACGGAGATTCGCAAAGTCTCCGCGATGGCCGGTATCAAGGCGCGCCATGTGGTGGACCCCAGTGTCTGCGCCACCGATCTCTGCTGTCAGGCCGCGGAACAGCTGCTCGAGACGATGTCGATCGAGCGCTCGACGATCGATGCGCTGATCCTGGTGACGCAATCGCCCGATTACTTCTTACCCTCGTCGAGCTGCCTGGTGCACGAACGCCTGGGTCTGCCGGACAGCGTAGCTGCCTTCGACGTGGGGTTGGGCTGTTCGGGATACCCCTACGGGCTCTATCTTGCAGCTACCATGCTGAAGGGAAGCGGGTTCCGCAGGATCCTGCTGCTGCACGGGGAGACCCCCAGCCGGTTCCCGAGCATCGACGACCGAGCGACCCGGCTGCTGTTTGGTGACGCAGGCTCAGCCACGCTGATCGAGGCGGACGACGCGTCCGGCAGCGGCAGCTACGTGCTGCATACCGACGGTAGCGGTGCGGATGATCTCATTATCCGTGGCGGCGGGTTCCGTGATCCGCAACCGGCTGACTCCAGGGATCTGCACGTGCACATGGACGGGCAGGCAATCTTCAACTTTACCCTGAAGCGGGTGCCCCCGCTGATCGACTCGACGCTCGATCTGCACGGGCTGACCGCCAGCGATGTTGATTTCTACGTTTTTCATCAGTCGAACCAGTTCATCATGCGCCACCTGATGAAAAAATGTGGACTCGAGGCCGGACAGGTGCCGCTGTGCCTGGAAGAATTCGGGAATACCGGCGGTGCATCTGTGCCGCTCGCGGTGACGCAGTGTCTGGGCGAATCCCTCGACGATGAACCCCGTAAGCTCATGTTTCTTGGTTATGGAGTGGGACTCTCGTGGGCATCAGCGCTGCTTGAAGTCAGTGCGCCAACGCTCTGCCACAGCGAAGTGTAATTGCCGAAGGAGGTATTGTTGATGGCGACAGAACAGGAAATCATCGAAGTGGTTGCTGAGGCCTTCAGCGTGGACGCAAGTGATTTGACGCCGGAATCCAGCAGAGACGACGTGGAAGACTGGGATTCCATGGGCATGCTCATGCTGATGGCGGAGTTCGACGAACGTTATGGTCTGGTGGTTGAGGAAGAGACGCTTGCCGAGCTGCATACCGTCGCGGACATCATCAAGCTGGTGCAGACCAAGGGTGACGTCGCCGCCTGAGTCCGCTCGCTCCTCGCCGTCCTGGCGGGGTGCTGCGCCCCTTCTGCTTCTGATTCTGCTGCTCAGCGTTCAGCTGCGCAGCGAATTCTCGGCAGCGGGGCTGTTAACGCAGGCCTGGCTGAACGCGCTGCACTTGCCCTGGGCCGCAATAACGACCCTTGCGTTGTGGTGGCTTACACGCTGGTCTACCCTCCCCCTTACCGGTTGCCTGGTGTCTACCGCCTGTCTTGCCCTGGTGGCCGGTGCGGGCACTGAGCTCGCACAGCATTTCGTCCGTGGTCGGAATCCCTCGATTGCCGACCTGCTCACTAATCTGCTCGGCATCGGGCTGATGCTGGGCTGGATTGCCCGGCGACACCTCCCCCGGGGCTGGCGTCCCGCGGTCGGCACGCTGGTGGTGGTGTGCGGCCTTGGCGTCACGCTTACGGGTCCGGTCGTTGCCTATCTGACGCTGGCGCAGCAGCGTGCGGCTTTCCCGCTGCTGCTTGCGGCTGAATCGCCGATCCTTAGGCGGCTGATCGAGCCCAACGCCGTGCTGCTGGCACAGGACCCACTGCAGATCCGGTTCGACGACCGTCCCTACCCTGGCATTGCGCTGGTGGAACAGGATCAGCGGTGGCGGGATTACACGGAGCTCCGCGTGACGCTTGAGCTCACCTTCCGCCGCGCCGTTGTGCTGGCTGCCGCAACGCACCTGAAGGATGACGGACGCCGCGGACCCATCGCGCGGACCACCAAGGTGCTGCTGCCCGGGAAACACGTCCTGACCTTTCCGGTGGCTGAGCTGCTGCCGGATCCGGAGGGGGTCGTTGAACGTGTGCTGATCTACGGACGTGGGCGGGATGCTGGAGCTGAGCTGACCATAGCTCGCGTCGAGCTGGCACCCTGATCGCGGTCAGCGGGCGCCGTCGCCGACCAGAATCACTTCGATCGTCTGCAGCAGGATGATGAGATCCAGCAGCGTGCTGTGGTTCTTCAGGTAGTACAGATCGAACTGCAGCTTCTCTTTGGCATCCTCGACGGAAGCGCCATAGGGGTAGCACAGCTGAGCCCAGCCGGTGATGCCGGGTTTCACCCGATGCCGCTGCTCGTAGTAAGGAATGGACTCGGCCAGCTCGTGGACGAACTGTGGGCGTTCGGGCCGGGGGCCAACAAAGCTCATGTCACCACGCAGCACGTTGAACAGCTGTGGCAGCTCGTCGATGCGCGTTGCCCTGATGAACGCACCGACAGCGGTGACCCGAGGGTCGTTCTTGGATGCCCACTGGGCTTGTCCTGCGACCTCCGCGTCCGGGCGCATGCTGCGGAACTTGATGACCTTGAAGGTTGCGCCCTCCAGTCCGACGCGCTCCTGAAGATAGAAGATCGGATGCCTGAAGCGGCACTCGAGCTTGATCGCCAGCGCGGTGAACAGCATGATCGGCCAAGCCACGAGCAGCAGGATCAGACTGGCGAGAATGTCGAAGGAGCGCTTGGTTATGGCGCGGGTCAGGCTGGTATTGAAGCCGTCGGCAAATACGATCCAGCTCGGGCGCAGGAGATCAACGTCAATCTTGCAGGCTTCGCGCTCGATGAACATCTGAACGTCACAGATGTTGATCCCAGCCACCCGGCACTGCATCAGCTCTTCGAGTGGTAACCCACCCTCATTGCCCACGTTGCGGCGTCGCTCGTCGATTGCGACCACCAGCTCATCGATGTCGTGTTCTTCACAGTAGGAAAGCAGGCTGCCATCCCAGGTAGAAACGGGCGCTCCGAACTCTGATACGAGGTCAACCTCGCCGCCGTAGGAAAGAAAGCCGACCAGCTTGAAGCCGCGCCGATCGGACCGGCGGCGCAGCCGGCGCGCAATGTTGATCGCGCGGTTGCCCGTTCCGAGAATCAGCACCCGGCGCTTCTGCTTTTCCTCGTCGACCAGGTTGACGGTCAGCCACCGCCACAGGGCCAGGAAGATGTAGCCCTCGATCGCGGAAAACAGCAGCACCCAGCGGCCGGTGTTCAACGACGGAAAGAGGAACAGCAGAATAGCCATGGCCGCTGTCGACAGCAGGAACAGCGACACAGCGGTGCGCAGCATCATCCCGGTATAGCCTTCGCGCAGGCGCGACGGGTAGACCCCCATGGCCGACATACAGACAAAGGAGATGATTGCAAAGAGGCTTGCGAACAGGGGCAGCGCTTCGGATCCCGCGAAGCTGAAGTTACGTGTGTAGAAGCCCGCGTAGGCAGCACCAAACAGCAGCGCCGTTTCGGCAACTGCTGAAACGATGTACTGGGTATGTACGTAGTGCCGCAAGATGCGGATGTGAGACACCTGAGCCGTCCTTTTACAACAGTGCCGTTAGACCGTGCAGTATACGAGGTGCGGGCGTGATTGCTTTGACGAGGTCGGCAATCGTTACAACCTCGCTATGTCCGGCCCTGTAGTGTGACCGCTGCACAGGCTCAGAGCTCGGTTTGACCTGCGTCGGTTGCCCCTCACGCGCTGACTTGACGTTCCTTACTGAGAAATCGCTGTTTGAAATGTGGGTGACAGCTCTGGCACACCGGGAGCCGTTCACCGCGAATGGACCAGCGTTCGAGTGCGGTCTGCGCAAATTGTTCGCGACACATGACACATTTGGTCCTGCGGTCGAAGAGCATTCGCCGCCGGATCGACCGCACACGGTCGTTCGCCAATACAATTAAAAGCAATATTCCTGCCAAAGGCATGAGCGCAACGACGATGAGTGACCAACTGTCCATGGCTCCATCATGCAGCCCCGCTCAGGACTGCAACGCATTGGTTTGTAACCAGAACCGGTGGGATCGTAACCACTGCGCGGTGACTGGGGCTAAGCCTGCGGCGGAGCACCGCGCAAGCGCCTGCGCAGCCGCCGGGCTACGGCTTCGATCTTCAGCGCCGGGGTTCGGCGCTGAATGACGTAAGAACCGAGCTGATTCGCATGGGTGGACAGGCTGCGCTTGTAGCGCACGTTGCCACCCAGAAAGTCGTACCGCCCATGGCCGAGTTCGGCGTTATGAGCCACTGCAAACTCGTGGCAGATCAGCCCTGGAGCGGTGTCGGGGAACTCCGCGTAGTTGACCCCGCTCTGATAGAACAACACTGATCCCGCGTAGACGAAGTTGTAGAGGCAGCCGACGATCTTCGGGCCGCAGCGCAGGCGGAGCAGCTGGATCTCCCCGCTGTGGAAGCGGTCGTTGATCAGGCTTCGATGAAACGCCAGGATCCAGGGATCCGAGAAGGCGCCTGCCAGGCCTTTCTGCTGCCAGTGGCGCTGGTGGAGCAAGCAGAGCTCATCGAACATCGACAACGCCTGCTGCTTCGAGGTCGCGGCCTCGAGGTTCAGTGCGCCGAGTTGCGTCAGCCGCTTGCTCGTTCGATTGATCGAGCGTCTCGTGTTGCGGGACAGCAGCTGAAGATAGCCCTGTTCCGTTTCCCGTACGACGTCAAGATCGACGTAATACGACGGTCGTCTATCCAACGTGCGGACGGTGAACGGCCCGCACCGCTCATCGAGCAGCGTTGGCGGCATCCGTGTTTTGTCGGCGTGAATGATGTAGATCTCGTTCCAGTAGAAGGGAATCGCTGTGATCAAGGCCTGTAGCAGTTCCGGTCCCGGTGCTTCGTTGAGGATCAGATTGTATTCATGGGCCAGATCATCGTAAGGCGAGACCCCGGTACGGTGCAGAAACGCGCCGTGGCTGCGGACGAAGCCGTTGCGCCGGACAGAGTGCCGGCCAAACACGCCAGCTGCGCGCTGGCCCGCCACCTCGACGAAGATCAGATAGAGTTCGATGTCTTCCGGCAGCTGTCGGCACCAGTGCTCGATCCAGGGCCAGGACACGAAGTAGCTGTGCTCGACGCCGGCCAGACACCGTTTCCAGAGTGTTTTCCAGGCTTTCAGGCCGTCGGAACGACGCAGCACCAGGCTCCGCTGGGCAGGCTCAGCTGGGGCTACGCTGCCTCCTGTGACTAGCTCGCTGCCGTGAGCGAGTAACGGGTCCCGTGTTTCGGCCAGATCGAGCTTGTCGGTGTCTGCATAGGTCAGATTCCAGCCCGGGACAGCCCCCAGCCCGGCAGCGGGCTCAGGCTCATGGACATAGAACCTCGGGTCGGTAGCACGAAACAGGAACTGCGCCTGCTTCAGGATCTGCTCGGTGCCCTGATCAGTGACGAGCGCCGACAGTACCGCGGCGTTGTCGCGGTAAAGGCGCCGCAGGCAGTCTGCCAGCAGGCCGCACAGGGCGGTCGCCGTTGTGCGTTCTGGATTCCACCGCCAGTCGAACAGGTAAGCTTCGGTTGCGGCGCCATCTGCGGCCGCCGTATCCCGGCTCCAGATCAGGTAGGCGATCGCTTCGCCGTTCGCTTCGCACAGTACCGTGCCCTCAAAGGACCGTCTGGGGTGTTGCGCAAAGCGCCACCGGAGGTAGGGAACATCCCGCATTGGGGTCCAACCCTGCGCTGAACCGGCGTTGAGCGACGGGAGAGCAGTGGCAACGTGATCGACGAGCGCACCGATCTCGCTGAAGTACAGGAGCTTCTGGCTGCGGGACAGATTGCGCTCGGACCGTCGGATGCGCACCTGGTTGAAGGTGTCGATAGACCAGGCGCTGAACCGAGCGACGAGGTTGTCGCCAAGCCGACGACCGACGATGGACTGGCTCTTGAGCGGAAACTTGTAGTACTTCTGGATCTCATGGCGATTGAACAGCTTCTCGCTGATGCTGCGGGACTGTTCGTTGGAGCCGATTGCAACAACGTCCGGAAAGCGCTCAAGCACCTCCAGGGTCAGCCAGGCACCGAGCCCGAGCTTGCGGTGTTCGCAGCTGACGATGACGTCCTGCAGCCGCCTGATACGCTGTCGATCGCCCTGCTCGCACTTGATATCCATGACCTCCAGGCCGATACAGGCGAGCACCCGATCGTCGAGGCTCACGACCCAAAGATCCACGGCGGCGGGATCGCGTCCAAAGTAACGCCATTCCAGGTAGGCGGTGTCCTCAGCAAGCTCAGCCTCAGACCCATCCGGAAGGCGCATGGCAGCGACTTCGGCGAGCTGCGCTCTGCTGGCCGGGTGAAAGGAAGCGGCCAACGATTCCGGGCTGACCCGCAACGTCTTTGCCAGCACCCGCCGCAGCTTCGGCAGCGCCTGCTGAATTCTGGCTTCCTGCCCGGTGCGGGGATCGTTCACCGGAATACCCGTTCACCGCGATCGACGACCAGTGTCTGTGCGTTGATACCGCTGGCTGCCGCCGAGCACAGAAACAGAACCGTCGCTGCGACTTCCGCAGGTTCGAGCCGCTGGTCCGGACCGAGCAGCTGATCGAGCGCCGCAATCTTTTCTTCTTTGTCCGGAAACGCGTCCCAGGCCCCGGTTACTACGCTACCTGCAGAGACGACGTTGACCCGCACCTGCTGCTCGCGCAGCTCGAGAGCGAGATGACGGCACAGGGCTTCGAGCCCGCCTTTCGATGCACCAACGAGCGCGTAGTTGGGTGCAGCGCGCTCAGCGCCCTCAGAGGTCAGCGCAACGATGCTGGCCCCCAGCGTGAGCCGCTGCCGGAGCGCGATGATCAGCGCAAAGAACGCGCGCAGGTTGACGCCGAACGTCCAGTCCCAGTGCCGCAGGCTCAGCTCCGGCAGCGGCTTGTGAATGCCGGTCACCGCACAGTGGACAATGCCGTCGAGCGTGCGCAACGCCGTTGCCTCGGTCAGCTTCTCGATCCCGCTGTCGCGGCTTAAATCAGCCTTCAGGGGCGTGATCCGCTCCGCCAGATCGGGATTGTCTTCGAGCAGGCGGTCAGCAGCGCCTTGGTTACGTACGTAGTTGGCGACCACGGTAGCACCCTGCCCGGCCAGTGCTTCGCTGATGGCGCGACCGATGCCCCGGGTGCCACCGGTTACCAGCACCGTTTTCCCGGACAGGTTGAGATCAATCATCTCGCGGTGTCCCTGACTGTTCGAAGGCCTCGAGCAGCGGATGCTTCGGGCTCAGCCCAACTTCAGACCAGGGCGTCCAGACCGAACGGACCTCGCTGCTACAGACCTCAGCCCCATCAACCTCTGCGCAGCAACGGATACGGCTCAGTCGAGCGTTTGCCGCCAGCACCTCGATGTGCGCGTTGACAGTCTGCCCCGGGAGGACCCAGGTTCTGAAGCTGGCATTCCTGATCTGCAGCAACAGTGCTTTACCGTACTCCGGATGAGCGCTTTCCAGGCACAGCGCACCGCTCTGCTGCATGAATTCACAGAGCAGGACACCGGGGATCACCGGAAACGCGGGAAAGTGATCCTTCAGATACGCGGCTTCCGGATCCCAGGTTTTCTGCGTATGGATGCTTCTGCCGGGATCCAGAGCAACAATCCGATCAACGAGCTGAAAACCGTCCACAGTGTTCAGCCGCTTGCCAGCTCGCTGAAACCAAAGGCGACCTCTGGTCCGATCTCAAACATTGCTGCGCCCCAGGACAGGCCGATGCCGAAGCCGAGCAGCATCAGTCTTTCGGCCGCGCCCGGCGGCTGCTCGAGATAGTGCCGGGCCATGGTCAGCGGAACGGAAACACCGCCGGTATTGCCGAACGACTCGATAGTGAGGGGTGCCCGCTCCGCCGGGACCTTAAGTTTCTTCATCAGGTGCTTCAACATGAACAGGTTGGCCTGGTGAAACACGAACCGATCGACATCGCCGGTCTGCCACTCCATGAGGGCAAGCCCATCCCGCACCAGCTTGGGCACCCGTTTCAGGGTGAAGTTGAATATGTTCGTTCCGTTCATGTACAGAAACCGATCCCGGTCGTTCTCTGGCTGTTCAACGCGAAAGCCGCGTCCGGGTACGATCAGGTCGTCGTAGCCGGTGCCGTCCGAGTGCAGGTTGAAGCCGCAGGTGCCGGCGCTCTCGTCGAACTCAAGTGCGGTGGCTGATCCCGCATCACCAAAGAGCAGGAACGTGGCCCGGTCATCGGGGTGATTGACCTTGGTCGGCGTTTCGCCGTGCAGCACGAGCGCACGTTTTGCGGTCCCCGCGGCGACCATATGGGCAGCGACCGAAAGGCCGTAGGGATAGCCGGAACAGCCCAACGTAATGTCAAAGCTTGCGCAGTCGAGGGGGAGGCCCAGGTCCCGGTGCGCCAGCGCCCCGTTGCTCGGCTGAAAGTAGTCCGGTGTCTGCGTGACAAAAGCCAGCAAATCGATCGTTTCGGCGGGCCAATCGAGCTCAGCAAGCAGTCGTCGGGCGGCATCGTGACACAGGTCAGTGCTGCATATGCTGGACGGCGCGATCCGTCGTTCCCGGACTCCGGTCAGGTCCACGAACTTGCGCCGCTCCTCATCGGTAAAACTCGACGGGTTGTTCAAGTTGTCGAAACGCTGGTCCGGCACGGACGCGTGAACGCCCGCAAAACGGACGTGCTTGAGCAGGCTCTGGGTCACGGCGTTCTCCAGGGATCACTTCGGATCGATGGTGATGGCGGGTTCGTGCAGATAGGCAGTCGCGCGGCGTTTCTGTTCGATGTCGCGGTAAACCGCCGCAGCGCTGTCCAGCGACAGGTTCAGCTGCCGGCCGAGGTCTTCGGCGGACACACCGTTTTCGTAGCCCCAGAGCGCTTTATCCATCTGCTCGTAGGGCAGTGCAAAGTAAAACTCTTCCTGCGTCTGGGCCAGGCTGTAGGTGTCCGTCGTCGGTGTCGCTTGGCACACGGTCTTTGGTAGGCCGAGCGTACGTGCCAGTGCGTAGACCTGCGTCTTGTAGAGGTGCGCGATGGGTTTGACGTCCGCTGCGCCATCGCCGTTCTTGACGAAGAAGCCCTGGTCGTACTCCAGCCGGTTTGGCGTACCGATGACTGCGTAGTTAAGCCGATCTGCGTGGTAGTACTCGACACTCTTGCGGATCCGCTGCTTGTAGTTGGTGGCCGCGACGATCTGCAGGTACGGCTTGAGGTCCAGCGGGTACTCCCGGACCTCCCCACCCGGCGGCTGGATGACGAGATAGAAGCGGTTGATGGCCGTATCCAGACCGCCACGGATGATGATCTTGCTCGCCCAGCTGCTATCGTACTCCGGAACAACGGAGCGCATGGCTTCGTCACGGGCGCGATAGCAGCCGATGGCGTCCAGCGCCGGTTCGATGTTCTGCCGTTCCCAGCGGATACCCAGGTCTTCGACGATTTCCTGGCCGCGATCTCCCGTCTCCGATGAAGAATCCCGTTCCGGCAGGAGGATGCCGTAGACCCGTTCGCTACCGACCGCTCTGACGGCCAGGCCCGCACAGGCGGCGCTGTCAATGCCGCCGCTGACGGCGATGATGAAACCGCGGCGCTTCAATTTCCGTAGCGCAGCGCGCATCTGGGCGGTGATCCGCTCGATCTCCGCCTGCTGATCAAACTCGTTCAGATCCGGGATCATGCAGCGGCCACCTGCTTTCTCTGCGCAAAGGCCAGCGCAGCGGCGATGCTGTCCAGGTTCTCCGGAACCATCTCGTCGTCAGCGATTCCAATTCCGAAAGATTCTTCAAGAAACATGACGAGCTCAAGAATTCCCGTCGAATCCAGCGTGCCTTCCTCAAGAAAGGAGGCCTGGTCGTCGAGGGCTGACTCGTCGTCGGTGAAGAGATAGTTGTCCAGAATGAAGCTGCGAAGTTTGCTGCGCATCGCCGTGGTGTCAGTGGTCATGGGCGGATTCCATCCTTGAAAAAAGCTTGCGGCCGGTAGCGATAGCGCGGCCAGTTGTCCACGAGATCACGATGCCATAGCTGCGTCGTTAAAACAGTGATAAAGGTACTCTCGTCACGAAAGCTCAGCTCGCCGATCCGGCTTAGCTTCCCCATGAGCCGGCCGACCCGGGACTCATCGAACAGCCCGGTTGCCCGGAGGGCGTCAGGGTTCAACAGCTCGCGCGTCAAGACTTGCATGCCCGGGTTGTCTTTCAGGTGGCTGCCGCTTGCCCGGTAGGGCTGTTTCTTGCGGCGCACCACCTGTGGCGGCAGCTGCGTTCGGAAGGCCTTCTTGAGCAGCGCCTTCTCGTGCAGGGCGGGCATCTTGCAGCGCGGGTGCAGTTCGTTTGCAAACTCGATCAGGCGATGGTCCAGGAACGGAAAGCGCCCTTCAACGCTGCTGCGCATCAGCATCCGATCTCCCTGGGCTGACAGGATGTAGCCGGGCAGCAGCAGCCTGGCCTCTAGGTACTGGGCTCGACAGAATGGGTGCCAGCCTTCGAATCCCTCGGGCAACTGTTCGGCAAGCTGCTCATAGCAGGATGTCTTGCCTGCGC
The DNA here is from genome assembly GCA_038757945.1 of Pseudomonadota bacterium. Taxonomy (GTDB): domain Bacteria; phylum Pseudomonadota; class Gammaproteobacteria; order Pseudomonadales; family Azotimanducaceae; genus CALHVX01. The sequence continues at coordinate 19,045 of JBCDGJ010000030.1, forward strand.
TGAGCGTTGCTTCGGAGAAGAATTGTTGAGTGTGCCGGCCCGCGTTCCAGCGCGTCGCATGGCTTGCGAACAGCTGGCCCAGCACTGCGGAATCACTCTTCAGCTGGCTGCCAAAAAACTGCCGCAGGAACGCGGCGTTCTGCTGGCCGGCGAAGTCCAGATAGGGATACAGCGATTGCAGTATCTTCGGGCGTCTCTCGGACTCGGGGGCCAGGTCGACGAAGCTTCGCACCTTCGCTTCCTTAAAGATGTCGTAGCCGCCGAGCACCTCGTCTGCGCCCTCCCCGGTCAGGACCACCTTGTAGTCCCGCGAACGCGCAAGCGCAGATAGCGCGCCCAGGGGAACCGGTCCGGTTCTGACCAGTGGTGTCTCCGTATGGCGGATCGTCTCCGGCAGCAGTTTCGCGATGTCGGCTTCTGCCACCGTAACAGTGCTGCCGCTGAGGCCAAGGTCCCGAACCACGGTCTGCTGGAACTCAGACTCGTCGTAACCCGCGCGTTCGAAGGCCAGCGAAAACAGGGCACAGTCGGCGCCCTGCGCTTTCAGCAGCGCTGCGATGGTGGATGAGTCCAGGCCGCCCGACAGATAGGCGCCGACCGGGACGTCGGAGCGCAAGCGCAGCCGCGTGGCATCATCCAACAGGTCGGTAAGTTCGGTCGCCAGCTGCCCGGGCGCGTCGTCCCGCAAGCCGTCTGCATGGGGGAACCGCCAGTGCCAGTAGCTGCCGGTCTCGATCCCGGTGCGGTCGGCGCAAAGCCAGTGTCCCGGTGGCAGCTCGTAAACGCCCTCGAGCAGGGTTTCCGGCGCCAGGGTCGTCCAGAACGTCGTCAGCTGATGCAGGCCGTTTCGATTGACCGCCGGTGCCCTGTCGGCGATGGCGGCCAGCGGGCGCTGGGTGGAGCTGAACTGTAGTTCCGCGGCGGTCCGCCGGTAGTACAGCGGTGCAATGCCAACCCGATCGCGGGCCAGCAGCAGCCGCTGCTGCCGTACGTCCCAGAGCCCGAAGGCAAATTGCCCATTGAGCCGTTCGAGGAACCGGTCGCCAAATTCTTCGTAGGCGTGAACGAGCACCTCGGTATCCGTTTTCGTGTAGAACTGATGCCCTGCCTGCTCGAGCTCGGCACGTAGCTCCAGGTAGTTGAAAATCTCGCCGTTGAAGGTAATCCAGATCGACCCATCCTCGTTCCGGATTGGCTGCTCACCGCCTGCAAGGTCGATGATGCTCAGTCGCGCGTGGCCGAGCGCGGTGCGGCTGTCGCTCCAGAAGCCGCTGCCGTCCGGTCCGCGGTGCTCCAGCAGGTGGACCATGTGCTCGACACGGGGCCGCGTGTCCGCAGCAAGTGCAGCACCGAGGCTGTGTATGCCAGCTATCCCGCACATGGTCGCCTCAGGCCTTGAAGTGTCGAGTCAGCCAGTCGAGCATCAGCTGGCGCACGGAGAGCTGTGCGTCGCGCTCGGCAATGATGTGGCTGGCTTCCGGCAGATGGTGCTCCTCGAATCGCGCCTGCGATAGAACGGGAAAGTTGTCTTTGAACTGCCCCTGGTAGTTGTACCAGTAGGATTCACCGCCGGTCATAATGTTGAGCATGGCGACGTCGCGTTGCGTGAGCCGCTGATAGCCCGCAGCAACGGTTTCCTGGGGCGGTATGCTCCAGCCCGCCGAAGTTTCTGTGTCCAGATAGGCGTCCGGGAGCGCCTTGCGCCACTGAACCCTGCCGCCCAGGCTCCTGGTAATCCGGTTCTTCCAGGAGCGGGCCGAGTAGATCCTGGGCAGGTAATGATGCAGCTTCCATTTGAAGTTGGGATACGCGAAGCCGGCGATCTGAATCACGCCTTCGATTCTGGGTTCCTCGAGCGCCGCGTTAAATGAAGCGAACGCGCCCGAACACAGACCCACGGACACGAAGCGCTGAGTTCCCGTGTGCTGTGCCAGCCAGTGCAGTGCCTCCAGCGTTTCGGAGACGGCGCGCTGCTCGTGGTTTTCACTGGTGGACCGGGAGGCGCTGTCGCCAATGCCGGAGCCATCGAAGCGCAGCGATCGGTAACCCAGGGCTGCGGCGCTCCGCGCGAGCTCGACGGATGCGTTGCAGGCGCCCACCTGATGCAGCAGGCCGGAGTTCAGGATGAGCAGCGCGGTTTCTCTGGCTGCTCCGCTGGGGCTTGAGAGCACGCCGTGCAGCGGCACCGGAGCACCGATCACTGCCAGCGACTCCGCGTAGCCGACGCTAGCTGCCGGGAGCACACTATCCATGCTCATTGACCCAGTCGACGATGCTCGAGAGCGTTGCCGTCGGCAGGAACAGGCCACCCAGTTCATCGACGGTATCCCAGTCAGCGGGGGTATCGCTGTGCAGGAGGTCGACGCTGATGTCCGCTGCCGGCAAGGCTGTGATCGGCGGCTGTGGATCGATCAGCAGCACGCCGCCAGCGGCGGAAAAGTGGGAGGCAGCCAGCTCAACGCCCTGCCCTGACGCCAGTAGCGCGTTGGTGAACCGGTAGCCGGCACAGTTAATGGCCTGCTGTTCGTCGATGAAATCACTCAGCGGAGTCCCGGAGTTGGTAACGCGCGCTTCGAGCTGGGCCCGAAACGCGGACCCGCTCGGTACCGGATCCCAAAGCACCAGCGAATGACACCGAGCTGCGGCCGCGCTGGCAGCCGCCAGCAAAGCGCCGATACGCAGGCCGATCAGGCTGAGCTGCTCTGCCCCGCTGATCGAGCGGAGTTCGTCCACCGCGCTCAGGACGTTGTCCTGCCACGCCGGAAAGCTGGTGGATTCAAGGTTCCCAGCGGAGTTCCCGGTACCGTCGTAGTCGAAGCGAAGGACATGGAACCCGCGTGCGGCCAGACGCTCCGCCAGCCAGCGGAATGCGCGATGGATGCGCATGTACTCTTCGCCGATCGGATAACACAGCACAACCCCCGCGCTCGCGGTGCGCAGCATCGCGGGCGGATGATAGACACCATAGAGCTGGCGTCTTGCGGTATCGAAGAACAGGGGTTCCACGTGCGTCAGGTGAACAGCTTCTTGATCGAACCGAACCTGGATGAGCGTTCCTGCGCCGCCTCGTCATCCGCCGCCGGCGGTTCGCTGCCGGAAGCCTGGCTTTCCGCCTGGGCTGCCAGCTGACCCAGGCTGTTCATGAGCATGTCACGCAGATCGTACTGATAGCCAAGCGCCGCACTCATTTCCCGGGATGCGCTGAGCGCATTCAGGGAGTGGCCGCCCAGATCGAAGAAGTAGTCGTCTTTCGTTACTGAGTCGATTTCCAGCAGCCGGCACCAGATGTCCGCGATGCGCCGTTCAGCGTCGGTCTCCGGCTGGCCGCCACGGTGCTCGACAGCACCCTGTCCCGGAGCCGGGTTCAACGCCCTGCGGTCGATCTTTCCGCTGCTCGTCAGCGGCAGCTGTGCAAGCTCCATGAACTGCTGCGGAATCATATAGTCGGGCAGCCGGCTGCCAAGACCCCGGCGCAGCGCAATGACCGAAAAGACCTTGTTCTCGTCCATCTGCACATAGGCGACGAGCCGGCCTTGCCCGGTACTGTCGGTGTCCAGCAGGACCGCCGCGTTGCGAACGCCGTCGAGCTGCATGAGCTTGGCCTCGATATCGCCGAGCTCGATACGAAAACCGCGCAGCTTGATCTGGCTGTCTGTCCTGCCGACGTGCTCGAGTGCGCCATTGGCGTTCTGCCGAGCGAGATCGCCGGTTCGGTAGTACCGCCCCGGAAAGGCGGCACCGAGCTCTACAAACCGCTCGGCCGTTCGATCCGGATCGCCGTAGTAGCCCTCAGCAACCTGCACACCACCGATGTAGAGTTCGCCGGTCTGACCGGCGGCGACCGGAGCGCCGCCGGCATCGAGGATCAGCAGCTGCGTGTTCGCAACCGCAAACCCGATCGGCACCGACGCCCCCCGCTGTTCCGGCGAGCAGCGCCACGCGGTAACGTCGATCGCTGCCTCCGTAGGCCCATAGAGGTTGTACAGCGCCACCTGCGGAAACGCGGCGAAAAACCCGTCCCGCAGGGCGCCGCTCAGCGCTTCACCGCTGCAGATCACCGTCCGCAGGCGGTCGGGAACCCGCTCGTGGTTGGGCAGATCGGCCAGATAGGCCCCGAGCATCGACGGTACGAAGTGCACGTGCGTGATGTCGGCCTCGAGCATGATTTCGCTTAAGTAGCGCGGATCCTTGTGCCCCTCCGGTTGTGCCAGCACCAGCTGCGCGCCGACCTGCAGGGGCCAGAACAGCTCCCAGACGGAAACGTCGAAAGTGCAAGGTGTCTTCTGCAGGACACGCGCCGATGGATCGAGCTGAAACTCCCGCTGTGCCCAGAGCAGGCGGTTGACCACGCCACGGTGCGCATTGACAACGCCCTTTGGCAAGCCGGTCGAACCGGAGGTGAAGATCACATAGGCCGGATCATCCGGCCCGGGCGCCGACTCGGGCCGAGTTGCCGCAACTGCCGACCAGGCCGGGTTGTCTCCGTCCACCGCCAGGCAAAGGGTTGCCGTGCCAGCGCTGATTGCCGTCATGCGCGGTAGGTCCGCTGCCTGGCAGAGCAGCACGTCGGGGGTTGCCTGTTCGATGATCTCCTGTAGTCGCGAGTCGGGCTGGCCGGGATCCATCGGCAGATAGGCGGCGCCTGCTTTCAGCACCCCATACAATGCGGGAACCAGGCAGTCGGATCGGTCGAGCACCACGGCAACCGGCTGCCGCGCCGCAGCACCCTGCGCCATCAGCCAGTTGCCGATCTGGTTGGCCTGAGCATCCAGTTCCTGATAGCTGATCGTGCGGCCTTCGAAGCACAGCGCGGTCGCAGTGCGGTGCGTCGCAGCCGCCTGCTCGAACAGCGTTACCAGCGTGGCTTCCGGGTCCGGCCAATCGACGGCATCGCCAACGATGAGGGCACCGTCCCGGGCCGCTGCTGGCGCCGCGGGCAACTGGCCGAGCAGCTCCGACACGGTGGCGTCGGGATCTTTGGAGATCAGCTCGAGGAGGCGCACGTAGAGCTCCGCCCAGCGCGCTGCGGTTGCGGTGCCGAGCAGATCGCTGTTGCAATCCACTTCAAGGTCCATCCCGCGGCCACTGCCAAGGTCGATCAGGTTGAAGAACAGGTCATACTTAACGTAACCACGAGGTGTCGTGACGAAACGGGCCTGCTGCTGGTGGAAGTGCAGGGGCGACATCTCCTGGTCCATGTTGAACGCCGCGGTGATCAGCGGCATCCGGCTTGGATCCCGGGGGAGCTCGATGGCCCGGAGCAGGTCTCCGAAAGCAAAGTCCTGATGGTCCTGGGCATCGGCAAAGGTCTCCCGAACCGCCCGCAGCAGCGCCTCGACGCTGTTGCTCTGATCGATGCTGGTCCGCAGGGGAATGAAGCTGACGCAGTGGGCAACCAGATCAGTCATGCCCAGCTTCGGTTGCCCAGCGGCCGGAATTCCGATCACCAGATCGTTGCTGCCTGACAGCTGCTGCAGCAGCAGTTCATAGGCGGCCAGCGTGACGACGAAGGGCGTGCAGGCTGCACGGCGTGCGCGCTCACGCAACGCTTCCGCGGTGGACGCTGGAACCTCGAAGCTGTAGCGCTCACCGCGATAGGTCTTGAGCGCAGGCCGCGGTCCATCGAAGGGCAGGTCGGCCGGCACCGGCGGTTGCTCGTACACTCGCCGCCAGTACGCCTCGGCGTCGCTGACATCGCCCAGCAGGTCCCGATCGGCAAGCGCCTGCTGGTACTCCGCCATCGTCGGCGGCGTGCCGCGATCGATCTGTCGGCCGTCGCGCATCGCCGCGTAGAAGGCTGCGAGGTCCTGCATGATCACTTCCAGGGACCAGCCATCACAGATCAGGTGCGATGCTGCCAGGCAGAGCTGGCTGCGGTCATCGTCGAGCTCGATCGCCAGCAGCCGTACCAGGGGCCCCTGCTGCAGATCAAAGTTGCGATCGATGTGGGCCGTACACAGGCGTCTCAGCTCGGCCGCCTGGGCCGTTCCGTCCAAGGACTTGAGGCTCACGACCTCAAACTCCGGGCGCACGTAGTTGCGGACGACGAGGCCGGTTTCATCCGCGCGTACAACGCTGCGCAGGCTCGGATGGCGGTTGACTACCTTATCGAGAGTCAGCTCGAGCACCTCCGCATCCAGCGCGGCATCAACTTCGAAAATGATCTGCTCGTTGTAGGCGGAGCGAGCATCTTCACCCATGGCCAGCGCGAGCCAGAGCTCGCTCTGCGTGGGCGTCCAGTCGTAGCTTGCCTGCGCTTCCGGCTGCGGCACGGGCAGGAATCCAGCCCGCTGCATATCCTCGGCAGCCGCCACGAACGCGTCGTACAGCCGATCCAACTCGGTAGCGCCATGAGCGGTGGTCAGAAAGCCCGGACGCCCTTCCCAGATGTGCGCGCCGTGGAGCCGCAGATGATGAAAGTACAGGCTCTCGAAATCGGGGTTACCGTAGAACCGCGGCAGCATGACCGATGCGAAATAGGTAATTTCGATCGGCACGCCGGCCGCATGGTAGGCCCGGTTGACCCGTTCACAGAACAGCGCGGTACGACGATTGAGATCTGCCTGCAGCTGCGGGCCGGCTTCCTGCAGATGAGTCATGACGGCATTAACCGCGGCCAGTGCCGTCGGATGCCGGATGAAGGTGCCGGCGAAGTAAGTCACGCCGGCCTCCGGGAACGAGTCGTCCCCATACTGCCAGGGCCCCCCATCCAGGGTGTCCATGTACTGGGCCTTGCCGGCTACGACGCCGACCGGCATGCCGCCGCCGATGACTTTGCCGTAGGCGCAGATGTCTGCATCGATGTCGTACCAGGCCTGAGCGCCGCGCGGGTGCAGCCGAAAGCCGGTGATGATCTCGTCGAAGATCAGCGGCACCTCGTGCTCCTGCGTCAGCGCGCGCACCGAACGGACGAACTCCACTGGTTGCAGCTCCGGATTGCGGCTCTGAATGGGTTCGATGATGACGGCTGCGATGTCGTCGACGATGGTCTTCAGATACTCTAGGGAGGCCGGATCACCGTACTCCAGCACGACCATGTTCTGGCTCGAAGACTCCGGGATACCGGGGGCTACCGGTTTGTTGACCCGCTGGCCACCAAGTTCCTGGGGTTTAACGAGAACCTCGTCAAAGACCCCGTGATAGCTGCCGGCGAAGGACACGATCAGATCGTTGCCGGTGACGGTCCGGGCGATCCGCATTGCGGCCAGCACGGCTTCGGAACCGGTGTTGCAGAACGACGCGCGGTCCATCCCGGTCAGCTCGCAGATCAGCTTTGCGGTCGGTCCGGCCAGCAGTGATTGCGGCCCGTAATCGACCGACTCGTCCATCTGCTGGCGGACGGCGTCCATGAGAAATGCCGGAGCGTGGCCGAAGAAGGTGGCGCCGAAGCCACCGGCGCAATCGACGTACTCGTTGCCGTCGACATCGTAGACATAGGCGCCGCTCGATCGCTTGGCGACGATCGGATAGGTGATTTCTTTCCACGCCTGCTTGAAGCCGGCCACCGCTCTGGGGTCCGCGTAGTGGTTACGATGCTCTGCGGTGTACGCTTTCGATTGGCCGGTCCTGGCGATGTAGCGTTCGATGAACTCCGTCAGATAGCGCTCCTGCTCCGCGGTCAGTGCTTCGCTCAGGTTCTTCTGGATCGCCTTAAAGGGACCGAAGCGCCCGGTTGCCGCTGGCCGGCTGACCGTCGGCACGAAGTCGCTGCCGGGTCTCGGTGCTTCAGTAGCAGGTGTGGCAGCTGCGGGCGCAACGGTATCCGTCCGTGCTGGCTGCCCGTTCGGCAGCGCCGCTGGCGCTACCGCAGTGCCGCTGAGGGCTGCCAGCAGCGCGCTGTTTGCCTGCAGCTGCAGCGCAACGGCCTGGTGCAGGGCATTGCCCTCCGGGGCTGGCATGAGCGCGGGCGGCTGCATGCCCGCAGGTGGTTGCAGAGCCGTCTCCGGTGCCGGCTCAGCAGATGGCCCCGTGGCAGGTCCAGGCGCTGTTGCCGTGAGCTGGTCGCTGAGCGCGTCCGCGGGCAGTTCGCCGTCAATGTAGCTTGCGAGCGCGGCAACGGTCGGCGCGGTATCGAAGAGCTGTCGGAAAGTGACTTTGACCTTGAACTCCTTTTTCAGGCGCAGGTTGGCCTGGGTCAGGAACAGGGAGTCGAAGCCCATTTCGAGAAAGGTGTCGGCGGGGTCGATGTCCTCGATCGCCAGCCCGGACATCTCGTGCAGGATCACACGGATACGCTCTTCGATCAGCGTGGTTCGATTCATGGTATTGCCTTGTTCTGCAGTGCTCCTAACCGAAGCAGCTGCGACTGCTGAAGCGGTGGGGTCGTGCGGCGGGGCGGCGCTTTCCGGCTGCGGCGCGGCTGCCGTCGCGCCGGCGTCGGTTAGCGGAGTTCGAGTCGTTGCGGTGCCAGCTGCCGCCACGGCTTCGATCAGAAAACGCTGCCGCTGAAAGCGGTAGGTGGGCAGCGGGATGCGACGGGCATCGTCGAGAGTGTTCAACGCCGCCCAGTCCAGCTCCGCGCCCAGGGTCCAGAGCTGTCCGGCTGCGGCCAGCAGCTGCTGCTCGTCTGCCATGGCGTCCGCGGGATGACGGCAGGCGTTGATGACGCGACCGGCATCGTGGCGCGTTTGCAGCCGGACCAGCGATGACAGGATCCGTCCGGGTCCAAGCTCAACAAAGACGCGATCATCGTCCTGATCGAGCCAGGCCAGGTCGTCGGCGAACCGGACCGTATTGCGCAGGTGCTGCACCCAGTAGTCCGGGTTTGTTGCGACCGCATCGCTTAAGGGCTGGCCGGTCCGATTGGACACGATAGGTACTGTGGGCGCGTTGAGCATCTGCGCTTCGAGATAGCTTCGAAACTCCGGCAGTATCGGATCCAGCAGGTGCGAGTGAGCGGCGATCGCAATCGGTACCGGCTTATAGTCGATGTCCTGCTCTTCCAGCGCGTGTGTCAGTGCCTCCAGGCTCTGGCGATCGCCCGAGAGCGTGCACTGTTCCGGCCCGTTCACGACGGCCAGATCGATGTGATCGCTCAGGAAAGCGCTGGCGTCCTCTGCGGAGCAGGCAATGCTGAGCATGCCGCCTTCCCGTACGGTTTCGAACAGGCGTCCGCGAAGCGTCACCAGGCCCAGGGCAGCCTCGTAGCTCATCACGCCGCCAAGGTAGGCAGCAGTGTTTTCCCCGGCGCTGTGACCGAGCAGCGCGGCGGGCCGGACGCCCCACGCTTCGAGCTGACGGGCAATCGCAACCTGCAGGATGAAGATTGCCGGCAGCTGCAGCGACGGCTGCTCAAAGTGGGTTTTGGCTGCAGCCTCCTGTCCCGGCGCCGGCATCCAGACAGAACGGAGGTCAGCGTCGCTGAACCGGGCGAAGGTATCGAGCCCCCGATCGATCAACTCCCGTACCAGCGGCAGCTGCTCGTAAAGCCCGCGCCCCATGTCCGGATACTGGCTGCCGCCGCCCGGCAGCAGGAAAGCGACCGCGGGTGGGTTGCCGAGTGCTTTGTTGCTGAGCGGATTGATCTTGCCACCCTGCTCCAGCTGCTCCGCCAGGCTGACGCGATCGGCTGCAACGATGACCTGCCGGTACCGGAAGTGCTCCCTGCCCTGCTGTAGCGTGTAGGCGACATCATCGATATCGATGTCGCCCTGGTTCATGGCGTCAGCGAGCGCGGCAGCGGCTTCGTTGAGGGCGTTCCGGGTTTTGGCGGCAATCGGCAGCAGCCGCGCTGGCCCGGTCGCAGGCGCTGCGATCCGGGGCTGCTGCTGCGCCTGCTCGAGCACGACGTGCGCGTTGGTACCGCCGATACCGAAGGCACTGACGCCGGCCCGGCGCGGTGTATCCGTCACCGGCCAGTCGATGAGTTCGGCGGGCACGAAAAACGGGCTGTGCTCGAGCTCGAGTGCCGGGTTGGGTGTTCTGAAGTGCAGCGTTGGAGGAATCTGCCCGTGGTACACGGCCAGCGTGGCCTTGATGAATCCGGCCACGCCGGCGGCCGAATCCAGGTGACCGAAATTGGATTTAACGGATCCCAGCGCGCAGGTTCCGGTGCCGTCTGCTGCTGCGCCGAACGCGCGCCGCAGCGCGGCCACCTCGATGGGATCGCCGATCGGGGTTGCGGTACCGTGGCACTCGATCAACCCGATGGTTGCGGGCTCTACGTCGGCCAGCGCCTGGGCGGTGGCGACGGCGTCTGCCTGCCCTTCGACGCTGGGTGCCGCGAAGCTCATCTTTGCCGCCCCGTCGTTGTTCAGCGCGGCGCCGCGAATAACCGCATAAACCGTATCCCGGTCCGCAACCGCATCTTCGAGGCGTTTCAGCACCACGACGCCAACGCCGTTGCTGAACACCGTGCCCTCTGCATCCTGGTCGAAGGGTCGGCAGTGACCGTCGGACGAGCCGATACCGCCTTCCTGGAAGACATACCCATCGACCTGCGGATAGGACACGGAGACGCCGCCGGCGAGCGCCATATCGCACCCATAGGTCAGCAGTGCCTGATAGGCCTGGGTGATCGCCACCAGCGATGTGGAGCAGGCACTCTGAACATTGACGCTTGGCCCGCGCAGATCCAGCTTGTAGGAAACGCGGGTAGTCAGGTAGTCGTTTTCATTGCCGAGCATCTTCGGAAGCTCATCTTCCGGTGCGTTGGCCAGCGGGTTGCCCTGGAGGTTGCTGAGCAGATAGGTGTTGTTCTCCATCCCGGTGCTCATGCCACCCCAGACCCCGATGGCGCCCGGATAGCGGCTCGGCGCGTAGCCCGAGGACTCAAGCGCATTCCAGCAGTACTCGAGAAACAGGCGTTGCTGTGGATCCATCAGCTCCGCATCACGCGCGCTGTAGCCGAAGAACGCGGCATCAAACGCGTCGGGTGCTTCAATCAGTCCGCGAGCCCGAACGAAGTTCGGATCCTGAATCTTCTCTTCCGCAATGCCGGCTGCGCGGAGCTCCTCGGTGCTGAAGCGACTGATGCTCTCCACGCCGGCGCAGAGGTTGCGCCAGTAGGCGTCCACGGAATCGGCACCGGGAAACCGCAGCGCCATGCCGATGACGGCGATGCCATCGAGCTCTGCGCTGCTGTCGGCGGTATCCGGGCCGTGCGTTTCCGCGTCGGTCATAGGTTGTTGCTCCGTCACGAGGATTGCCGTCGGGGCCCGCCCCGACGCCTGGCCAGCGCAGCACGCTGGCGGCGGGCGCGGTCGGCGGTGCTGCTGCGGGCGTCGACGGCACCGGTGTCGCCGACCGTATCCAGGGCTGCCTGGGCCTGGCAGAACCCGCGGATGGTGGGGGTTTGAAACAACTGCACGATGGAGAGTTCCCGTTCGAACACCGTCTCCATCGCCTCGATGGTCTGCAGGCTCAAGATGGATGAGCCGCCCAGCTCGAAAAAGTTGTCCGTGACGCCGACCTGGTCGAGCTCCAGCAGTTCCTGCCAGAGCGCGGCGATATGCGTCTCCTGTTCATTCGCAGGCCGAACGCAATCGTTGGCGAGCGGCGGCCGATCGGAGGTCGGCACTGGCAGGCGGCGGCGATCGAGCTTGCCGCTTGGTGTCAGCGGCACCTCGGGCAGCAGCACGTACCGCGCTGGCTGCATGTAGTCCGGCAGCTGCTTCGCGAGCCCGTCTTTCAGCGCCCGGACCAGGGCCGGAAAACCAGCCTGCAGGTAGGGTTTGCTGGCGGTTGGCATGGCGCTGTCGCCCAGCGCCGAGTGCATTGCCGCCGGGCTCAGAGGCGCCGTCGAGAAAACGGCGCGGAACGTACCGGCCGGTCCTGGAACGGTGCTCAGTTCCAGCATCAGCGTCCTGGCCACAGTCCGCAGCTCATCGGGATCGGCTGCCGCGCCCCGAGTCGGGCAGACTCCCGGCTGCGCGCGGCGATGCGCGTCCAGGGCGTCTTCGAGGCGCCGGTTCGGGATTGCTTCTACAACCAGCACCTGATCCCCGGAAATCTGCTCGAGGTCGGCTTCGGAGAAGGCCTCCCATGGCCTTCTGCTGATGGCGGGGAGTCCAATGCTTGCCTGGGTAGCTGCCGATCCGTTGCGCGCAGACAGCGTTACATCAACTCGATACTGTGAGAGTTCATTCTCGTAATCGCCTGATTTTAAGGAGTATTTAATACCAGAAAGCTGATCAATTTGGGCCGCCATCCGGGCAATTCCGGTTGCGCTCAGCACCAGCTCCCGTTCCTCCGCCTCGCGTTTCGCCACGCGCGCGGCGAAGGCATCGGCCGTGCTGTCCGGCCCGTTTCTGGCCCGTTCGACCGCAGCAAAGTACAGCGGGCGATACTCCAGCGTCGTGACGTCACCGATGAAGATACTGCCGCCCGCATCGAGCACCGTCAGTGCCCGCTCGATCAGCAGTGCGACGTTCTGTTCTGCTTCGAGGTGCTGTGTCACCGAGTTGATGACGACCGTGTCGTAGCTGTCTGGAAGCTCGTGGACGTCAAGAGCGTTCAGCAGCGAGACAGCGCTGCGATCCTCCAACCCCTGCTGGCCGATCGCTTGCGCCAGCCCGCGAACGGCGATCTCAGAAAAGTCTGTCGCGTGGTAGTGCTCCACCTCGGGAGCAACGGCGAACAGGATCAGTCCGGTGCCGGCGCCGATTTCGAGCACCCGCCGTGGACGCGTCGCCAGAATTCTCCGGCCCGTCTCCTTAACCCAGCGGCGCATGTCTGCTGCCGGCAGCGGACGGCCATCGAAGCTGCTGTTCCAGCCGGTGAAGTCTTCGGCTGTGCTGGCCTGCCTGGCGGCGGGTCCGAGGGCACCCTCGTAGGTCCGGTCCCAGACTTCCCGCCAGCCGGCGCTGAAGGCTTGCCCGGTCTGCGGCTCGTCGCCAGCAATGGTGGGCGGCGGTGTATCCGGCGTGATGTAGGCGATCAGCTGGCGCTCGGCGCTGGTTTTGCCCCGTGCGTCGACGATCGCGCCGGCCACCCCTGGATGCATCGCCAGCGCGGCTTCGACCTCGCCGGTTTCAACCCGGTAACCTCTTACCTTGACCTGCTGGTCGTAGCGGCCGAGGTAGCTGATGTCACCCGCTGCGTCGCGGCGGACCCGATCGCCGGTCCGGTAGAAGCGTCCTGGCCTGCCGGTCAGAGTGACGAACCGTTGTTCGGTGAGCGCCGTGTTGCCCACATAGCCTTCGGCTACGCAGGCGCCGCCCAGGAACAGCTCCCCTTCTTCCGCGGTCGACAGATCCCCGGGGTCGAGGATCAGCGCCTCACCGCCGTCGATCGGTCGACCGATCGGCGGCAGCACCGGCCAGGTGGCAGGATCCGCCGGGAGGGGGTGCGCCGTGGCCACGTGAGTTTCTGAGGGGCCGTAGTGATTGTGCAGCCTGAGCTGCGGGCGCTGCTCAAAAAAGCGGCGCAGGTGGTCGTCGACCACGAGCTGCTCGCCGGCGGTCACGATGGTTCCCAGGTCCCCGAGCTGCGCAGATGTTCGGGTCGCGGCAACGAGCTGTTGTAGCGCGACGAACGGCAGGAACAGGCGCTCGATGTGCCGGTCGTCGAGCAGCTGCCGCAGCCGGCGGGGATCACGGCGCTCGACGTCATCGATCAGAACCAGGGTCCCGCCCGTGCACCAGGTACCGAAAAACTCCTGGAAATGGACGTCGAAACTGAGGGGCGTGAACTGCAGTGTCCGCGCCGGCTCGCCGAGGCCCGGTTGCCGCGATTGCCAACGCACCAGGTTGGCGAGCGCTCCGTGGCTCAATGCGACCCCTTTCGGAGTGCCGGTGGATCCGGAGGTAAAGATGACATAGGCAACGGCGGACGCAGTCGCGGCATGCAGCATCCGCGCTCCCGGCTCGTCGGCCCCCGCCGTGGCGCCACCAGCTGCTGCCAGCAGGTCCGCCACGGACAAGGTCTCAACACCGGCTATAAGCTGTTTTGCAGCTGCGTCCGACAGAATGGTGCTCACCCGCCCCTGGCGCACCATGAACTGCAGCCGTTCTTCAGGATAGCTGGGGTCGAGCGGTAAATAAGCGGCGCCGAGGCGCAAAATGGCAAGGAGCGCGACAGGCAGCTCCAGGCCACGGCCGATGTTCAGCCCAACGGTATCGCCGCTCTGTACGCCTCCGGCGGCTAAGGTGGCGGCCAGCTCGGCAGACCGGTCAGATAGTGCGCTATAAGTAATATTCTTGTCTTTATATTCGACGGCGACAGCATCACCACGTCGCTCGACCTGAGCCAAGAAACTGTCAACTACCGTAGACATCCCGTTCTGCACTATTTCAAAAAAAATCTGATGACTCCGCCCAGCGGTCGATGCTGGCAGAGCCAGCGTCAGTAGTCTGCTACCTGCCTCTTGAAAACGGAAAGTATGTAAGGTCTTGAGCAACGATCCGTTACCGTTCGATCCCGCGCGACGAGAAGTTTAGGCCGCACGCCGCGAGAGCGTTCGTGAACCTGTATGTCCTTCGTGAGGGCGCCGGTAGGACGCGGTGTCGAGCCTCCCGCCTTGGGTCTTCGCGCGCCAGATCCCCGCAGATGGGAGCTGCTCCGCGGCCGGGCGCGGATACAAACTGCATAATCATGCCGGTACCAGCCGGGATAGAATCAGCCCTACCGCGAGGGTTGTTGTGGAGGAGCCGTGAGCAACCGAGTCATTCAGCTTGAATTCAACGAAATCTGCCCGCCGCTCGTGGAGCGCTTCATGGCGGCCGGAGAATTGCCGAACTTCAAGCGGCTCTACGATCGCTCGGAGATCTACACGACCGATGCGGGCGAGCAGCCCCCGAACCTCGAGCCCTGGATTCAATGGACCACCGTGCACACGGGCATGTCGTACGCTGAGCACGGCCTCTTTAACCTCGATGAGGGGCACCGGCTGCCGGCGGAGCAGATCTGGTCACGGCTCTCCGCGGCCGGCAAGAAAGTGTGGATCTGCGGCAGCATGAACGTTGGCCACAACGATGACATCAATGGCTTCATTGCCCCTGACCCCTGGGCCAAGAACGTGTCCAGCTTCCCCGCCGGAGAATTCGACGATTATCTGAACTTTGTCCGGCAGAACGTCCAGGAACACACCAACGCCAACGCCCGCCCCGGCTTCGGGGACACCCGGCGCTTCATCCAGTTTCTGGTGCGTAAGGGGCTGACACTGGGACTTGCGACACGGCTGGTGCGGCAGGTGCTGCTCGAGCGTTCTACGGGCAAGTTCCGCTGGCAACGCGCGTCGATGCTCGATCTGATCCAGTGGAACGTGTTCCGCACCTATTGGCAGAAGCACCGCCCCGAGTTTTCGACCCTGTTCCTGAACAGCGTTGCGCACTTCCAGCACGTGTACTGGCGCAACATGGAACCGGAGCTGTTTACTGCCAGGCCCGATACGGCGGAGCAGGAAGAGTTCCAGAACGCGATTCTCAACGGCTACAAGGTCTTTGACGATGTTATTGGCGAGTGCCTGGATATGATCGGCCCCGGCGATCGCATCGTTCTGTTGTCCGCCCTGAGCCAGCACCCTTGCCTGAAGTACGAAGACATGGGTGGCAAGCGCCACTATCGGCCCTTTGATTTTCCTGCGCTGACCACCCTGGCGGGGATTGATGCGCCCTATGAATGTTCTCCGGTGATGACCGAAGAGTTTCTGCTGCGCTTCGAAACGGCAGAACAGGCGGCAAGCGCCATGGCGCAGCTGTCTGGCCTGATGGTCAGCGGCGAGCCTGCGATTCGCGTGCGCCAGGATCAGGAGGAGCTCATGGTCGGCTGTGGCATGTTCCGCGAGGTGTCGACCGAAGAGCGCGTGGTGTGCGGCACGGCAGGCAACGAGGGCATCGCCTTTTTTGACCTGTTCTATCAGATTGCCGAGAAGAAGAGCGGCGAGCACGATCCCGCGGGGCTGTGCTGGATGACGGCGGCAGATGGCCAGCAGCGCCTGCATCGCGACGCCCTGCCGCTGGTAGCGGTCCATGGCAAAGTCATGGCCCTTATGACCGACGAGGAGCAGCAGGCCGCTGCCTAGCCGCTCAGCCGAGTGCCTGCTGGTACAGCTGCTGGTAGGCCGTAACCATCTTCCCGATGCCGTAGTTGCTTTGTGCATAGGCCCGGGCTTGCGCGCCGAGGCTGTGTCTTAAGAGCGGATCCTGCGCGAGCCGGAGCCAGTCCTGCAGCAGCTTCGCGTGATCATCGGGCGCTGCGAGAAAGCCGGTCACCCCTTCTTCGACGACGTCGGCCATGCCACCGACGCGCGTCGAGGTGATCGGCAGGCCGGCGGCCATCGCTTCGATGACCGAGATTGGCGTGCCTTCGCTATCCGAGGTCAGGGCGAACCAGTCGAAGCCGCGCATGAACTGGTCGATATCCGTTCTCAGGCCGGCAAACTCGACCTGATCGCCAATGCCCGCCTGCTGGACCTTGGCCTCCAGCGCGGCGCGTTCCGGACCGTCGCCGACAATAACCAGACGAGCAGCCGGATAGTGCTCGAGAAAGCTGCTGAACAGGGCCAGCAGACGGCCCTGGTTCTTGATTGCCGTGAGGCGCGCGACGTGGCCGATGACCGGCGCCGAGCAGGATCCCGGCTCCCGGGCAATGTTCAGATAGGGGGTAAGGTCGACGCCGTTGTTGATCAGTGTCAGCTTGCGCCTCGGGATGCCCTCCCGGTTCGCGCACTGGTCCAGCAACGCCTCTGATACCGGCACGACGCTTTTAGCCGTCAATCCTGACAACCAGTTGAGCCACTTGGTCGAGGCGCTCACAGAGCCAACCCCATGTTTAGTGTGCACGTGAACAACCGTGCTGCCTGCCGTGCTCAGTGCGCCGTACAGCAACCCGGGGTTGTTGTGCGAGTGGACTAGGCGAATCCCACGGCTGCGGATGAGCGTCCGCAGCTGGCCCGCCGTACGTAAAGAAAAACCTTCGGGTTTCTCGAGCGCCAGGACCTCCAGCCCGGCCGCCTCTGCGGTTGCTGCCAGCACGCCCCTTCCCTCGAGGCAGCAGATCAGCGGCCGAAAGCGGTCTGCATCGAGCGCCCTGCTGAGCTCGATGAGCATGCGTTCCTGTCCCCCGACGTCCAGGTTCAGGACCAGCATCATCATCGGGACCGGGTCGGTCATCGCGCCGTTCGCTCCCAGGCGGCGCGGCTGCCACCCGCCAGATAGCGTAGAAAACCCTTTCCCAGACCAACGTTCATTGCGACGAGGTAGTAGAGCATGAGCGCTGGCGACGGCCACCTCTGACGCTCGGAAGACAGGTGCACCATCGCACACAGGCCGTAACCGAGCAGCTGGGCGATGAACAGCAGGCTGTAGACCACCGAGCCCGGCGCAAGCACGGCGTTGGTGATGAAGGCGATCAGCAGCAGATGCGGCACGAACCAGCGGATCACTTTGTGTGAGCAGAACACGAACCGAAACGCCCGGCTGCTGCGGAGCACATCGCCCAGTAGCCAACCGAGAGCCTGATAGTTGCCGTTGCCAATTCGGATCCGGCGCTTGACCTCGCTTTCCGTCGACGGCGCCTGCTCTTCGCGGGCAACGGCATCCGGTGCGTAGACGAGCTCTTTGCCCTGCAGTACGACCCGGCAACCGATCAGGAAATCATCCACGATCGTATCCGCTGGAATCGGCTGCCAGAGAGCCTTTCTGATTGCGTAGTTGGCGCCGTTGGCGCCTGGCAGGCACCGCAGGTAAGACGTGCGCTGCTTCAGAAAGCGTTCGTAGCGCCAGTAAGCGCTGTCCTGATTTTCGCTGCCCGCCGCGTCCGGATCGTAGATCTGCAGCTCGCCGCAGACGCCGCCGATCCGGTCCGTGGTGAAGTAGGCGATGAGCCGGGCGATGTTGTTGGGGGAAAACCTGGTGTTGGCATCGGAGAACACGAGGATGTCGCCCTTGGCCGCCGCAGCCAGATCGTTCAGCACGGATGCCTTACCGCGGTTGTGGTCGAATAGATGGATCGCGCACTGGGGGTGATCGGCAAAGCGCGCAAGCAGGGCGTTTGTCCGATCGCTGCTTCCATCGGATCCGACTAGAATCTCCAGCGGTCCGCCATAGTCCTGTTGTAGCAGGTTCTCGACCCGTTGTTCGATGTGTTTCTCTTCGTTGTAGGCCGCGATGATCACGGAGAGGCTGGGTAACTTCGCATCCTCGGTGGCCGTAGCTGGGGTCGGTGGCTCAAGTTTGCGGGTCAGCAGATAGAGAACGACCGGGTAGATCAGATAGCTATAGGCAATGAGAGATAGGCTCAACCAGAAGATGCAGACAGTCAGAATCACGACCGTGGACCCTCCTCAACGGCAGCACCCAGTACGCAGTTGATTCGCTCAGCAACCTGCTGCCAGCTCTCGGCTTTGGAACGGGCTGCGATCTCCTGCGGACACCAGTCGCGTTTGAGAACGGTTCGTAACGCGGCAGCAAGTTCTGATATCGACCCGGGCGGTACCAGAATCGAGTTGTCCTCGGTCGTGACTTCTGGAACGCCGCCGACACGGCTGGCTACTACGGGTCGTCCGCAGGCAATGGCTTCGAGAATCACGTTGGGCACGCCTTCGCGATAGCTTGGCAGGCATAGGCCATCTGCGGCAGCGAGCCAGGTTGGTAGCGCATCATGCGGCTGTCGGCCAGCGATGTTGATGCGGGCGCCGCTCCTTTCCTGGGCGGCGATCCGTTCCAGCGCGCCTCGATCGGCACCGTCGCCGATGAAGTGAATGTGCACGTCGTTGTCTAGCTGCGACGCTGCAGAAGCCAGATCCAGCACTCCTTTGGACGCCAGCAGGTTGCCGATGTAGATCAGGTGACGCCCAGGTTCGAAGTTCAACGTCTGTCGGGCGCCCTGCTGGTCACCAGGGTGAAATCTTGCTTGGTCGACACCGTTGTAGATCGTATGGATCCTCAATCGTTCGGCACCTACGTTGACCAGCAGCTGCTTCAGCGCTTCGCTGACACTCAGGATTGCGTTGCTTTGTTGCAGGCAGGAACGGATCTTGCGCAGTCGCGCTTCGTCCTGGGTGTGTACGTTGACGTCGCTGCCGTGCAGGCCGATGACGAGCGGAAGATCGAGGGTTGCTGCGAGGCGGCTGGCGGCATACCCGTCGGGAAAGAGGAAGCTGCCGTAAATCACATCAGGGCTGAAGGTGCGGACCGCAGTGAGCTGCCCCCGGACTGCGCGATACAGGCAGTCGCCGTACCATCGACGGCCCGTGCCGGGCGTGTAGTAGTAAGGGAAGTATGCAACACTACTGACGCTGGATTCGACCGGCTCCGGAGGCCCCAAGCGGTGCCATTCCGGAAACGGCACGGGCACCAGCAGCTGCAGCTCTACTCGTTGCGCCAGCGCCGAGAATTTCTGGTAGTTGAACAGACCTCGGGTTGGCGCTTTTGATGATGGAAATAAATTGGTCAGGATTGTGACCCTCATAGTCACCGTGCTCCCGCAGTTCTGGGGG
>JBCDGJ010000031.1:0-38139 GCA_038757945.1 Pseudomonadota bacterium
GCGGGAGCTGGCGCTGCACCTGCCGTTGCCCGAGGAACGCCGGGCCCCACCGCTGGAGCGCCCGCGGCGTTCTGGAAATGACAGCCCGCGGCGTTCTGGAAATGACAGCCCGCGGCGTTCTGGAAATGACAGCCCGCGGCGAGCGGGACATGAAAACCAGCGGCGTGGCGGGCATGAAAGCCCGCAGTGTTCTGGAAACGAGAGTCGTCAGCGCGCCGGCAGTGAAGATCGCGACCGCAACGGGCAGGATACCCGTCAACGCGGGCGCCGCAGAAACAGTCATCGGGGCTTTCGGAGCTGATGCTCAGCATCCTGCGCAGGATCGTTCAGGATGTTGATTCAGCGGAATCTTTTCGAGCAGCGCTCGACATCATCGTCAGCGCGGTGCATGAGGCGCTCGGCACCGAAGTCTGTTCCATCTACCTGCGCGATCCCATCCAGCAGCGCTTCGTCTTTGCGGCAACCAAAGGGCTGAACGCCGAGCTGGCCGGCGCGGTTGCGCTGCCGGAAGGGCAGGGTCTCGTTGGCCTCGTCGGTCGCAGGGCGACGCCGGTCAACCTGCAGGATGCAACCGCGCACCCGGACTTCCACTTCGTCGAGGCGCTTGGGGAAGAGGCCTTTTCCGCCTTCCTCGGCGTGCCGATCATTCATCATCGCGCAGTCATCGGTGTGCTGGTGGTGCAGCAACGGCAGCAGCGTCGCTTTGATGAGCCCGAAGAGTCGTTCCTGGTAACGCTTGCGGCGCAGCTTGCCGGCGCGGTGAATCAGGCTCGTGCGACCGGTGAGATCGCAACGATCCTCGGCGACTTCAACAGCCTGCCGAACCGACTGTTCGATGGGATCGGGGGCTCGCCGGGCATTGTCATCGGCGAAGCGGTGGTGGTCAGCCCGGCGGTCAGCCTCGACGCCGTCCCTGATCGCACCGTGGACGACACGGCCGTGGAAATCGCCATCTTTGACCGGGCGATCAATTCCGTACGCGGCGACATCCGCCGTATATCGGAGGAGTTTTCCAGCAGCCTGCCGCCGGAAGAACTCGCGCTGTTCGATGCCTACCTTCACATGCTCGACGACACTGCGCTGGCAGGAGACATCCGGCGCCGTATCGAAAAAGGACAGTGGGCACAGGGTGCGCTGCGGCAGGTGATCCGTGAACACGTGCGCCGCTTCGAGGATATGCAGGATGCCTACCTGCGCGAGCGTGGCGACGACGTGCGTGAGCTGGGGCTGCGGGTGCTCAGTTACCTGCAGGACATCCGTACCCGCACCTCACACTTTCCTGAGCACACGATCCTGGTCGGCGATGACGTTACCCCCAGCTTGCTGGCCAATGTGCCTGCAAACCGGCTGAAGGGCATCGTTTCCCTGCGCGGCTCGCGCAATTCCCACGTCGCGATCCTGGCTCGGGCGCTCGGGATTCCGGCGGTGATGGGCGCCGTTGAGCTGCCGCTGCTGCGCGTCGATGGGGAACGGCTGATCGTCGATGGGCACCAGGGGCAGGTGATTCTACGGCCCACGGAACAGCGACTGCACGAATACGAGCTGCTGCTGCGCGAAGAAGAGGAGTTCAGCCGCGAGCTCGAAGAGCTGCGCGAGCAGCCCTGCGTGACCCTGGACGGTCAACGCGTGCGCCTCTGGGTCAACATCGGCCTGACCGGTGACATTTCCCGCTCCCTCGATCGCGGTGCTGAAGGTATTGGCCTGTTTCGAACGGAAATCCCGTTCATGACCCGCGACCGCTTCCCGAGCGAAGCTGAGCAGACGGCAATCTATCGCAAGCATATGGTGGCCTTCGAGCCGCGGCCGGTCACCATGCGGACGCTCGACATCGGTGGCGACAAAGCGCTCTCGTACTTTCCGATCCAGGAGGAAAACCCGTTCCTTGGCTGGCGCGGCATCCGCGTGACGCTGGACCATCCCGAGATCTTCACGGTGCAGGTGCGTGCCATGCTGCGTGCCAACGCCGGGCTCGAAGGGATCCTGCGCATCATGTTGCCGATGATTTCCTCGGTGCACGAGATCGACGAGGCCAAGGCGCTGGTGGAGCGCGCCTTCCGGGAGGTCAATGAGGAAGGGGTGATGGTGAAGCGGCCCCAGCTCGGGGTGCTGATCGAGGTGCCTGCGGCGGTCTACCAGGCTGATGCGCTTGCAAAACGGATGGACTTTCTCGCCGTGGGTTCCAACGACCTGACGCAGTACATGCTGGCGGTGGACCGCAACAACCCGCGCGTCGCCAGCCTGTATCAGGACTTTCATCCGGCGGTGCTCGCCGCCCTGCGTGAGGTCGGCCGGGCGGCTCATCGGCAGGACAAACCGGTCGGGATCTGTGGCGAGATGGCGGGCACGCCCATGGGGGCGGTGCTGCTCATGGCGATGGGCTACGACGTGCTGTCGATGAACGCGACCCATCTGCCGCGGGCGAAGTGGATCCTGCAGCGGATCAGCCGCACCGGTGGCCGGCGGCTGCTTGCACAGGTGCTGAAGATGCAGACGGCAGAGGAAGTGCTCAGCTTTATGGAGGCGCAGCTCCTGGCTGCCGGGCTCGGCCGGGCCTTGCCCCGAACCCTGGCGCACAGCTGTGCATCGGGGCCAGCAGAAGCGACGGGTCAGGACGCTTCGAGCGCCCGGACCGAGAACTGAAAGCGCGCGGTACCGTACTCGACACCGCCGTTGCTGAACACGCGTTCCGTGACCTGAACCTCGCGGTTGCCGAGCAGCACCGCCGTCGAGGCGCGGGTGCCGTACTCTGCGCCGATGATGAATGGCGCCAGGCGGGCCGGATCGAGCGCCATGTCGTGATCGGGCCGGTCCGGATGCTCGGGGTTGGCGAGCACCTCGAGCAACGCATCCGAAAGCGCTTCGGCGCTCTTGCCGTTGGCGCCTTCCATCAGCGGAATCAGGCTGTCGCGGCTGGCGGTCACGCGATACTTGTCTTCATCCAAGCCAACGTTGGCAAGACCGTAGTAGCCGGGTGCCAGCGTGCGCCCGCTGTGGCGGTTCGATCCGTAGTGCAGCGTGTCTCCGTCCCACAGCAACAGGTTGAAGCCCCGGTAGTCGGCGCCGTTCAGCGACTCGGCATAGTCGGCGCCGTTCAAGTCGCTTAAGAGAAAGTTCAGGGTCAGCTCGCCGCGCGAGCGCAGCACTTCCATCGGCGGTGGCTCGGTGAAGTTGGTGACGGCCGCAAACCGGCCGCTGGCGCTGACGCCGAGCCAGGTGCCGCCGGCCTCGAGGTCACGTCCGGCGATGACCTCCTGGGGCTTCTGCCAGTAGTGTGCGCTCGCGGTGGCACGTGCGTAGAATTCGTCCCGGTTTGCGGCAACGATCAGTGGGTAGTCCGGGTGTACCCGGTGAGCCAGCAGAATCAGACACATGCTGCATGCTAACAAATCCCGACTTCAATCCCGAGCAGCCAGCGCTAACGACACCCGTGCATTACCCCGATATCGATCCCGTCATTGTTGCCCTTGGTCCGCTTGCCGTGCGCTGGTATGGCCTCGCTTACCTGATCGGCTTTGCGCTGTGCTGGATGCTGGGGCAGTGGCGCGCGCGCCGGCCGAACCTGCGCCGGCCCGGCGACGATTGGGACCCGGAAGAGATTGGCGACCTGGTGTTTTACGGTGCCATGGGGGCCGTGCTCGGCGGCCGGGTCGGGTACGTGCTGTTCTATGCCTTTGATCAGTTTCTGGCGGATCCGCTGTTTCTGCTGCGAATCTGGCAGGGCGGTATGGCGTTTCACGGCGGGCTGCTCGGCGCCCTGATCGGGCTGTGGCTGTTTGCTCGGAGCACGGGGCGCAGCCTGTTTCAGGTAACGGATTTTCTCTGTCCGCTGGCACCGCCCGGCCTCGGCCTGGGCCGCCTTGGCAACTTTGCCAACACCGAGCTGCCGGGTCGGGCTACGGATTCGGCCTTCGGGCTCGTCTACCCCTGTTCGGCGGATGCCGTGCGGGCGCTCAATCCCCTGTGCACGGGACAGTGGGAAAGCTTCGCGCGCCACCCTTCGCCGCTTTATCAGGCCTTTGCCGAGGGGGTGATACTCTTCGTTGTGGTCTGGATCTTTGCCCGTAAGCCTCGATCTCTAGGTGCCGTCACGGGCGTTTTCCTCATGACCTATGGCCTGCTGCGCATGGGCACCGAGTTTTTCCGGGAGCCCGATGCCCATCTTGGCTTCATCTTTCTGGAGGCGGTTTCCATGGGACAGCTGCTGTCCCTGCCGATGGTGCTGCTGGGTCTGCTGCTGCTGTGGCGCCCGGGGCGCAAGGCGTCTGCGACATGAAACAATATCTCGATCTCATGCGGCTGGTGCGCGAGCAGGGCGTCTACAAGCGCGACCGCACGGGCACTGGTACCTATTCCGTCTTCGGTCATCAGCTGCGGTTTCCGCTGGCCGAGGGGTTTCCGCTCGTCACCACCAAGAAGATGTTCGTCAAAGGCATCATCCACGAGCTGCTGTGGTTTCTTCAGGGCAGCACCAACATCCAGTACCTGACGGATCATGACGTGCACATCTGGGACGAGTGGGCCGACGAGCATGGCGAGCTGGGCCCTGTCTACGGCAGCCAGTGGCGCTCCTGGCCGGCGGCGGATGGCGGAACGATTGACCAGATTGAGAAAGTGGTTGAGTCGATCCGTACGAATCCCGACTCACGGCGTCACATCGTCTCGGCCTGGAACGTGGCGGAGGTCGACGAGATGGCGCTGCCACCGTGCCATACGCTGTTCCAGTTCTATGTTGCCGAGGGCCGGCTGTCCTGCCAGCTGTATCAGCGCAGCGCCGATATTTTTCTCGGCGTGCCGTTCAACATCGCGTCCTACGCGCTGCTGACGATGATGGTGGCGCAGGTGTGCGATCTCGCCGTGGGCGATTTCGTACACACCTTCGGCGACGCCCACCTGTACAGCAACCATCTCGAGCAGGCTGATCGGCAGCTGGCCCGCGAGCCCTTCCCGTTGCCAACCCTGCATATCAATGCCGAGGTGCGCGATATCTTCGGTTTCTCCTATGAGGATTTCGAGCTGCGCGGCTACGAGTGTCATCCGGGCATCAAAGCGCCGATCGCGGTCTGAATGAACAGCTACTCTTCGAGCGATCCCGCTGTCGCGCTGATCTGGGCAATGACCCGCAACGGGGTCATCGGCGCAGCGCAGGGCTTACCCTGGCGGCTGCCGGACGACATGCGTTTCTTCATGATGACCACGGCCGCCAAACCGGTGGTGATGGGCCGCAAGACCTTCGAGTCCATGAAGGCGCCGCTGCCGCGGCGAACGAATATCGTCGTCACGCGGGATGCGGCCTATGATCGCAGCGGTATCCAGGTGGCCCCGTCGCTGCCCGCGGCCCTCGACGTGGCTCGCGGTGTCTGCAGCGAAACCGGGCGCGACGAGCTGATCGTAGCTGGTGGCGCCGAGATCTATCGCCAGGCGCTGCCTCATGCGCAGCGGCTCTACGTAACGCTGATCGATGCTGAGATCGACGGCGACACCGTCTTCCCCGAGGTGCCTTGGGATCGCTTTCGCACCGTCTGGCGTCACGATTTCGGCCAGCGTCCGGCGCATGATTACTCCTTCAGCATTGCCATGTACGAGGTTCAGGCATGACGTTCTCTCTTCTTTCCTACGCTCTGTCCGGGCGTTGTGTTCGGTTTGCCGGCGCCGTGGTGATCGCGTTGCTGTCGGCGTGCCAGGTTTCGGTGCAGAGCGATATTGACTGGAGCGGCAAGTCGGTTTCAGAGGCCGACCTCGACCGCTACATCCCGGTGTCCGCCACCGTTGGTCAGCTTGTCATTCGCGGCGCACCGGAAATTACCCCGGACGTTGTGAGCCGGGTTCAGCAGTACAGCAACGCCCGCAGCGCAGCTGCCGCCGGATTTCTCGGCGACGATCTGCTGATCAAGACGCGGTTCGGACAGACCGCACAGCTGCACCGGCTGCGCGATCCCCGGGGCATGCGGGAGCAGATCACCTTCTTTGCGGAGCCAGTCGGTGAGGTTGCGGTACCGCCGGTGGCGGAACCGTCGGGCTTTATCTTCGGTCGCGACGTTGGCGGCTCGGAGTTCTATCAGCTCTTCTGGTTCGATCTCGAGACGGCAACGGCTCGACTGCTGACCGATGGCAAGTCGCGCTATGGCAACGCGGTGTTCGATTCTGCTGGCGTGCGCTTTGCCTACTCCACGACCGAACGGGATGGCGTTGCCACGGACATTCATATCAACGACCTCGAAGGGAACAAGCAGGTTGCGTTCGAGAGCGACGGCGGCTTCTGGTATCCGCTGCAGTTTTCGCCGGACGGGCAGCGTCTGCTGATCGGCAACTACGTCTCGATCAACGAATCCACCGTGCACGAGGTGGATCTGACCAGCGGCGAAACGCAGCAGCTGTTTGCCGATCTGCCCCCCGCTTCCGTCCCCGGGGCGGCCTACGTGGAAGGGGGGCGCGCAGTGGTGTTTGCCACCGATGCGGGTTCGGAGTTCGTCACGCTGCGACGTCTGGATCGGGAGTCGGGAGAGCTGTCACCGCTGTCCGGCGATGTCGACTGGAACGTGGAAGACTTTGCCGTCACAGCAGACGGAAACCGGTTAGCGTATGTGGTCAACGAGGGTGGTCTGTCGCGGCTGGTAGTGAAGAACCTCGCGACCGGGATTACCGAGGCATTGCCGGAGCTGCCGAATGGTGTGGTTTACGGCATCGGCTTCAATGCCGCCGGTGATGCGCTGCGGCTCACCATCAACCGTCCGACCGCACCGGGGGAAGCTTACGTGCTGACGCTCGACGAGCGCTCGCTCGAGCGCTGGACCTTCAGTGAGATCGGTGGCCTTGATACCGACCGCTTCGTGGAGCCGCAACTGGTGAGCTTTCCGACATTCGATTCGCCCGCGGGTGAGGCTGGCCGCCGGCAGATACCGGCGTTCTACTTCCGGCCGCAGGGCCCGGGGCCGTTTGCGACCATCATCTACATTCACGGTGGCCCGGAAGCGCAATACCGCCCCTATTTCTCGTCGACCCTGCAGTACTTCGCAGCCGAGCTCGGGGTCGCGATCCTGGCGCCGAACGTGCGCGGCTCGAACGGCTACGGCAAGAGTTACCTGAAGCTCGACAACGGTCGGCTGCGGGAGGATTCGGTAAAGGACATCGGCGCAGCGCTGGACTGGGTCGCGGAGCAGCCGGAGCTCGACAGCGAGCGGGTTGCCGTCTATGGCGGCTCCTACGGGGGGTACATGGTGCTGGCGAGCCTGACCAACTATCCCGAGCGCATCGCGGCGGGCATGGAGTCGGTGGGGATCAGCAACTTCGTCACGTTCCTCGAGAACACCCAGCCGTACCGTCAGGACCTGCGCCGGGTGGAATACGGCGATGAGCGGGATCCGGAGATGCGCGCGTTTCTGGAGCAGATCTCGCCGTTGAATCGGGTCGACCAGATTCGCGTGCCGCTGCTGATCACCCAGGGCGCCAATGATCCGCGGGTGCCAGCCAGCGAGAGCGACCAGATCGCCGTTGCGCTGGCGCGGCGGGACATACCGGTCTGGTACCTGCTGGCGAAAGATGAAGGCCACGGCTTCCGCAAGAAGGGCAACCGGCGGCAGAACACGGCAGCGATGGGGCTCTTTCTCGAGCGCCACCTGCTGGGCGGTAGTGCCGACGCCGGGGAGTGAGCGCAACGGGCAAGCTGGGGCTGTGCGTCAACCCGATGTCCGGACGCGACGTCCGGCGGCTGGCGGGTCGTGCCAGCACCATGACGCACGAGGGCAAGCGCGATCGGGTGGCACGTATTGCAGCCGGCGCGGAAGCGGTCGGGATCCGCGACCTGTATGTGACGCGGGAACCCTACAACATCGCTGCAGGCGCGCTGGAGCTCATGCCGCTCAAGTGCGGCGTGCACGTCCTAGATTTGGCGCTCAGCAACGACGAAAGAGATACCGAACGTTCAGTACAAGCGTTTATCGAGGTTGGCGTGCAGACCCTCGTGTCCCTTGGCGGGGATGGTACAAATAGAGCGATCGTTCGGTCGCTCGCGCAGAAGCTCGGCGATCGGTCGGGTGAGATTGCCCTGCTGCCGCTGTCGACTGGCACCAACAACGTGTACCCGACGCTGACCGAGCCGACCGTCGTTGGAATGGCGGCCGGACTCGAAGCCCAGGGCCTGCTGGCGGAGCCCGACCTCAGGTTGCGGTCGAAAGTGCTGCACATCCGTGGCACCGACGGTCATGGACGGCCGGTCGACGACGTCGGGCTGATTGATGCGGTGCAGCTCCACCCCGATCACCCTGGCAATCTGCTGCCCTTCGATCCAGACAAGATCAGCCGCATCCTGCTCACCCGCGCGGAACCTACGGCGATCGGGATGTCGCCGATCGGCGGTTTGCTCGAAGAGGTGCTCGAGCGCGATGACGCGGGGTTGCTGGTGGAGCTCGGCCCCGGTGGGCAGCGCTTCCAGGCGCCAGTGTCGCCGGGCCTGTTCCGGCCGGTGTCGGTGCGCTCGGTGGAACGGATTCCCTTCGATGTGCCGGTGGTCTTCGAGGGTCCCGGCGTGCTCGCGCTCGATGGTGATCGGGACTACAAGTTGCCCGACCCTGGCGCGCTGACCGTTTGCATCCGGCGCAGCGGACCGGCGGTGGTCGACGTCGCGGCGGCCATGCGGTGGGCCACCCGCGCGGGTATCATCACCCGCTCTCTGGCCAGCACGGACGATTGAATGATCATTGAACCGAAAGTCCGGGGGTTCATCTGCACCACCGCGCACCCGGCTGGATGCGCCGCGCACGTGAGGCAGCAGATTGAGTACGTGCGCTCGCAGCCGCCGCTCGAACGACCGCTGAAAAACGTGCTCGTGCTTGGCGCCAGCGGTGGCTACGGCCTTGCTTCGCGGATTGCGGCAGCCTTCGGTGCCGGTGCGGCAACCTATGGGGTGTCGTTCGAGAAGGCACCCACTACCAAGCGAACAGCCTCCTCCGGCTGGTACAACAATTTAGCCTTCGATGCCGAGGCCGCCGCCGCCGGCCTCAAAGCGAAGACCGTCGATGCCGACGCGTTCGCGGATGACACCCGGCAGCGGGTGATCGCCGACCTGAAGGCCGAGTTCGGTCCCATCGACCTGCTCGTGTACTCCCTGGCTTCGCCGGTGCGCACCCACCCGAAGACCGGAGAGCTGCACCGGTCGGCGATCAAGCCGCTCGGTGAGGTGCTGCACATCAAAACCCTGAACGTCGACAAGGGCATCGTCCACGAGGTGGACCTTGAACCCGCGACGGCTGAGGAGACCGCCGCTACGGTCACGGTGATGGGCGGCGAGGACTGGGAGTTCTGGGTCAGCGCGCTAGCCGAGGCCGGTTTGCTGGCAGACGGCTTCCGGACGCTGGCCTACACCTACATTGGCTCCGAGCTGACCTGGCCGATCTACTGGGAAGGCACCCTCGGTAAGGCGAAGGAAGATCTGGATCGTGCGGCGGCCGCCATGCGGACGGAGCTCGAAGGTGTCGGCGGCGATGCGCGGGTGGTGACGTTGAAGGCCGTGGTTTCGCAGGCGAGCGCAGCCATTCCCGTGGTGCCGCTCTATGCTTCGCTGCTGTTCCGGGTCATGAAGGAGCAGGGTAACCACGAGTCGATCATCGAGCACATACAGCGGCTCTTTGCAGACGAGGTCGACGCGGCCGGCTGGCAGACGCTCGATGAGGTCGGGCGCCTGCGCCTCGACGACCGTGAGCTGTCCGCTGCGGTGCAGGATGAGGTGCGTCGGCGCTGGCCGCTGGTCACCACCGAAAACCTCGGCGACCTGGCGGATCTCGATGGCTTTCGCGAAGACTTTCTGAAGATTTTCGGGTTCGGGTTCGATGGCGTGGATTATGGCGCCGACATCGACCCGACGCTCGGCATCGAGCGCTGAATGCACTGCCAGCGTCGCTGCCTGCGGCGAGCCTGACGCCCGGACTTACAGCGCAGGCCGCCGATCACGGCTGACCCGTCGATGACTTTGGGCACAGATTGCCCGTCATGGCGAAACGCTCCTGCGAACTGCATTCAAGGCCACGTTCTGCGCCACCCGCGGAACTCCTCCGCGCACTGCGGCTGGCAGCACCCTACCGCTTTGCCGGCTACGGCGTACTCATGGTCGAACTCGCGCAGCGTCCGGTGTTTGCGCCGCTGCTGCTGTGCGGGTGGGCGGCGCTGCTGTTCGGGATGCAGGCGCGCCTGCAGCGGGAGCGGTGGGTGCTTCGTCGAGCCGATGCGTTGGTGTTCATTCAGGGCGCGGAGGCTGCGTTGCTGGCGGCGCTGATCTGGTTGCCGCCTTCGTCGCTGGCATCTGCGCTGCTGCTCAGCGCTTCGCTGCTGCTCGCCATCGGGGCGTTGGGTGGATTGCGCTGTGTGGTGCTGGCAGCGTGTTGCCTGGTCGCTGCGGCTGGGCTCTTGCGAGCACTGGCGCTGGGGCCGGAGGGCGAGCTGCCCGCGCTGCCTGCCGGTGTCGGGGGGTTGCCGGCGCGACTGGTCTCGCTCTTGCCGGAACTGATACTGCTGATCGTCTACGGCCTCTGTTTCAGCGTGCTCGGCTATGGTCGCGTCCGGCGGTTGCAGCGGCGCCAGCGGCAACAGCAGGCGCATCTGATCGAGCACCGGGCGCGTGCTGAGCGCCTGCAGCGCTATCTGCCACACTCGCTGGCCGAGCACCTCGCCAGCCCTTCGCAGGGTGTCCGGCAGCGCTGCTGGTTGCTCATTGCCTACGCTGACCTCTGCGACTTCACGCCCCTGACCGTGCGCCTCGAAGCGGATGCGCTGGCCGAGGTGCTGGATGATTATCTTGCGCGGATCAACCGGCTCGCAGTCGCAACCGATGCCGTTGTCGCCAAGGTGCTGGGCGATGGGGTGCTGCTGTTCTGGCGCCCGCGCAACTCGCAGGAGCATGGCCGCCAGCGTGCAGCGCAGCGGGCGTTGCGGTTCGTCGATGACCTGCCGCAGGAGCTCGGTGAGCTGAGCAGGTTCTGGCAGGCCCGCGGCGAACCGCTGCGGCTGCGGGCCCGCACGGCGCTGACCAGCGGGTACTGCACTCTCGGTGACTGGGGGGCAACTGGCGAGCCGGATCCGCGTCGGCTCGAGTACACGGTGATCGGTACGCCGGTCAACCTGGCCGCGCGCCTGCAGACGCTCGGCGAGCCCGGTGGGGTCGTGATTGACGAACGGACGCGGCTGCTGCTGCAGGATCAGGCCAGGTTCGACGCCGGTCGGGTCGTGACGGTCCGGGGACTCGGCGAACAGCGCATCTTCGAGCTCGGTTCCGAGCGCCAGCGGCACCTCACGCTGGTTCGCTAGCTCATTGGTCACGCCTGAGGCTGAACGGTCGATACCTGATCAGCAGTGCCCTAGACTTGCGCCTTCATCGCTGGAGAACAAATAGATGAGTGGGGCCGATAAACTGTTCCTGCGCGCGTGTCGGGGCGAACGAACCGAGCGCACGCCGATCTGGCTCAATCGCCAGGCCGGGCGCTATATGCCGGAATACCATGCATTGAAGGGCGCCACGCCCAGCCTTGATTTCTTTACCAACCCCGAGATGGCTGCGCAGGCCACGCTCGACGCGCAGCGCATTCTGGGCGTGGATGCTGCGATCCTGTTCGCTGATCTGCTGCCGATTCTGTGTCCGATGGGACTCGAGCTCGACTACAAGGCCGGTGAAGGTCCAGTGTTCGCGAACCCGCTTCGTTCCGCCGCGGACATCGACGGGCTGCGCGTGATGGACGCAGCCGATGCGACGCCGTACATCGCGCAGACCGTAAAGAACGTGCGCGCGGAGCTGCCGGAGCCGGTTGCACTTATCGGTTTTGGGGCGGCACCGTTTACCCTGGCTTCCTACGCGGTTGAAGGTCGTGGCTCCAGAAACTATGTGCACGTGAAGCAGCTTATGTATCAGGCGCCCGAGCTGTGGAACACGCTGATGGACAAGCTCACCACGCAACTCATCAGCTATCTGAACTTCCAGATCGATGCTGGCGCGGAAGCGGTGCAGCTCTTCGATTCCTGGGTCGGCACCCTGTCGGTGGCCGACTTCGTGCAGTACGCCAAGCCGCATACTGCGCGCCTCATTACAGCGCTGAAGGGCAGGGTTCCGGTGATCTACTTCGGCACCGGGAACGCGCACCTGCTGGCCGAGGTGGCTTCCCTCGAGCCGGACGTGCTGGCGCTCGACTGGCGCGTCTCTCTCTCCGAGGTCTGGAATACGCTCGCGCCGCCGGCGATACAGGGCAATCTCGATCCTATCGTGCTGTGTTCCGAGCCCGCGGCGATTGAGCAACAGGCCGCACGTATCCTGAGCGAGGCGGCGCCCGCGCGCGGCCACATCTTCAACCTGGGCCACGGCATCATTCCCGAAACGCCGGTCGACAACGTGAAGTTCCTGGTGGACTACGTGCAGGCGCAATCGCGGGATGTTTGATGCGCTATTGCGCGGACTGTTCTGGTTTGCGCTGCTGTTCGTGTCTTACAACGCTGTTGTGCCTCACGATCAGGTCACGGCCCCTGCGATCAGTGACGTTGCGCTTCATGCTGGTGCGTTCTTCGGCCTGACCGGGTTGCTGCTGGCGGCCTATCCCAGCTGGCCGCGGTGGGCGTGCCTGTGCGCGCTGCTGCTTTATGGTGCGGGCATCGAGGTCGTCCAGGCGCAGCTGCCGCATCGGGATGCCGAGTGGAAGGATCTCGGCGTCGATCTCGCCGGCATAGTGGTTGGTGCCGTTTGCTATCACACCTTTGGCAGCGGCTGGGTCCGGCACGCGCGCCTGTGGTGGCTGGGTAACAAGCCCTAAGCAGCATGCACTTGGTCGGCCCTACGGCCAAATGTCATCCAACGTTCATACAGCAAATGTTGATTATTCTTAAGATAAAAACGTCTATTGGGTGTTTGTAGTGCCCAAATGGCTCCCATATACTGATTTTCGCGCCAATCTTGTTCAGACGATGACCTGCGTTTCTTTCTCTGATGTTTTTGAATCTGCGGCTTTCTTGTGGACATAGAAGCAACCAAATCTGCCACGGCTCTGTGGCGATGTGGAATCTTTGTGGGATTGGCGTTTTGTCCCTCTGGAGACCGCAATGAAGAAACTGTACGTAGGTAACCTTCCCTGGCGCGTAGACGACGATTCGCTTCGCTCAATGTTCGAGCAGTTCGGCGCTGTGCACTCGGCTACGGTAATCAATGATCGTGAGACCGGCCGTTCCCGGGGTTTTGGATTCGTCGAAATGGAAGACGGCGATGCCGATACCGCGATGAGCGCCATGAATGGCAAGGATGAAGGTGGCCGTCCGCTGCGTGTTAACGAAGCGAACGAGCGCAAGCCCGGCGGGCCCCGCCGCTAAGCGCACTGCCTGATCGCAGCGCTGCGGTGCTGGCGCATGACAAGCGCCAGCCGCAGTTAGCGCTTGCCCGCTTCTGCGGTCAGGCTTTTCGTTTTGTCAGCACGACCGCCACGAGGCGTGCCTTAGCCGCGTCTAGCGTCGCTGTGTCCCAGATCGGTTTTCCGGCCTCCCGGCTTGCTGCCGTATCTTTCTCCACGTCCATGTAAACCGCATCCGCCGGATGCGCCTCGAGCATCTGCTCAACGCGCGCTCCCACTTGCGGTGCCGGCCCCCGCGTGCTCTTTGCGACCACCTTGACGCGCTTGCCCCGGAGCTGCACTTCGGCTTCTGCACCTTCGAGAAAATTCGGCCACCAGCGGGTCTCCGGGTTGGTGATCAGCACGAGCTCGTCGTCGGCCTCACAGTAGCGCGCAGGCGTGGACAGCGCCCGACCGCTCCTCCGGCCGGTGAAATAGAGAACCAGGATGCTGCCGCTCATCAGCCCGTGGAGCGGTGAGTTCAGCAGCAGGGTCATGATCGGGTTGGCGATCGGGAACAGAAACTCGGGAACTTTCATTGCCATGGCAGAGCGACCCTCAAGCGAGACAGGACACGGGCAGCGGCTGGGAACGTATCGACGGCAGAGCGCGTGCGACGTTCGCCAAGCCGCTATCGACGGGAGCGTGCCCTAAGGGGCGTGATTTCCGGTTCACCGCCCGCCCGGCCGCTGAAGCGTCGGGCGGTTGGACCCAGAATGTGATCAATCAGATACGGTTCATACGCCTCCCAGTCATAGTGACTGAGGGCGGCCATCTCAATATCGATCTGCAGTGCACGGTTGACCGGCAGAATGTTGACGTCCACCAGCCCGGGTATCAGCGTGCGGAGCTCATCGCGTAGCTCCTGCCGGGTCAGGTCATCGCAGTCGGTGCCGGACAGCAGAAAACGGAAGATCCAGGGCAACTTCCCGGTCATGGCGACGGCACCGATTGTGACGGTTGAATATGTTCCGGCATGAATACTTTTTTGGTCCAGGACGGGAAGCGGACGCGCAGCTGATAGCCGGCCAGCAGATCCAGCGGTACGCCACCGGGCGCATACAGCTCGACGACGGCGGCCGGCGTCAGCCAGGGCTCGCTGAGCCGGATACAGGTTTCGCTGTAGCCGGCAAAGCCGTAGCAGAGTGGGCCAAAGGGCCGGGTGATCGGGCCCGCGTAGCGCAGCTTGAAGATCGGGGCGGGCGGGGTTGGAACGAGTTCGACGCGAAGGGCGCGCAGCGCCGCCAGCACCTCTGTCGAGGGCGGTTCCGGCATTCCCGGCACACCGGCACCGATGCCCGGCACTGGCAGGATCGCGCAACACACGAGGCCGCTCAGCACCGCTTGGCGCATGGCCGTAGCTGGCCTGTGCCCCGTGCGCTCGGACCGGCGGTACCCGCTGCCAGTTCGACCCGCTGCCGCCGTTCCTGTCACAGCCGTTTGCCCGGCTGCTGGCGGCTCACCCAGCTGATGTGCCGCGATAGCGCTTCGTCGGCCCTGAGGCTGGCCAGCGTGTTGAATCGTTCGGCGAGCTCTATCTCATCGTAGAGCTTGTGGATTCCGCGGTGGCAGAGCCTGCAGATGCGAATGCCGGACGCCAGCGTCGCGCGATCGTAGCGCTTGCGGAAACGCGGGCGACGGTGCGCCTTCTTGGGAATCAGGTGATGAAAGGTGAGCAGGGTCTCCCGCTCACAGAGCGCACAACGTTCGCCTTGCTGCCTGTGTTGCACTGAGCACTCCGCTCCTCCGCCAGCTCGAAGCCTTGTCCGCCCGGCGTCAATCCAGCGTGGTCCGCACGGCGTCGCAGCGGCTGCAGCGGCGCACGGTGACCAGACGTCCGCGCTTCACGTCAAACTGGCTTTCCTTAACGATCTGCCACTTATGGAAGCCGTTGCGGCAGAGCGTGTTGCCCGCAGCCTTGGCTTTGTTGCGTGCCGTCTTCCGGTTCTTCGACCGGGCTTTGTCGATCGAGACGACCTTACTCATGACCAGAGGCCGCATGGCCTGGTGCGCTTTTGCCTACGGGCCGCAGGTGCTCAATCACCGCGGCTCTGCCAGACAGGCGATGAGCCCCTCGGCATCGAAGCCGATGAGCGTTGCGTGTTCGCTGAGAATGCACTGCGTCAGATCGCTGGTCATCTCGGTGGCAGCAAGCGCCGGGCGCTGGCTCGACTGTGCACAGCGGCCGGCCACCATGCCGAGCTCCAGCTTGCAGCGGTCCTGACTCTCTGCGGTGCAGCTCAGGTAGCGGTCGGTGTCGCACAGCACCTGGGCAACCTCGGCTGCAAGCTGCTGGGTGCGGCTGAAGGGCGCCTCGGCGGCGGCGGCAAGCGGGGCAATGGGGAGCAGCAGGAACACTCCGAGCAAGGGCGAGACTCTCATGGCGCCAGTTTACGTCACTCACAGTGGGAGTTGCATTGC
Organism: Pseudomonadota bacterium; assembly: GCA_038757945.1. Classification (GTDB taxonomy): domain Bacteria; phylum Pseudomonadota; class Gammaproteobacteria; order Pseudomonadales; family Azotimanducaceae; genus CALHVX01. The sequence continues at coordinate 15,768 of JBCDGJ010000031.1, forward strand.
GATGCGCTGGGTCAGCCCGGCCTGCCGTTCCGCGTCCAGATGCTTCTGCAGGCTGCTGGTCAGCCGGTCCTCAGCGCAGTCGCCGAAGCCCAGCCGCCGATAGAACGGGGCATTCCAGGCCAGGTCCGCAAAGGTCGTCAGGGTCAGCGCGGTGAAGCCCCGGCGCCGGGCGCGTCGTACGCAGAACGTGAGCAACCGGGTACCCAGCCCTTGTTGTCCGTGGTCCGGATGCACGGACATCTCGTTGATGTGCAGTGCTTCGCCGTCCGGCGTCGCGGCGACGAAGCCGACCGGTGCATCGGCGCCACCATCGTGGGTTGCGGCCGTAGCGACGCTGACGCAGTAGAGCCACCGGTTGTTCAGATGAGCAGTGAGTGCGGCGGCCGTGAGCGTTTCGTCAATATTGACCCGACCCGCAGGGAAGAGGCCCGCGGCAGCTTGTTCAATCGTCCTGAGCTGCGGAAAGTCACCCGTCCGCGCGGGCCTCAGCGAGTAAGCGGTTCCGGTCGCGCCGGTCAATCAGATTTAGCGCCAGCGGCGGTCGAACCAACCCAGTAGCCGAGCATGAAGATCGCCCCCATCACCACGACCAGGACAGCGGCGCCACTGTTGCCCAGTAGAATGGCCAGAAGTGCCGGTACGATAAACAGCGCGGCCCATGCCTGCAGGGGAATCATCATTCAGCTCGTCTCCTTGTGGTTTCGCGAGAGGTGGCACAATGCTGCCTGTCAGCATAGTCGGTGCTGCCCCTTACGTCTCCTGTAATCCTTGATCCGCGGGGGTCGGCGGGGGCTGTCGCGGTGCATCGCTCAGAGCATCTTCTGCCACCAGCCTACGTCGTGCCATTGTCCGAACTTGGTGCCGACCTCACGGAACCGGCCAACGGCGGTAAACCCCTGGGTCTCGTGGAAACGGACGCTCGCTTCGTTGGGCAGAGTGATCGCGGCCAGGGCGGTATGAAACTCGCGCCTGGCCAGGGCAGCAAACAGCGCCTGGTAGAGCTGGCTGGCAAGGCCCGAACGCTGCTTCCCGGGCGCGATGTAGACCGAGGTCTCTACGGCGGCGCGATAGGCAGTGCGCAGGCGCAGCATGCCGGCGTAGGCGTACCCCAGAACAGCGCCGTCCTGCTCCGCAACGAGCCAGGCGTAGTCGACGAGGCCGCGTTCGATTCGAGCTTCGATCTCATCGAGCGAAGGCGTCTCGGTCTCGAAGGTGATGGCTGAAGATTCGACGATTGGTGCGTAGATTGCGAGTACGCCCGGCGCGTCGCCGCGCGTTGCAGCGCGAATGGTGAGCGGGGGTGCCACGGTCCGCCGTCTCAGCGCTGTGCCGGTGGCATGTCTCTGAGCGCTGCCGTGAGCGCGGCAGCCGTCTCGATGCTGCGGGTCATCGCGTAGCGCCTGCTGCCGGCAGGCTGGTGCGCAAGGCTGACGCCGTTCCGGGATGCGGTCGCCGGGCGGATCGGGCGCGGGACGAAGCCCCCGCCACAGTTGGGGCAGACGTTTGCGAACACCTCATCAACGCTCATGACGCAAAAGGTGCATTCGTAAGAGCCGATCCGGGCGCTCGGGTCGTTTGGTGCAAGGTCCCGATTGCAGCGTTCGCAGTGGGGACGCAGCTCGAGCATCGTCAGCTCTGCGTAGCCAGCTGCGGCACGGCGCTGTCGACCTCAACCCAGTTCTGTTTGCTGTCACACCAGACGTGGGCCTGGGGCGTGAAGCTGCTGGTGTCATCCAACGTACCGCTCTTGACGTAGATCGCGCCGGGCTGGGCATCCAGGGCCGAGTAGATGGGCGAGCCACAGTCACCGCAGAAGAAGCGGTGTACGGTGTTTCCTGAAGCCGTGTCTTTATCCACGTACTCTTTGGGTGCACCCGCGGTAAAGCGGAAGTTATCGTCGGTGGTGCCTACGATCGTCGAAAAGGCAGAGCCAGCCTGACGCTGACAGTTCTTGCAGTGGCACACGACAGCCATCGCTGGTGCCGGTTCGATTTCATACTGGATAGCGCCACACAGACAGTGACCGTTCGCAGTTCCCATACCCCTCTCCGCATCAGACTCCCGACTGGGCTTCAGCATCGCTGCGGCACTGCGAGCCGTCAAGGCGGGTGAAATGCCGGTCCGACTGCGACCCGTTGGGTGCTGCTGGCGGTGTTGGGCAGGCGGCCTGGGGCGCACAGCCTGGGGGTCACGGTCACTCGCTCTCGACAAGCTACGCATTTTCCCGGGTTACCGGTGGCTGCGCAGGTCGCTAGGCTGCCGATCGACTGATCGCTGGACGCTTATGACGCTCACTTCCAAGGGCTTCAGCCTGCTGCTGCTGGCCGGGCTGGTGGTTGCTATTGCCGTGCAACTTGGCGAACCGCCGGGTGCAGTGCTGCTCCTGGGCGCTGTCACGGGGCTGGCAGCGCTGCCCGTGCTTCACTTGCGCTGGCTGCAGTCGCCAACGGCGCACATGCTGTGTTGGATGGTGCTGCTCGCCATGCATGGCTGGCTGTTCGGGCTGCGGCAGGACTTTGGTCCCTACGGCCTGCTGATCCTCGGCAGCTGGTGCAGCACCGCGGCGCTGGAAGGCCTGCCGGCGATCGTGCTGGCTAAGGCAAGCCTCGCGCCCTCGAGCCACCTGTTCATGCTGCTGTTTGGATTCGTCGGCATGCTGATTGCGGTTCGGCGCGCACAACGGCCGCTGCTGCGCTGCTGTGCCATGATGCTGCTTGCCATGCCGCTCGCCCTGGGCGTGGCGGATACTGCGCTGTTGCTGCTGCTCGGCCAGACCCGGCTCGAGGCAGGCCTGCTGATGTCGCTGCTGATGCTGTCCACCATGACGCTGGCAGGCTGGATAACCGCCTGGTTGATCGCGCAGGTGCTGGACCGGCAGGCTGGCCTGAACACGTGACGCGGCTTGCTGCCCTGCGTCAGGCGTTGTCGTATCGCCCCTGGTGGATGAACCTGATGTGGTTCTTCTGCATTTTCATGGCCGTTGCTTATATGCCCTGGGATATCGTCCTGAAGCCGTTGGCCGAGGATCAGGAGGTCTGGTTCGGCGTCCTGTTCACGGGCTGGTGGGCTAAGGTGCTCGCGGTTCCGCACTGGTTCGTGTACGGGGCCGGCGCCTACGGATTCTGGAAGATGAAGCGCTGGATGTGGCCCTGGGCTGCGCTTTACACCCTGCAGGTGGCCATCGGCATGGCGGTCTGGAATCTGCTCGATGAGCGCGGCTCGATCATTGGGGCGGTAGTCGCCGGCGGGTTGTTTCTGCTGCCAACCATTGCGCTGTGGCGCACGCGGGCGTTCAACGCCGGGTAGATCTGCTCGTTCGGTGCCGTGGGCTGCGAAGATCGCTGGCTGGCGGTTCACGAGTTCCAGATCATTGGATCGGACAACGAAAAAGGCGCCGCTTCTGCAAGCGGCGCCTTTCTGGTGAGCAGCTGCGGGCTTGCGCCCGCACACCGTTGATCAGCGGCTGGCGTAGCTCGCTGCTTCGCGATCGATATCGAACCGATCAGCATTCATCACCTTGGTCCAGGCGTTGACGAAATCCTGCACGAACTTCGCTTCCGCGCCGTCGAAGGCGTACACCTCGGCAACCGCCCGCAGCTCGGCGTTGGAACCGAACACGAGATCTGCTTCCGTGGCCGTCCACTTTGCTGCGCCGCTCGTACGGTCGGTGCCTTCGAAGACGTAGTTGCCTTCTTCCGACGGTGCCCACTGGGTGGACATGTCGAGCAGGTTCACGAAGAAGTCGTTGCTCAACGTACCTGGCCGGTCGGTGAACACGCCGTGCTTGGCGCCACCGATGTTGGCGTCGAGTGCACGCATGCCGCCCACCAGTACGGTCATCTCCGGCACGGTCAGACCCAGGAGATCCGCTTTACCGACCAGCATTCTGGCTGGAGAACCGCCGTTGCCTGCCGCGACGTAGTTACGGAAGCCGTCCGCAACCGGCTCGAGCACGGTAAACGAATCCACGTTGGTCTCCTCCTGGGAGGCATCGCCCCGTCCCGGAATGAACGGTACGGTGATGTTCTGGCCGGCATCCGCGGCGGCTTGCTCGATTGCTGCTGCACCGCCAAGGACGATCAGATCGGCCATGGAGATCTGCTTGCCGCGCGAGGCGGACTCGTTGAAATCCTTCTGAATGCCTTCCAGCACGTTCAGGACCTTCGCAAGCTCGGCAGGGTTGTTCGCCGCCCAATCCTTCTGTGGCGCCAGGCGGATGCGGGCACCGTTGGCACCACCGCGCATGTCCGTGTCCCGGAACGAAGACGCAGAGGCCCAGGCGGTACGTACCAGCTCCGGTACGGTGAGGCTGGACTCCAGAATCCGCTTCTTGAGCCTGGTGATGTCGCGGTTGGAAACCAGCTTGTAGTCAACCGCCGGCACGGGGTCCTGCCAGGTCAGTGCGACTGCGGGCACCAGCTCACCGAGGTAGCGGGCGCGCGGGCCCATGTCCCGGTGCGTCAGCTTGAACCAGGCTTTGGCGAAGGCCAGCTCGAACTCTTCCGGGTTTTCCTGGAAGCGTTTGGAGATTTCCCGATAGCTCGGGTCGAACTTCAGCGACAGGTCGGTTGTGAACATGACCGGCGCGTGCCGCTTCGAAGGATCGTGCGCGTCTGGCACCAGATTGGCTGCCGCAGCGTCTTTCGGCACCCACTGAATGGCACCAGCCGGGCTGCGCGTCTGCTCCCACTCGAACGCAAACAGGTTATCCAGGTACTGCGTGGTCCAGGCCACCGGATTAACCGACCAGGCGCCTTCGAGCCCGCTGGTCACCGTGTCGGCACCAGCGCCGGAGCCACACTTGTTCTTCCAGCCGAAGCCCTGGTCGGCGACACCGCCGGCCGCGGGTTCCGGACCCACACAGTCGTCCGGCTTGTGGGCACCATGGGCCTTGCCGAAGGTGTGCCCGCCAGCAATCAGCGCCACCGTTTCTTCGTCGTTCATTGCCATGCGGCCGAAGGTCTCGCGGATGTCCTTGGCAGCGGCCAGCGGATCCGGGTTGCCGTTCGGCCCTTCCGGATTCACGTAGATCAGGCCCATCTGCACGGCGGCAAGGGGTTGCTGCAGCTCTCGATCTCCGCTGTAGCGCTTGTCGCCAAGAAACTCGGCCTCCGGCCCCCAGTAGACCAGCTCTGCTTCCCAGTCGTCCTGGCGACCACCGGCGAAGCCGAAGGTTTTAAAGCCCATGGAATCCCTGGCCACGGTACCGGCCAGCACCATCAGGTCAGCCCAGGTAATGTTGTTGCCGTATTTCTGCTTGATCGGCCACAGCAGGCGCCGCGCCTTGTCGAGGTTGCCGTTGTCGGGCCAGCTGTTCAGCGGTTCGAAACGCTGCTGCCCGCCGCCCGCGCCGCCGCGTCCGTCAGAGACCCGGTAGGTGCCAGCGCTGTGCCAGGCCATACGGATGAACAGCGGGCCATAGTGCCCGTAGTCGGCCGGCCACCAGTCCTGGGAAGTCTTCATCAGCGTGTCGAGGTCGGCTTTGACCGCCTCCAGATCGAGGCTCAGAAACGCCTCGGCATAGTCGAAGTCTGCGCCCAGCGGATTGGACGCCGCTTCGTTCTGGCGCAGCGGCCGCAGGTTCAACGATTCGGGCCACCAGTGCTGGTTGCTCTTGGGTTCCATCATCAGTGGCGCGGGGGCGTAGGACGCCGGTGGCGTTGCCTGCGCCAGCGTCGAACAGGCCGCCAGGGCCAGAAAAGTCAAAGTTCTGCTTCGTTTGAGCATGCGTTACTCCGCTCGGTTCACGTTGGTCCGTTCTGTGTTCCTGGAAGTCCGTCAACAGCGGCGCTCACACGGCCCCGGGTCGCGGTGCACACTTCCATGGCGTCACTCTAGGGGGCGACTGCAGGCTAGATAAAGTGAATTGTCCCTATGGCATCCATTGATGGGATCAATTATCGGGTGAAGGTGCCGGTCGCCTGCAGCCGGTCGCCTGCAGCCGGTCGCCCACTTCGGGTCGCCCACTGTCCCCGGCCGGTCCGCTCCAGGCCTGTCCCCGATCCATTTTTCGGGCCTCTCTCCCGGGGTGGATTATCTGGGGCTGCACGGGTGACTTCAAACGGGCCACGAACGATACTCCGGCAGAGGTTCGCTGGGCTGCTCCAATGACGACTGAAACGACGCAGGTTGTGCTGCTGAAACGGCCTGCCGCGCAGGCAACACCGGATTGCTTCGAGCTCAAGGTCACGCCCCTGGCAGATCTGGAGCCGGGCGAGCTCAGGATCGCTGTGAAGTACATCTCCGTTGATGCAGGGACCCGCACCATGCTCCGGGGTGAAGGGTTCCACCACCAGGTCGGATTGGGCGAGATTGTGCTCGCCGGTGGAGTGGGTGAGGTGCTCGAGTCCCGTGCCGAAGGCTTTGCGCCCGGCGATGCCGTTCGGGGACCGCTGGGCGCGCAGACCGTCGCGACGCTCCCCGCCGCACAGGTTGAAAAGATCGATGCGTCACAGACGCCCATCAGCGCCTATCTCGGCGTGCTCGGAGGTTCTACCGGGGTGACTGCCTGGATCGGTATGCGCAGGGTGGCGCAGCCGAAGCCGGGGGATGTGTTCGTGGTATCAGCTGCGGCCGGCGCCGTGGGTTCCATCGCCGGGCAGATTGCGAAAAAAGAAGGCGCCACCGTCATCGGCATTGCCGGCGGGCCACGCAAGGTCGCGTACCTGTCGGAACACCTGGGCTTCGATGCGGCGATCGACTACAAGAACGAGTCCGTCACAGATCGGCTGCGTGAGCTGGCACCGCAGGGCGTGAACGTCTTATTCGACAATGTCGGCGGTCCGGTGCTGGATGCCGTGCTGGATAACATCGCAATGCACGCCCGGGTCATCATCTGTGGCGCAATTTCACAGTATGACCATATGGACCAGATCGTCGGGCCGTCCATGTATCTGCGGCTCGCAGAACGGCAATCGCGAATGGAGGGCTTCGCCTACTTCCACTTCCCGGAATCGATCGGCCCGGCGATCGAGGAGCTGTCGCAGTGGCTTGCGGCAGGATCGATCGTGTTCGATGAGGAGGTGCTCGAGGGGATCGAGCGCTATCCGGAAGCCCTGCAGTTCATGTTTGAGGGTGGCAACATCGGCAAGCTGCTGGTGAAGCCGGGCTAGGCTGCCGGCACCGGCTACTAACCGGGTTCGAACCAGAACTCGATTTCTGCCGTCTCAACGTCAAACCGTGCCGCGTGCGCTTCGTTGGGCTCGAGCTCGTACCAATCACCGACGCCGAACCGGCGTTCGCCAGCGGCCGTCGTCAGGATCAGCTCGCCGCGGGTGATGACGCCGCAGTTGCGCGTTTCGTGGCGATGCTCTTCGATACGCGTTCCGGCCGGATAGCTGGCAAACAGCACCGTGCAGCGCTCGGCATTGAGCTGAAACGCTTCGAAGCGTCCTTCGTACGGGGGCAGCCCGGCGATCAGCTGCGGAAAACTCTCAGTTGGCACAGGGTCTCCTGTCGCTTGGGCCGCAGCGGGGTTGCGGTGACGCGGGTTACTGGTCGAGCGAATTCGCAACTTCGTCCACCATCCGCAGCACTGACCGTTTGGCGGCCTGGTACTCGGCGTCGTCGATGGCGCCCGCTTTGTGTGCTTCGTCCAGATCGATCAGCTGCTGACCGACGGAGACGGAGCCAAAGTGCAGCTCCGTATTGGATTCGTTTGAACAGGCTGCCAGCAGGGCAAGCAGGGCGGTGGCAGCGCACGTGCGGAACATTCTGTAGATCTCCTTCATCTGATCAGCTTGGGGTGCGGACGTTCCAGTCTACTTCAGCGGATTGCGTGCGAGCATGGAACGCCGGATCAGCAGCAGGAGCGCGAGCAGCAGGCAGGCACCCCCGACGGCGGCTGGAAACAGCACGGTGGTCCAGCTCAGATTCTCGAGGGCCAGAATGACAAAGGTGTTTCTGACCGCACCGAACAGAAAGAAGCCCGGATGTTCCAGGTGCGGGTTGAAGAACGCGTGCCGCAGCGTAGGTCCGAAGCCGATGAGGTCTGCCGCCGTCAGCAGGACGACGGCCCACAGGGGATCAGCGGTCAGCGACCAGGCTGGCGTGGCGGATGCGGCCAGCGCCAGCAGCACCCAGTCGATGCGCGTGATGGTGATCCGATGCCGACGCTGGAAGGCAAGCAGCGCGATGTAGGCGGTGATGCAGGCGGAGAAGCCGATTGGCCAGGCACCGATACCACCCCCGTCCGCCAGCTGCGCGAGAAATACGACGAAGGTGCCGAAGGCCCAGATGATCCAGGAAAACACGTGGGGTACGGTGGTGCCGCGTTGGATCGAAAGCACGTAAGGCACGAAGAGGGCAAAGGTGAGAACAAAAGCAGCGCTGCTGAAGATCAGCCGCGCGCTCTCGGCATCGGCTATCACGAGCCGTCACCGGGACCGGAGGGCAGCACCGGCAGGCTGAAGTGTTCCACCGTCGGGAACGGATCGTAGAAGTGATGCAGCGCGGCCTTCCAGCCGGCATAGGCCTCGGACTGGCGAAAACCTACCTCATGGCTGTCCACCGAGTCCCACCAGACCGAAAGCAGAAACCGTGAGGGCCGTTCGATGCAGCGGCTCAGGCTGTGGCGCTGATAGCCAGCTGCATCCTGAAGAAAGACCTGTGCGCCTTCGAACGCGTGCAGGAACGCGTCTTCCTGCCCCGGGATCACATCCAGCAGCGCGATTTCCTGAATCATCTCTTGAGCCTGCTTCGTCATGGTCACCTATGGTCTCCTCTGAGTCTGCGACTGGTCCAGCTCGTGGTGATACAGCTCGAGGTCTGCGTCGGAAAAACAGCAGAAAATGACCGTCGAGATTGTGCCGGGCGATGCCTCGAGGAAGCGGGAAACCGTGCTTACGGCCACTGCGGCGGCGCTGGCTGCGGGGTAGCCGTAGACTCCGGTGCTGATGCAGGGGAAGGCGATGCTCGCAAGCCTGTGGTCCGCAGCGAGGCGCAACGACGCGCTGTAGCAGGCACTGAGCAACGTCTGCTCGTTGTTCGAGCCACCGTGCCAGACCGGGCCAACGGTATGGATGGCGTAGCGGGCCGGCAGGCGAAAACCCTCGGTGAGCTTGGCCTCCCCGGTCTCGCAGCCGTTCAGCACGCGGCAGGCGGCGAGCAGCTCTGGCCCGGCGGCTCGATGAATCGCGCCGTCGACGCCGCCACCCCCGAGTAGTGAGTTGTTGGCGGCATTGACGATGGCATCGACGTCGAGCCTGGTGATGTCACTCTGGACGGCTCGAAGCAGCGGCGCTTTCGTCATTGGCTGGGTCCCTGGTCTCGAGCGTGAGCGCGGATCCCTTCTCTTGAGCAGCCCGGCTGTCCAGGATCGTCTGTGCGCAGCACGTAGGTCTGGGCTTCGACGGGCTGATCGTCCTCGAGGTACACGGTGGTGCAGATGCGCTGGTACTCCGCGCCTTCGAACTGATCGAGCTCTGTCCAGGCATTGCGGAGCGCGGCTGTCTCCAGCAGCTGACCCGGAATTTTCACTCCCTCGGGATCGGGCACGAGGCCTGGGTATCCGAGCTCCGCACCCCAGCCCTGGTGCTGCAGCCGTCCGATTGCATAAGCCGGTTGCCATGCCCCGCCAAGCGGCTGCAACACGTGTTCGTTCGGCCCGCCTGGCATAAGGGTTCCGTAGACGAAGAGTCGGTTCATGGTGTGTACCTGTGCGTTGCCGGGCCAGTTGGAGGCAACCCGCCCGGGGCCACCGGCCCATGGATCGGATCCGGGGTAAACTGTAGACCGTTGGCCATCAAACATCGAAGAGACGCAGAAGGCGATGAAGAAGGACTGGCTACAGGTGACGACCAACGTTGGCGTCGTAATCGGGCTCGTGTTGCTGATCTACGAGCTGAATCAGAGCCGTGATCTGACGCGTGCTCAGGTAGTCGATTCCGTGTACGACGCCGCGGTGACCCGAAACCTTGCGCTGCTGGGCGAGAACCCGGAAGCCGCCATTGCCAGATCCGTATTCCGACCGGACGAGCTTTCTGAACAGGACGCGGTAGTGCTGACGCAGTTCTACACCGCGATGCTGGTGAGCTGGATGCGTAATAAAGATGAAAGCGGGCTGGGCTACTTCGAGGAGTCCTTTCAGTACACCATTGCCTCGGAGGCCTATTTTCTGAACACGGGACCAGGGCGCCGCTGGTGGTCCACCGTGTGGTCCACCGTCGATCCGGACATTGCGGCGGCGGTAGACAGCGCCCTGGCAAACATGGCGCCGGGCGCGCTCCGGTCGGCCCTGCAGGCGATCCTTGACGAAGACGCGGGTGAGCCGGATTCAGGTTCGCCCTAGCCGCTGATTGCCTGGCTGTTGTTGGGCACACGGCAAGCCCCCGCCGTCTTCAGCGGCCGGGCGGCGTGTGACAGACGAATTCCAGGATGTGCTTGTCCGGATCGAGCACGAAGCCGGCAAAGTAGTGTTCATGGTAGTGCGGCCTTGGCCCCGGCGCCCCGTAGTCTACGGCCCCATGGTCAATGGCCAGCGCGTACAGCCGTTCTACATCGCTCCTGCTGTCGACGCGAAAGGCCACGTGAATGGGTTGGACCGGTTCGGTGTGCTGAACCAGAGCAAACACGGCGTAGTTCGAATGCCCGAAACCCACCGCAACGTCTGGAAAGTCGCGATTTACTGGGAGCCCCTCGCCCGGCAGCAGGGCCTCGTAGAAGGCCCGGCTGGCGGCGAGGTCAGAAACAAAGAGATTGAGGTGGTCGAGCTGCACTGATCTACACCTGTCTGCGGTGGCTGAAGCGAGCGCCACAATTATGCATGCACTTGCGGCGGGCCATCAGGGAATGGCGACGCCATGGTCAACGAGCGCTGTGCGGAAGTGCCCCCGGCCGTCCTCCAGCCGATAGCGGCACGCCTTGAGCCCGCAGTGCCGTGCCGCATCACAGTTCTCTTCATGATCGTCGATAAAGAGCAGGTGTTCAGGTTTCAGCTGCAGCCTGTCGATCACAGCCTCAAAGAATGCGTCGCTAGGTTTGGTGTGACCGATCTCGCAGGAGAAGAACAGCTGATCGAAGCCACCCTGGTAGTCGAGCGCAGTGCGCATGTGGTTGGCTCGGACCGCGTTCTGATTGGTCGCCAGCGCCGTCCTGATACCGGCCTGACGCACGGCCTGCACGGTTTCGAGGATCTCGTACTCCGGGACGATCTGCGTCCATAACGCCAGTGCCTCAGCGACAGGCACCGGCGAGTTCCACCGCTGCAGCACACCGGCGAGCGTTGCTCTGAAATCGGCCTGGCCGCGGAGACACGCCTGCTCGGCATTGAACAGATCCTTCAGGAACGGGTCCCGTTCCGCCGGGATTGTGCAGAGCGCGCGCACCGCGGTGAGCCATCCGGAGGGCGTTCTCTGTAACACGCCATCAGCATCGAGCAGCAGAGCTTTAATAGAGGACATAACGGTATTGCTCCGCGATCGGTTCTCTCAAGCACCCGTTACAGCCTGCCAGGCAGGCTACGCCCTGCGCTCGATCGTTACGATCAGTACTTCGCGAGGGGACGAGAGCTGTCGGCCCCCGACCTCATCGCTCGGTAACGATCAGACGGGCAGCGAGGCTGACAAACACGATGCCTGCGACCCGGTTCATCATGCGCTGGGCGCGCTCGGAGCGCTGTAGCCAGGTACTGACAAAGCCGGAAGCCCAGGCAACGGCGCCAAAGACGATCAGCGTTGCGACGATGAAGATGCCGCCGAAGCTCACCATCTGGAGCGCCATCGAGCCGCGTGCCGGATCCGCGAACTGGGGCAGAAAGGCAAGAAAAAAGATGGCGACCTTGGGGTTGGTGATGTTCATGATCACGCCGCGCAGGTACAGCTTCCGGCGTGGCAATTTGCCGTCCGCCGTTGTGGCGAGCGCAGAGGGCGATGCTCTGAAGGCCTGCCAGGCAAGATACAACAGGTAGGCGGCGCCAATGAGCTTCAACGCATTGAAGGCCATGGCGGAGGTCTGAAAGATGACCGCTACCCCGAACGCGACGGCCAGCGTGTGGGCGATCAGGCCGGTGCAGAGGCCGAGCGTGACGATCAGCCCCGCGGTTCTGCCGCTCAAGGCAGACTGGGTAAGGACGAAGATGTTGTCGGGTCCCGGCGCGATGCCGAGGGCGATAGACGCCAGGAAGAAGACGCCAATGGTCTCGATAGGGATCATGGAACCTCGATGTTGTCGTGCGGCGGGTTGAGGTCCCTGGAGCATAGGTGTGCGCCAGCCTGCGGGCTCATCCCTCAGGTCGCTGCCTAAGTGATTGAAACGGTTCAGCAAGGTTCGGCGGGTCGCTCAACGCCGCCACGATTCTAGCCGCTATGGCCCCCAGCCGAGTACTCCATGGTGACGGCTGTGTCCGATCTTAGGACCTCTCGAAAACCCAGACGTCCGTACAGCGCCCGGGCCGGATTGGAAACGTAGACCCGCAGGCGGATGGGTACCTTTGCGCTGTCCAGCAGATCCTTCAGCACCAGGGTGCCGAGCCCCCGGCCGCGAAAGGCTCGTGCCAGATAGATGCCGTCGATGAACGCGTACTCCGCCAGCTGTTCCAGCTTGATATACCCGGCGTCTTCGCCGGCCACGGTGATGACCTGTATCGTCTCCGGCGTGAAGTGGACGCGGAACCCTTCGATTTCTGCTTCCTCGTTCCAGGGTCGTACCGCTTCCGCGTGGGGTCTCAGACCTTCGTGGGCGAGAATCATCATGGCTTCGCGATCGCCGAGGGTGGCGGGTCTGAGAACGTAGTGTGGCATGACGCTGGGTCAGCTCGACCGTCTATGCCCGGTGACCGCTGGCGTCATGAACCCAACCATAATTGGCCCCCGGCCTTCACTCCAGATAGCCCTCGTCCGTTCCACGTTTGATACAGAGATCGAGGAACGCGGGGTCGGACATCAGCAGCGAGACGTAAGACTGAACCACCTGGAGTGAGGCTTCCGAGCCCGAGCTGACCAGTAGAACATCGCTTTCATCGTCGAATTCAAGGCTCGTGAGCGTGTCCGGGGACTCGATCTCGAGCGCTGCGGTGATCAGCCCCAGCCACGTTGGTCCGCCGCCCTGCAGGCCCTGTTCCTCGAAGAAAGCGAGTGATTCCTCCCGGTGGTCGAAGACGTTGATGTAGAAGCCGAGTTCCGGGTGATGTTCTATGGTGTTGCCGATTGGGCTGGACATGAGTTCCTCTCGCAACGACGCCCTCGATCAGCTGCCGAGCCGAACGTTGCTGTGTTGTATGAACGAGGTGTATCTACTTCAAGGGACCTTCGCGCAGCGTCTTGCCGGAATCGGAAACCAGTTTCCAGGTCTCTGGACCATGAAACAGGGTCTGTTCCGAATCGGGGTAGCGCACCTCGTCGACGGCCGGATTCGTGCCGGCAACGAGTACGTGAATGGTCTCGCTGGTCTCATTGACGAGCGTATGAGCGTTTTCCGCACCCGCGGGCCAGCAGGCTGCGTCACCTTCGCAGAGCGTATGTGAGCCGGCATCGTCGTAGAGGGTGGCCTCTCCGGACAGCACCAGGCAGAACTCGTCGCTGTGCAGGTGCCAGTGCCGGTCGGAAGAGGCCTGGCCGGGTTCGAGGTGGACGATGTTGATGCCGAGCCCCGTGAGGCCGCCCATCTCGCCGAGCCGAACCTCGCGTCGAGGCCTCGAGCCGGCTACGTCCGTTGGGAACGCGTCCGATTTTCTGATGATCATGGCTGTTGTGCTCAATTTCTGCCCGGGCAGGACCCGGGGCCAGGGTTCCGTGGGCGAAGATAAGGCATGACGCGCACGTTCGGCTACGGCCGGCTTGAGATCGACGATTTCAGTCCCCGGCCGTGCTGTCAGTGTCACCATCAGACCGGTCTGTCTCGAAAGCCGGAAGACCATCGTCTAAGGCCAGCCATGCCACCTTCTGACGCACCCAGATGTGCGCTGAAATGGGCGGCGGATGGTCAAGCGTTACCGTGGTGACGTCAACGGTGGTTGGTTCTGCGGTGCGACGATAGAACAGGTGCGTACCACACCGCGCGCAGTGCGAGCGCATCACGCCGGGGGAGGTTTCCCGTTCGGTCGGCACGCCCGCGACAGTTTTCAGAGCTGCGGCATCAACGGTTGTCCAGGCAACGGCTGGTGCACCGGTGGCAAGCCGACAGCTCGAGCAGTGACACAGGGCCGTGTCGCCCAGCGGGCCGTTGATCACGTACGCAATGGCGCCGCACCAGCAGCAGCCCGTTTTCTCGCCGGTCGGGCTCATCGAAAGAGCGCGACGATCGACTCCGGATCGTCGACGATTTTATGGGCCCCGGCATCGCGCAGCTCGGTCCGGGAGCCATAGCCGTAGCTAACGCCGATAGCGGTCATGCCGTTGGCCAGCGCCCCCTCCACATCGTGCAGGCGATCGCCGATCATTGTGGCGGTGGTAGCAGGCTTGACGTCCGCCAGAGCAGCGCCGAGCAGCTGGGTCTTCTCTGCGTTCGTTCCGTCCAGCTGGGCGCCATAGAGCGTGTTGAAGAAGCTGCTCAGCCCGAAATGGTCGGCAATCCTCGTCGCATAGATCTCGGGTTTGCTCGTTGCGATGTACAGTGCGATCTCAGACTGCTTCAGCTGCTCGAGCGCCCTCAGAATTCCGGGGTAGAGCCGGTTCTCAGACCAGCCGACTTCGGAGAATCGCTCCCGATAGTACTGCACGGCCCGGTCTGCTCGATCTGCGCCAACGAGCGCCGCCATGCTGTTTTGCAGGGGTGGGCCAATGCACCATTCGAGGCTGTCTGCATCCGGAACGTCTGCACCGGTACGCTCCAGCGCGTATTGAATGCACCGGGTGATACCGACCTTCGGATCGGTCAGCGTGCCGTCCAGATCGAAAAAGACGACGCGTTGATCGTGCTGTGACTGTGGCTGCATGGGCCTTCAGAGCAGGACGCTGCGGCTGGGAAATGGTGGTATCGGGGTTATGCGGCCGCCACGATTGAACCTGATCGTCACTGCAGGCGCTTCCCCATACTGATGCGCTCTTCGATGTGGTAGCCGGCCTGCCGGTAGAACTCGATAACCTGCTCGTTGGTCGCTCTGACCTGCAGGTTCACCTTCGGACAGCCCAGCGCCAGCAAGGCGCTTTCGGCTTCCTGCATCAGGGCTGCTGCTATGCCTGTGCGCTGCGCCTCCGGGGTGACGGCCAGCTTATGGATCCAGCCGCGCACGCCATCAAAACCGGCGATGACTGTTCCCAGCAGGGCGTCGTTTTCCACGTAGACGAAAAACAGCTCCGGCTGAATCCGGGACTTGATTCGAATGACCGCCTCCGGAGCATTCCAGGGGGGATCGTCCGGAAAGACCCGGCGCCACAGCTGCTGCACCCCGTCGGTATCTCGTTTCTGAAAGGTTCTGATCATGGCTTTTGCGCAATGAAGCTCAGCTGTCTCCTGGCCAGTAAACCCGGGTCCATCCTTCGGGCGTAGGACGTTCATCGTCCAGAGACAGGCGTCTTCCGCGCTCGTTGGTCATGGGCACGCTGCTTCTGCCGCCGGAGCTTCAAGGGTAGCTGCGTCCGGCATAGTCGGGAATAGGGTCTCGATCGGGGTAAACGGTTGTGTTCCGAGCGGTCTCCGAAAACAGCAGTTCCGGGGAAAAGTGGGTTTCCATGATCTGCGTGTTCAGCAGCTGTGGCGCCGAAGCGACGAAGTCAGCGGAAGATGCGCAGTCCGGTACGCGTTGCATGAAGTGGTACACCGCAAAGATCCAGGCCCTGGTGAGGGTGACGTGGAACTTGCCCGCATCCACGCCATTGAACGAGAGCAACGTTCGAAGCGAGGCCTCCATCTGCCGCGTTGCGGCAATGGGGTTTCCGCTTGTGAGGTAAATGTAGGCCAACCGCAGATGCGCCTGATGATCGAAGTCCGCGATCGGGAACTCACAAGCTTCAATGTCTGCTACAAAGGTTCTGTCTGCTGAGGATAGTGACCAGCTCATCGTTGAATCCTGTCTGGGTTGCCCGCGTGGAGATCAAAGTTCAAAGCGGCCCGGCGTTCGGATCTGCACTCCGCGGCTGCTTCCGCCTCACGGCCTCGCCCCATTTTCCCAGGCAGGTGGCTGGCGGTACAGGGTGACTTTCCTCGGGTTCCCAGGCGTCGCAGCATCGGCTGCTCAGCCTTGAACGGCGAACATGATTTCTCCGGCGATGGGCGCATCTCTCGCCAGTTCGTGCTGGTAGAGGGCCATGCGGGCGTGTTGCCCTAACTCAGGGCCAAAGAGTGCGATCAGCAGGTCCGAAGCGCCGTTGAGAACGGCGGGTGCCGCCGTAAACCCCGCAGCTGCGTTGACGTACCCGACGAGTCGAATGGGTCGAATGAGCCGATCCAGGTCCCCGACTACCCGTTCAGCAAGGGCGAGATGATTGAGGGCCATCAGCCGCGCGGACGCATAGCCCTCTTCTATCGACAGCGCACTGCCGAGCTTGCCGGGTTTGGGAATGTAGTCTGCCCCGGCGGCATCCTTCTGCGTGCCGTAGGTACCGGACACGTACAGGATGTTGTCGTGGATGACGCCCGGCGCGAAGTTGCCTATCGCCTCGGGCGCAGCGGGCAGGCTGATCCCCAGCGCATTCATTTTCTGAGTAATGCCCAAACCGAAAGGTCCTCCGTGTCGAGAAGACTGCAGAAAGCACCCAACCTTAAAGGCGTTTGATGAAGCCCCAGAGGTAACCCATCGGATCCATCAGATTGAGCATCCGGACACCGAACTCGCGATTCACCGGCGCCTCGCACTCGACTCCAGCAGCCCTAAGTTGTTCATACATGGCGTCGACGTCGTCCACCCAGATTCCTATCCAGGTTGGTCGTTCATCGTTGTCCTTCCGGCGCCCGGATCCATCGAGCCAGATTTCGGTGTCACCCACGCGCACCTCGGCATTCTGGATTCTGCCGCTGTCATCGGTCCACCGACCGATCTCCTCGAACCCGAACACGCGCTGGTACCAGTTCAGAGCTGCTTCCGCATCGTCGAAGAAAAGGTACGGGACAATTCCTTGGTATTGAGTCGTCATGGCCCCTGCTCCGGATAGCGTAGCTCGATTCTGCAACTGACCAGAGTACCGTGGCAATGCCCGGTTAACCGCGCGCGTCGGGGGCCCGCGCGTTTCCGCCTCGGGCTTCCCTGGGGTGGAGGATTCGCGATTCGGCCTTCAGCTGTCGTCCTGTCTGGAACCAGGAATGGCCAACGTTTCTGGATCTGGCCAGCCGGCGTACTGAGGCGTCGAATCGGCGATCTCATACCACGGCGCTTTCTCTGCGACGAAAATGTGGGCGGATCTTGGTTCCCCGAAGCTGGTGTCCAGCGTTCCCAGCCGGATCCGCACAAACTCAGGGTTGTCTCCGACCTTCGTAAATAGCGGTGTGCCACATACCCGGCAGAAGTGCCGGAACTTCTGCGGCGAAGACTCGTAGCGGGTGATGAGATCGGCTCCCGACAGAATCTGAAAGCCCTCCAGTGGAGCCGCGGCATTGGCAGCGAACGCGGTCCCATTGGCCTTCCTGCAGCTCTTGCAGTGACAGTACACGTAGTCCTTTGACAGCTCAGCGGCCTGGAACGTGACGCCCTGGCACAGGCAGGAACCTCGGTACATGGTCATAGCACAGGATTACCCGATAGAGCAGCGCATGATGCTGGCTTGCGGTAGTGGCGGGAAAAATCGTCCAATCGTCTCGTTGCTGTCATGGTGCACGGTGGTCTGTACGCTCAGCACTCCGAGCCCCAGGTAGCCATCAGGAGCGGCAGGCTGTCGCGAAACCACGGTGTTATCTCGAGCGTGTTGCGTTCGATGTGGGTCGTCAGCTCGTCTCTGGTGACATAGATGATGTCCGACACTTCATCCTCCGCAATCCGGGGCAGCTCATCGGTAATAACCTTGAAATGCATCTGCTGTTCGTGATCATTTATGCCCTGCTCAGGAAGCGTAAGACGGAAGGTGCGGGGCTCGCCAACGGGTTCAACGGCAACCAAATGAATGCCCAGTTCTTCGCGGACGCCGCGAATCGCGGCGGCTTCGAAAGTTTCGCCCGGTTGCAGATGCTCTGCTGCGCTCAGATCCCAGAGCGATGGGCTCACGTCCTTCGTGCTGCTGCGTTGCTGAATCAGCAGCTTCCGGTCTGATCGGAAGAGAAAGACATGCACCGCTTTGTGAAGCGCACCGGTTTGATGCACCTCTGACCTTGTCTTCAGTCCGAGGGACGCGCCCCCGGCGTCATAGATCTCCAGAAGTTCGCTCATAAGACCTGCGAGTAGTGATCCACCGGTGGTGCGAGCGATACTGGACAGGCGAGCCCGATCGGCAACTACAGCTCGGCTTCCTTCGGATTTGGCCCGTACTGATTTGAGCCTGGCTGGCTGTCCAGGACCATGAACACGAGCAGTATGATCGCGCCGATCAACGGCACCAGGCTGACGAGAACCCACCAGCCAGCGCGGTCGGTATCATGAAGCCGCCGGACGGTTACGGCGAGGCTGGGTATGAGAACGCCGAGCGTATAGATGCCGCTCAAGAGACCAATGCCTGCCGCTTCGCTGAAGGCCCCGGTTGCGATGTCGATGAAAGCCAGCACGATAGTGACCAGGAGGTTGAACAGGAAGAAGAACCAGTATTCCTTCCGTCTCGCCCTCCCGCTGAAAACGGCGTACTTCTTCAGAACCTCGAGATACCAGGACATGTTCAACTCCGCTGTGCTGGGTCAGGAAGCAACTAGAGTAACAGACGTGTCCTTGTTGCTGTCCAGCGCCGAAGGCGCGGCGTCTGAGGGCCGACGATTGCCAGAACCAAAGTCGTGGCAGGCGTATGCAGCCGCGGTCGTTTTCATGCGTGGTCGTCCGTGCCGAGTAGCGTCAGTACGTTTCCGTCCGGGTCCTTGAAGTGGGCCAGTACGCCTCCCCAGGGTTGGCGGGTCGGCGTTGAGGTGAACTCGACACCTCTGTTCAGCAGCTCCTGGTAGACGCCGTTTATTTTGGCTACTTCAATCGAAGTGGCGACAAACCGGCCAACCAGATCCTGCGCTTCCTCATCATCGGGATCACATCGTTCCAGTCCGATAAAGGACTCACCGAGCTGAAACTGTGCCCAGCCGATGGTCGGATCCGAATAGACCAGAGGGAACTCAACCACATCACGATAGAACGTCAGTGATTCTTCCCAGTTGAAGGTGAACACCCTGACGGCATAGAGCCGGTAACGGGTCACCCGGGCATCCTTGCGTGTGCCTGCAGCGCCAGCGCCGCGAGACGATTGATCGCGCAGAGCGTGCTTGCAGGGCCTTCGCTCCCGCAACCCCTGCACTGATTGCGCGGTACCTGAGCTGCAGCGGCAATCACGATTTCTGGTCCTTCATGCGGTCAGCGGTAGAGCTGCCAATGCGATTCCGGTCAAAAAGTAGAGCGCCATGAACAACGTAGAAATGCTGCGTGAAATCATTCGGAAGTTGCTGGCCGTGTCTTCATCGTCGATTCTCATAGAGCCGCTTTCCGGGTGGAACCAGCTGATACAGATCGTGATGCCCCAGATGAAGACCCCTATCCCTGGCAGGGCCAGGAGCGGGCCGAGCGCGCCGGCACCCTCTTCCGAGGTCAAAGCGACGATGACTGGGGTGGCGAAGCAGATGATTGCAATGGTCGTCAGTATCCAGCTGGATTTCTTGAACCACCTGGCGATGGTCTCGTAGACCTTGAGTAGCATCGTGCTCTGTGTCCTTTCCCGTGGTGCGCAGCAGCGAAGACTCTAGCAGAATCAGTAGTTGGCCGCGGTTGGCGTTCGCATCCGGTGATAGCGGAGTATGCGCTGCACCGCTATGCGTCCAGCCTCGGATCATCACTCTCGGAGTAGAGGGATTGTCCTGGTGTGAAGTAAATGAACTTCGCGCCCTCTGGAGCGCCGGGCTTATGCCACACCCCCCGGGGCACGACGAACGAGCTGCCTGCGGGCGCGATGTAGTGTTTCTGCTCGTCTTCCAGCAGGGTGATTTCTACCGTTCCCTCGATGATAAAGAAGAACTCATCGGTATCCGGGTGCATTTCCCACCCCGGGGACACGCCGGTCACCTGGCAGGTGCCGAAGTGCTTGTCGTTGAAACTCGAGAATTCGAGGAAGGCGCCTTCCGGGTGATCGGCCAGCAGCTTGAGTACGTTGACGACGTCCATGGTGTTCGGTTCCTGTTCACAGCGGAGGTGGTTCTGTTGTTCTGTGGCAGCGGATCTGCACGTCTTGCCGTTTAACCTGCCCAGGCGGGTGGCTCAAGTCCCCGGAGCGATCCCATTGCGGCTGCGTGAGTTCAGGTCGAGTGTTCGATGTCCGCCATGGTGAACAGAGCGCTGAGCGTACATCCGGCTTGGTCCACGTTCTCCGCTCCTCCTGATTGACGGTCGATCACACATGCCACCGAGAGTGGGTAGATGCCGTCCGCGTTGAGCTTATGCAGGGCGTCTACGATAGCGCCACCGCTCGAGACGACGTCTTCAATGAGGGTGATCTTTTTGCCGGCAAGGTCTGCTCCCTCGGCGTATTTGCATGTGCCATACGATTTTGCCTCCTTGCGGATGAACGCTGCGGGTTTGCGAGTGATGTGGCTGAGCATCGTGACAACCGGAATGCCGCCCATCTCCAGTCCAGCCAGAACTTCGGTTTCCGGTGCCAGACGCTCAGCCAGCTCAACGCAGATGTCGTAGAGTAGGGCCGGGTCGGACTCGAACAGGTACTTATCAAAATACGTGTCGGACGTCGCGCCAGAGCGAAGCGTGAAGCTGCCACTGAGCCTCGCGCAGTTTCTGATTCGCGATGCCAGATCGTTCAGGTGGGGCATGGGTGTTGCTCGCGAGTTTGAATAGATCCTTGTGCGCGTGAATCGGGTAGCCTCGTGGCGCCCCCGGTCGGCATCCTTTCGACCCTGTTCAACACTTCTTCAGGGCTTCTTCAGCACTTCTTTGGCACTTCTTCAGCACGATCCGTGCCCAGAACACCTCCGGCTTGTTTGGGAGAATGCTCGGCAAGTGCTGTTTCTGGAAGATGCACTGTAATCCTTTCTGCTGCGCTTGCTGGAGGGTTTCTTCTACTGAAGTGGGATAGACCCTGGTGCCGAGGCCTGCGGGACCGTTGCGGAGGGAAATCGCACAGGCACCTCCCGGGGCCAGCAGCGAGGCGACCCTCGAGAGCGCGCTGTCCCGCTCCGAAACGCAGAGGTGATGCCACATCGCCTCGATCAGAACGAAGTCGGCTTGCTCCGTGCGTGAGCCTAGTGCGGCGAGGTCCGGAAGCGCGCCCTGGATCCAGGTGATTGGCAGCTCCCGGTAGCGGGTACGGCCCGCCTCCAGAAATGCGCTCACGGGCTCGACGGCGGTGACGCTGTAGCCCAGCCTGGCAAGCGCGGCTGCGTTCTGCCCAGCGCCAGCGCCGAGGTCCATTACGCTAGCCGGCGGTTGCGGTAGAAAGCTCAGCAGATCACCGCACACGTGCTCGAAAGAGAGGGACTGGCTGGCGGCAATGAACCGCTTGGTATCGCGCTCGTAGCCTTCAGTGCCTGGTGGTTCAGGGCTCATTGTGCTGCCTGGTCGATTGTGCACCTGCTGACGGCGGCAGGTGTCATACGTTCCAAAGGCCGGACAAGGACATTGTTCTCTTCATTGTCGCTTTTTGAGTCTCCCTGGCTGTCACCCTGAGCGCGCTAAACAGAATAGGGCTTCGTGTGGGCCTTGTCTGTCGCCACGGAGATCAATGCCTCTGGCAGACGCCCTGGAGAAGCCGAGTTTTTCGAGCACGCGCTGTGAGGGCCGGTTCCTTGAATCCGTACGAGCGTTGATGCGCTTCAGTTCCGGATAGGTTGTGAATGCCAGGTCGACAATAGCTGCCACGGCTTCTGCACACAGCCCGCGGCCTTTGAGTGCCCCGTGGATGCCGTAGCCTACTGTCGCCGTTTCGCGAGCTTCATCAAAGGTAAGGCTCACCACGCCGACGACGTCGCCGTGATACACCAGCGCCCAGTGGGGTTGGTCCGCCCGACTTCGGCTGCGCAGTTCCGCAACGAAGCTGTTTGCATCCGCTTCGGTGAAGTTCGAAGGGACGCTTGCGTTGAATCGCGCCCAGCCCGGATCGCTCCCCCAGTACTGAAATACGGCAGCGCCGTCACCTGCGGCAAACGGCCTCAAGGTCAGGTTCACGGTGTTCAAGCGATCAGGGAGCATTGTTCAACGATCAACCCATTGTGTTGAAGTGCTGATTGGCAAGTCGTCGCTCATCGCATCCTGTCTATTTCCGGGGGTATGGATACCCAGTCGTGCATTCGATTTTCGTAAACAGAGAAGTCGGGCGTAAAGCTATGGGGATCACAGAATGCGCCAACCGGAACCGCAACTGTTTCGGGCACGGCTCGAAGCACA
>JBCDGJ010000032.1:0-37996 GCA_038757945.1 Pseudomonadota bacterium
AAAAGCCCCACTGCAAAAAGGCACCAAGCCGACGATCTGGGAGTTATTGCGCGGCTTTCGCTACAAGATTCGCTACTTCGAAGCGGTTCAGCAGCGCCGGGTCGCCGCTGATCTCCAGTGCGGGCGACGGCGCCGCGCCGCGCAGCAGCGAGAGCAGATCGGCGATCGTGCCCCGAATGATGGTCTGGGCTGGGTATTCGCTGCCCGGCTGAACGCGCAGCTCACCGGCAGTCACTCGCAGCACCAGCGCTTGCGGAGGCACGATCAGCTCCAGGCGGATGGCCGCGCCCTCCAGATCTGTGAGCCGCTGGCCGATTTCCGGATCAAGGCGCAGTCCGGCATTGGCGATGCCGCTGAGCACTTCGCCGGCCAGCGTTTCCAGCAGGTTCATCGAGACTGACCCGTCAGCCTTGCAACAGCGGTGCTGTCGCCCGGTGGATGGCAGCGATACCACCGACCAGGTTGTGGTAGCTCACGTCCGTGAAGCCGGCATCTTCGATCAGCATCTTCAGCTGGTCCTGGTTCGGATGGACGTCGATGGATTCGACCAGGTAACGATAGGAGTCCGCGTCGCCGACGACCGCTTTGCCCATGGCCGGCCAGAGCCGCTGGAAGCCGGCATAGGCGGCGCCGAGCAGCGGCGATGCCGCCTTCGAGAACTCGAGAATGAGCAGCGGCCGACCCGGTTTCAGCACCCGTGCCAGCTCGCGCAGGGCCAGAGCCTTATCGGTGAAATTGCGAATACCAAAGGCCAGGGTCACCCCATCGAACTCGCGATCGGCAAAGGGCAGCTGCTCCGCCACCAGCTGGCACAGCTGAACGTTGAGATGCCCTTCGTTGTGCAGCCGCTCCCGGCCGACGAGCATCATCTCGAGGTTTCGGTCCGCCAGCACCATCAGCCCCTCGGCGCCCACGATTGGTGCCAGCAGCCGGGTGATGTCGCCGGTACCGCCGGCAAGGTCCAGGAAGCGATCGCCAGGGCGGGCCCCGGATAGCTCGATGAGCATGCGCTTCATCAGCCGGTGGGTGCCAAGAGACATCAGGTCGTTCATCAGGTCGTAGCGCGCAGCTACCGATGAGAAGACGTCGTTGACGAGCGCGGTTTTCTCCGCCGGACTGACCTTGCGGTGCCCGAAGGAGGTACTGGTGGAATCGGTGTTGCTGGTCACGGGCGATACGGCTGTCGGGCACTGGTCGGTCGTTGATGGTACGCCCTTTGCCCCGGGCTTCCGAGTGAAGGGTGCGGACCCGGTACGCTTACCCGATCCGCACGCCCATTGCGCCGTCGACCGGGAGAATTGCCCCGGAGATGAAGCGCGCTTCGTCAGAAGCCAGGAACAGTGCCGCATAGGCCGTGTCCCAGGCGGTGCCCATGCGCCCGTTCAGCGGCACGCGGGCGTCTCGTTCGGCGCGGACCTCGGCTTCCGGCCGGCCGCTGGCTGCGGCGATGCCGCTGACGGCCATGGGCGTGTCGATCAGTCCCGGTTGCACGGCGTTGCAGCGGATGCCGTAGCGCGCCTGGGACTGGGCGACGCTGGTCGTCAGACGGTTGACCGCCGCCTTGGAGACTTCGTAAGCCAGCTGAAAGCCACCTGCCGCCGCTGCCAGGGAGGAGATGTTGACGATCGCTCCACGCCGCTCGGCGCGCATCGGCGCGAGCGCAGCCCGGGTGACCAGCCAGCTGCCCTTCAGGTTGATCTTGAGCGTGCGGTCGAAGGTGGCCTCATCGATCTGATGGGCTGCACCACCGCCACCAATACCCACGTTGTTGACGAGGATATCGATGCGATCGAAGGTGCGTAGCGCGTCCGCAACCAGTGCTTCTGCGTCTCCAGTCCGGCTTATGTCTGCCTGGATTGCGACCGCATCACCACCCGCTTCACGGACCAGAACGACCGTTTCTTCGGCCCGCTCCGCAATCCGATCGACGCACAGCACCCGCGCGCCCTCGCGCGCGAACAGCAGCGCCATGGCGCGCCCGTTGCCGAGCGTAGCCCCAGGCGTCTGGCCTGCACCGGCGATGATTGCGACCTGGCCGGCCAGCCGTTCAGCCATCGGAGCGGCGCCTCCGGGCTGCGGCGAGCAGCGTCTGCCGGGTGCGGCTCGCCGCGGTGCCGGCGCAGCGCGCCAGGTTCAGATCCGCGGTCGCCATCCCGGCTGCGTCGAATGGTGTCCGTTGCGGCTGCTGTCGTTGCATGACGCCCCCTGCCGTTTCCCCTGTGCCGTAGCGGTGCGGTCGGACGATGGTACGATCCACCGGTCCTCCGCTGCCAGCGAGCCGAACCCTGAGCACCTTAAGACCCGTTGCCATGGTCGTCGGCGCCACTTCGAAATGGCAGGCTGACGGCCGCAACACCCGTCTGGCGCATGGCCAGGCCATCGACGATTCTGCAGTGCCGGTCACGGCGCGCTGGGGCGTTGGTGGAGCCATCGCTCAGCGGTTCGCCGCAGAGGGCTTCCACGTTGTGCTGACGACCCGCAGCGCAGGGAACGCTGCGTCGCTCGCCGCCGCAATCCAGGCGCAGGGCGGCGCTGCCGGCATCGTCGAGCTGGATCTGGTCTCGGAGGCCTCCATCAATGCGGCCGTAGCCGAGGTGCGGCGGGCGGTGGGCGTGCCGGAAGCCGTGGTGCTGAACGCCGGTTATCTGGAGGGCCGGGATCTGCCCCTGGATCAGGAGCTGCTCGAGTACATTCCAACGGAGCTCTTCGACACCGCGCAGCACATTGCCAGCCGCGGCCCATTTCTGCTTGCCAAGGCGGTACTGCCGGCGATGCGTGAGCGCGGCAGCGGCTCGTTTCTGATTACCAATAACGCGGCCGCGCTGCGCGGCCGCAAGCGGCGGACCGGTCAGTCGCTGTACTACCCGCGGGTGATGATGCGCACGCTGGCGCAGGTACTGACCGAGGAGTACTCGATCCATGGTATCCACGTGGCCAACGTGACCGTCGACGGGCTCATCGACTCGCCGGGCACCCGAGCCCTGCCGATTGCCGGGAAGCATCCCGAGATCATCATGAATCCGGCGGCGATTGCCGATGCCTTCTTCTACCTGCACCAGCAGGACCGCAGCTGCTGGACGCACGAGCTGCAGCTGACGCCGTACAGCACGACGCCGAGTTTTTAGAGGGTTGCTGAAGAGAGAGCCCAGGGGGGAAACCGATGCAGAAAGTGTGTTGCCGAGCCTTTGGTCCACCCGAGCAGCTGGAGCGGATCGAGGTCGCGACCCCCGAGCCAGAAACAGGCGAGGTCCTGATCGAGGTGCGGGCAGCCGGGGTGGGATTCGTGGACGGCCTCATGATCCAGGGGCGGTATCAGGTCAAACCGCCGCTGCCGTACTTTCCAGGTAGCGAGTTTGCTGGGGTCGTGGCTGCCACGGGCGCGGGCGTGACCACGCTCAAGGCCGGTGATCGGGTGATGGGCCTGGCCAGCAGCGGCGCCTTCGCGGACTACCTGACCCTGCCCGCCGCGCGCCTGACGCGCCTGCCGGACGCCCTGGACGATGTGACGGCAGCGGGCTTCTACATCAACTACGCCACCGCGCTCTACGGGCTGCGCGATTGTGGTCACCTCGAGGCGGGCGAAACAGTCCTGATTCTCGGTGCTGCCGGAGGCGTCGGCAGTGCGGCGATCTGTGTCGCACGGGCGCTGGGCGCCCGGGTGATTGCAGCTGCTTCCACGGCGACCAAACGCCAGGCTGCGCTGGACTGGGGTGCTGACGAGGCGATCGACTATCGCAACGCTGACTGGCGCGATGAGCTCAAGCAGCTGACCGCCGGCGGCGGACTGCAGATGGTCTACGACCCGGTTGGGGGGGATGCTGCCGAGCCCGCGTTCCGATCCCTGTCCCCCGGCGGTCGTTTCCTGGTCGTCGGCTTTGCCAGTGGCAGCATTTCCAGCATTGCGCTCAACCTGCCGCTGCTGAAGCGCTCCGCCATCGTCGGCGTGGATTGGGGTGGGGCGTCGAGAGCCGATCCGGCGATCAATCAGGAGCTGATGCAGACGCTGATGAGCTGGATTGCAGCTGGCCAGCTGGTGCCCGCACCGGTGCAGGTCCGACCCCTGGTCGAGTTTCGTGAAGCGTTGAGCGACCAGCTCGCAGGTCAGGTCGTCGGCAAGCTGGTGCTGGTGAACAACGCCTCTACGTCGGCGTGAACCGATGGCAGCCCGGGCGGGTTCAGGTGCGGTCAGGGAAGAACTGTGTCGCTGGTGCAGATCGCTGAGAGAAAGACGCGTACCAGTGCCCGCGACTGTTTTCGGAACGCGCGAACGGACGTGGCTTTGCTCTTTACGCCGTAGAGTGCGCTCAGCAGCAGCTCCACAAAGCCCCGGGCCGTTTGCCCGAGCGCATCGAAGGAGACCTCGCCCCTGGACTGCGCCTTTTCGAGGGCCTTTGTCAGGCTGTTGATCAGGCGCACCTGTCCCTGCTGTACGACATCACCGGAGACGCCGCTCTTCAGATCGAGAAACTCGGCACTGTGTGGCGAAGCGGCGATTGGCTCGTAGAGGATCTGCTCGTAGACCTGGATGGCGTCCGTCAGCTGAGTTGCGAACGGCGCCTCGGTGGCCAGTGCAGCCAGCGCGGCATCCAGCGCCTGCTGTTGCCGGTGTGCGGCAAGCTCCCGGAACAGCGCTTCCTTATTGGCGAACATCAGGTACAGCGCCGGCCTCGACATGCCCGCCGCCTGGGCGATGTCGTTCATCGAAGTCCGGCGAAAGCCGTACTGTGCGAACACTTCCGCGGCGGCGTCGAAGACGCTTTCCCGTTTCTCGTCGGCAGCCGAACTGCTGCTGGCCACCTTTCTGGTCCTGGTCATGTTGCTAAGGATAACCGATTCCGTCGCGCTGAAGGCGCTCGCCGCTGCGCGTCTTTGACACTTTAGATGAATTATGTCAGCTTGCGACCTTTCGCAATGCGCTCCGGGAGGCGTGACGATGACGGCCCTCAAGGTTAACGGTGTTGAGCAGGCACTCACGGTCGATCCGTCGACGCCGCTGCTCTGGGTGCTGCGCGAGCAGCTGAATCTCACGGGGACGAAGTTCGGTTGCGGGATCGCCCAGTGCGGCGCCTGCACGGTACTCGTCGATGGTCAGGCGATCCGATCCTGCAGCACGCCGCTCGCGGCGGTGGCTGGCAAGGCCGTCACCACAATCGAAGGCCTGGCGATCGATGCCACGCAGCGCCATCCGCTGCAGGAGGCCTGGATCGAACATCAGGTCCCGCAGTGCGGCTACTGCCAGTCCGGGCAGCTCATGGCTGCGGCGGCGTTGCTGGCCAGTACCCCGACACCCACCGACGACGACATCGATCGCGCCATGCAGGGCAACATCTGCCGCTGTGGCATGTACGGCCGCATCCGCGAAGCGATCAAGACCGCAGCGGCGAGCCAGGCGGCTGGTGCCGCGAGTCCGGCGGATGCAGCCGCTCGAGCAACGGAGGGCAGCAGCAATGGGTAAGTGGACGCGGCGGGCCGTGCTGACGGCAGGGGTCCTCGGGGGTGGTGGATTGCTGGTGGGCGTTGCCGTCCGGCCCGGGAACCGCGCGCTCGAACTCAACGATCTGGTCAGCGAGGCGGGCGAGCAGCTCGTTCATGCCTTCGTCAAGATCGATGCAGACAACACGATCACGGCGATCCTGCCGCACTCCGAGATGGGGCAGGGGGCTCACACGGCGCTGGCGCAGCTCCTGGCCGAGGAGCTTGATGCGGACTGGGCAACGATGCGGGTTGAGGAAGCGCCCGCCGAGCCAGCCTATGCCAACTTTCTGCTCGGGCGCGGCTACCTGCTGAAGGGCGTTGCCCTGCCCGACGTCGTCGTGCCCAGCGTCGATGGCATCATGATGCGTGTCGCCAGCAACATGGCGATGCAGGTCACCGGCGGCAGCATGAGCGTCCGCGTAACGGGCATGTACGGCATGCGCATGGCCGGTGCAGCAACGCGCGACATGCTGCGCCAGGCCGCCGCGTCATCCTGGGACGTACCGCTGACGGAGGTCTCGACCGAAGCCAGCCACGTGGAGCATAAGAGCACCGGCCGGCGGGCGCCGTATGCCACCTTTGCGGCGGCAGCCGCAGAACTCACGCCGTCGTACACGCCGGAACTGAAGAACCCGCAGGACTTCCGCATTGTCGGGCAGCATAAGCCCCGCTTCGACATCCCCTCCAAGGTCGACGGTACCGCGCAGTTTGGCCTCGACGTGCGCCTGCCGGAGATGCTCTACGCCACGGTGCAGCGGTCACCGGTGTTCGGCGGCCGCGTGGTCAGTGTCAACGGGCGGGATGCGGCCCGGTCTTTACCTGGCGTGGTTGATGTGATCGAGCTGCCCGCTGCCGCGGTTGCGGGCATGGTCGGCAACTTTGCCGCTGGTGAAGCCGTGGCTGTGGTTGCCGAGGGCTACTGGCAGGCTCAGCAGGGCCTCAAAGCGCTCGACGTCGAGTGGGATGGTCGCGGCAACGAAGGTGTTTCCAGCGACGGCATCTTTGCTCAGTTCGATGCCGACATCACCGCCGGCACCGAGCGCGCGGCGGATCGGGAGCAGGGGGATGTTGCCGGGGCCTTTGCCAAAGCGACCAAAACCATTGAAGCCGACTATCGCGTTCCTTATCTGGCCCATACCTGCATGGAGCCGCTGAACGCGACCGCGCGGGTGCAGGACGGTCAGTGTGAGCTCTGGGTGGGGTGTCAGAATCCCCTCGGTTTCCGCAAAGCGGTTGCCGATGCCCTGGACCTGACCATGGATGATGTGACTGTCCACAACCATTTCATGGGTGGCGGCTTTGGGCGCAAGGCGGTTGCCGATTACGCCATCCAGGCAGCGCTGCTGGCCCGGGACGTAGGCCGGCCGGTACAGCTCATCTGGTCGCGGGAAGAAGACGTGCGACAGGATTACTACCGTCCAGCGGTGCTGAGCCGCTTCAAAGCCGCGTTGGATGCCGACGGGCAAATCCTGGCCTGGGAAAACACCTACGTCGACAAGCACGAGCCGGTCGAGGCGCCGTTGATCCCCTATGCGGTGACGGCACAGAACATCGGCCACGTGTCGAGCCCGACCCACGTGCCGTTCGGCGCGTGGCGCAGCGTCGATCACTCCCAGCATGGCTTCTTTACCGAGTCGTTCATCGATGAGGTTGCCGCTGCCGCCGGCAAAGATCCCTACGAGTACCGCGCGGCGCTGCTAGCGGCACATCCGCGTCACCTTGCCGTGCTCAGGAAAACGGCAGCGGCAGCCAACTGGGAGCGGCCGCTGCCCGCGGGGCGTGGGCGGGGTATCTCGCTGCAGGAATCCTTCGGCTCGCTGGTTGCGCAGGTGGTGGAGGTCACCGTGGCAGACGGGCGACCGACCGTGGATCGCGTGGTTGCGGTAATTGATCCAGGTATTGCGATTGCGCCCGATGGAATTGCTGCGCAGCTCGAGTCCGGCATTGCCTACGGGCTGACGGCGGCGCTCTACGGGGAGATCACCATTGAGAATGGTGCCGTTGCCCAAAGCAACTTCCACGACTACGAAGCGCTGCGCATGGCTGAGGCTCCGAAGATAGAGACCTACGTCATTAACAGCGGTGCAGACGTCGGGGGCGCCGGCGAGCCCGGCACGCCCGGCGTTGGACCGGCGCTGGCCAACGCGATCTACGACGCAACGGGCATTCGGGTGCGACGGTTGCCGCTGAACCGCTTCGATCTCGACTTCCGGATCGAAGAGACGGAGTCCGTCTGACCCGACCGGGCAGAGGTGTTGCTGGGAGGGCTGTGGCCGGTCGGGTATCGCCTCAGCGGTGCTTGAACTCACATCGGCGGCAGGCATCCTCCAGCTCAGGTGTGTTCACCCGGCTGCGCAGGTTGCGAAAACTTGCAGAGTTCCAGGCTGCGTCTATGGTCTTCGACACGAGTTCGGGTTCCGCCCAGAACGGGTAGCGGCAGCAGGCGCTTACCTCGCCGCGATGGGAGATCGAGATGATCTCCCAGGGTTGGTGGCAGTCTGGAAGCATTTGCTCTGCGACGGCCTTAGATGGCGCAGCGGCTGCCGCAGGCTTGGCCGGTGTAGCTGCGGCAGCTGACGTGGGCTGCAGGGAGATCCGCTGCGGGCTGAAACGGTTTTCGTAGGTGATCACGTAACGCATACTGAGTTGTTCGCATTTCTCTTTGAAACGCTCGAGAAACCGCGCCACCCGATCCGGATCACGGCTCAACAGGTTTTCCGCATGTCCGGGCTTGCCGCGCGAGCCGAACTCCCGCAACACGATCCGTTCAACACCCCAGTCGCGGAACCGTTCGACTTCGAGCGCGTCCTCCAAGTAGCTGAGCATCGAGCAGATGTCGAGCTGTAGCTTCAGGCGCGATTCGGGATTGCGGTCCCGAGCGGCGTTCAGCATTTCTATGTGCGACACGAACCGGTCCCAGGAAAAGCCCCGGACCGTCTCGTAGTTGGCGCCGGTTCCCTCGATGCTCAGCTCGAGGAGCGTGAGCTGCCCGGCGATGGCGTCGGCGAGTGCCGGGTCGATGACGCTCAAGTTCGTTACCATGGTAAAATGCTGTAGCTGCGGCTTGGTCGCCACGCGGTCGAGGAAGTACAGCAGCTTCGGCGACAACAGCTGCTCTGTGTTGTCGTTGCCGCCGAGACGCACCGCGCGAATGTTCGGAATGAGCCCGTCGACCACCCAGTCGATGAGTTCGAGACTCGGAGTGGCGGGATCTTTTGCTGGTCCGGCACAATGCATGCAGTCGAGGTTGCACAGCCCAATCAACGAGAACATCAACTTGACCGGCGGCCGATTGAGGTGTGTTTCCGTAAGCAGCGTACCGGTATCGGGATCGGGCGTGAACATTCCTGGGGAGACGACAGGACCCATGGCTGAACTCAGTGCTGTGCGAGGAGCTTCCAGTATGCCAAAGATCCTTGCCCGGCCGAGCGCGATCAGGTTCCGATGACCATCGGCGTTCCCCTTCTGACCGGTGCTCGTGATGAGCTGATCGACCGCTGGCTGGAGCTTTCGGCGGGCTGCGATGCCCAAAAGCCGGTGCTAATTGCCTGCCGGGCAGCGCGCTACCGGCTGCTGCGTGATTTCCTTTTATCCCACGATGCTGACCCGCGCGCGGAGCGAAGGGTGCTGCCGATCGAGAACCCCGACGACCTGGACTACTTCCTGCGATTGGCCGAGTGCCTTCATGTAGATCGGTTTGCGGAGCTTGAGCGCCTCAAGTCCCACCCGGGATTCGCCTTTCCGCTGGCGCTGAGGCTGCTGCCGGGCAGCGGAGCTGCCGCCGCGTCCTGATCCCGGCCTGCCCGAACCCGCCGGAAGCCGTGATCGTTGCCGGCCGGTGTCCCCGGGTTCAGAGAATGCCGCTGCTGTGGTTCTGCCAGTAGCGGTCCTTGAGCAGGCGCTTGTAGAGCTTGCCCGTCGGCAGCCGCGGCAGCTCGGGCTCGAAGTCGATCGAGCGCGGACACTTCTGCCGGGACAGGTTGTCGGTGCAGAACGCCATGAGCTCCGCAACCAGCGCTTCATCCGGCGTGACACCGTCCAGTGGCTGCACGACCGCTTTGACTTCCTCCCCCAGGTCTTCGTTCGGCACTCCGAACACGGCGGCATCCGCCACCTTCGGATGCGTTATCAGTAGATCCTCCGTTTCCTGCGGATAAATGTTCACACCCCCTGAGATGATCATGAAGGTAGAACGGTCCGTCAGGTACAGGTAGCCGTCCTTGACGTAGCCAACGTCACCCACGGTGCTCATGGTGCCGTCCGGCGATGTGGCTTCGGCGGTCTTTGCATCGTTGTTGAAGTAGCTGAAGTCGGTCGCGGTTTTGAACCAGAGTTCTCCCGGCGTACCCTCCGGACATTCGTTGCCGGCTTCGTCGAGCACGTGCAGCTCGCCGAGAATTACCTTGCCGACACTGCCCCGGTGCGCGAGCCACTCGTTGCTGTCGAGGGCGGCAAAACCAAGCCCCTCGGTTGCGCCGTAGTACTCGTGAATGATCGGGCCCCACCAGTCGATCATCTGCTCCTTGACCTTCGCCGGGCAAGGAGCGGCTGCGTGTATGGCGACCTCCAGCGTTGACAGATCGGCCGCTGTTCGAGTGGCCTCCGGCAGCTTCAGCATACGGCTGAACATGGTTGGCACCAGCTGGCTGTGCGTGATCCGGTAGTCGCTGACGAAGCGGAGGTACTCCTCTGGATCGAACCGCTCCATGATCACGGCGGTACCGCCCATGCGCAGCGTCAGCCCGACCGCGGCCTGGGGGGCCGAGTGGTAGAGCGGCGCCGGCGACAGGTAACGCATGTCTTCGCGGTAGTGCCACAGATCCAGCAGGAACGCGTATAGCGGGAGCGGTTCTGCCGGCAGTTTGTCCGGCAGCGGGCGCAGGATGCCCTTAGGGCGTCCCGTTGTGCCGGATGAGTAGAGCATCGCGGTGCCGAGCGATTCGTCGGCGATCGGCGTGTCCGGATGGATGGCCACTGCCGCAGCAAACGGCTCGAATTCAAGATCCGGCGTCGGCCCGGCGGGCAGCGCTGCCCCGTCGCCGCCGACCACCAGACAGCGTCGGATGCCCGGACAGTCGCGCAGCGCCGCAGCCGCGACCGGCAGCTTTTCGCGGGAGACGATCAGCACCTGCGACTCGCTGTTGTTGAGGATGTAGGCCAGCTCGTCCGCTTTCAGGTAGTGGTTGATGCAGGTGTAGTAGAGCCCGGACCGTTCGCCTGCGCCGCAGCATTCAAGGTAGCGGCTGTTGTTCTCCATGAAGACCGAGTAGTGATCGAGACGCTTGAGGCCCGAAGCCCGCAGCAGCTGCGCCAGCCGGTTCGCCCGGCTTTCGTACTCCCGGTAGCTCACGGTTTCGCCGGTCCCGGCCATGATGAAAGCCGGACGGTCCGGATGCTTCAGGGCATAGCTGCCTGGATACATGGCTCGAGCTCCTGTGGTTCTGCGCTAGCCGGGAATTCTGCGCTGTGCTGGCCGCGACCGTCCATTGGCGGGCCCGCTACCCTCAGCTACAAGACCGCCACCGCCGACCGCTGCCACCTTGCGGCGGCAGTGGATCCGCAGCTTTCGATGCTCAGCCCGCCGCGGCCACCCGCGGATCAGCCTGCGCGCCCCGCAGCAGCCGGCCCGGCAGGGCACCGGTGTGCTCACCCTCCTGGTACAGCACCACGCCGGACTTGATCGTCGCGACCAGCCCATCGGCGCGCTGCAGAAAGCGGCTGCCCCCGGCCGGCAGATCGTGGACCACGTGCGGCCGGTGCAGGCGCAGGGCATCGACGTCGAGGATGTTGAGGTCCGCAACCATGCCTTCGGCAACCAGGCCCCGGTCCAGCAGCGAGTACAGCTCTGCCGGTTTGCGGGTCAGCAGATGGATCGCTTCTTCCAGGGTGAACAGGCGCTTGTTCTGGACCCAGCGGGTGATCAGATACAGGTTCGCGCTGGTGTCGCAGATCGAGCCGACGTGGGCGCCACCGTCGCCGAGGGCGGGCACCGTGCAGGGGTGCTTGAGCAGGTCCGGAATGTGCTCGCTGAAGTTCGCCGCGGGAATGTAGATGAGGTTTGTGCCGTCATTGCCGAGCAGGAAATCGTAGAGCCACTCCGCCGGCTCGCGACCTTCGGCGGCAGCCTGGTCGGCCACCGAGGTGTTGCGCTCGGGCAGGTACTCGACCGTGTCGCCGAAGGGGAACATGCGCTCGAAGCGCGCCTCGAAGATCCGGACGAAGATGTGGGGTTGTATGTTCCCTTCGGCAAGGATGCGCGCCTTGCGCGCCGGATCGCGCAGCGCTTCCACCTTCTCTGCCAGCGGCAGATCCTCGATCTCAGCGAAGGACGGCCGCTTGTAAAAGGGGCTCATGGACGCGCTATGGCCCATCAGGATGCCGACGGGCCGCGAGATCACCTGCCCCTGGATCTTCAGACCGTCGGCCTGCGCCTGCTCGAGCCGTTCGAGCTGTCGTTGCCAGACGGGTGCGCCGTCGGCGTCGGTCTGCTCCAGATCGAGGAGCGTAAAGGTACCGGTGGCACCGGTGGCGCGGCTGGTCTCGCGCAGCATCTCAAATTCCGCATCGGCGTCTTCGAAATCGGAGATGAACTGAAACACGTGGCCCTTCTCGCCCTCCATGACCGAGGTGAGCTGGGTCAGCTCGTCACGGGCTGCAGCAAAGGTGGGAATGAGATCGCCCGTGCTGGTGCGATGCACGAGCGTACGCGACGTCGACAGCCCGACGGCGCCGGCATCGAGCCCCTCGCGCACCAGCTGCTGCATCGCGGCAATGTCCTCCGCCGTGGCTGCCTCGCGGTTCACGCCGCGCTCGCCCATGACGAAGACCCGCAGCGGGCCATGGGGGAGCAGGGCGGCGACGTCGATGTCATGGGGCCTCGAATCCAGCACTTCGAGAAAGTCCGGAAAGGATTCCCAGTCCCACTTCAGCCCTTCGTACATGGCCGTGCCCGGAATCTCCTCGACCCCCTCCATCAGCTGCACCAGCACCTCTCGGTCGCGTTCGCGGCAGGGGGCGAAGCCGACGCCGCAGTTTCCCATGACCACGGTCGTTGCGCCGAGGTTGGACGACGGCTGCAGCCGGTCGTCCCAGGTCGCCTGGCCGTCGTAGTGCGTATGCACGTCGACGAAGCCGGGTGTGACGTAGCGACCTTCGGCGTCAATGACGGTATCGGCGGTTGCGGTTGGGGACCGCTCCAGGCTCGCGATGCAGCCGTTGCGGACTGCCACGTCGGCGGGCCGTGCCGCTGCACCGCTGCCGTCGATCAGCAGACCGTTACGGATGATCAGATCGTAGTCATGCTTCATGTGCTGTACCCCTCGCGATTGTTTCTCGACCGTTGCCGTTCGGAGTTCCCCGGTCGTGGCAGGCGGTGCCGCAGACCCTCTGAACCGTCGTGCCGCCAGCATCTTGTGCTGGTGGATCGAGATAATGGTACGCCTCCAGCACTGCCAGCGGCAGCGGGGGCAGAGGATGCGTTCAGGGTGCGGGTCGGGCCGCTTCGAGGGTGGTGTGGGGGGATGCCGCGCTGCGCGGAGCTCCGCTCACGGCGTGCATGGGCCAAACTTGGCGAGGGCGGACAGCAGCTGAGCCTGATCGACCGGCTTCGCTAGGTAGTCGTCCATGCCGGCGTCGAGCAGCGCCTCGCGCTCGCCTTCCATGGTGTTTGCCGTGAGCGCGATGATCGGGGTTCGGGCCCTGGGTTCGTCCAGGCGCCGGATCGCACGGGTTGCGCCGACGCCGTCGAGCTTCGGCATGTTGACGTCCATGAGGATGGCATCGAACGGCTGTGCCTCGAGGGCTTGCACGGCGGCTTCGCCGTCGTCGACCAGCGTGGCCGTGTGGCCCGCCTTGCGCAGGTAGGCCGCAACGATCTTGCGATTGATCGGGTTGTCGTCGGCTACGAGCAGCTTCAGCTGGTTGGGCGGTGCCCGATCGGCAGGCTCGTCCTGCCGGGCCGCGTCAGCAGCTGTCGCCGTCCGACACGGCAGCTGACACCAGAAAGTGCTGCCTGCACCTTCGACGCTGTCTACGCCGATCTCGCCCTGCATCGCGTCGACGATCTCCTTGCTGATGGACAAGCCCAGGCCGGTGCCGCCGAAGCGTCGGGAGGTATCTGCTTCTGCCTGCGCAAAGCGTTGGAACAGCCGGCTGCAGGCTTCCTGCGGGATACCGATACCGGTGTCGGTCACCTCAATCCGCAGCTGGCCGCGGTGTTCATTCAGGTCGAGCCAGGACGCACGGATTGTTACCCGCCCAACGCTCGTAAACTTGAGGGCGTTGCCGACCAGGTTGGTCAGCACCTGGCCAAAGCGGACGGCGTCGATTTCGATGTGTTCCGGCAGGTTGTGGCACTCGGTCGACAGCGCGACACCCTTGTCCTGCGCGGTTGCCCGGAACAGCGACTCGGCCTGTCTGATCATCGGCAGGGTCTCGGCAACCACGGGATCGAGCTTCAGACCTTCGGATTCGATCTTCGAGTAGTCGAGCACATCGTTCAGGATCGCCAGCAGGCTGGTGGCGCAGGCTTTCACCTCCGTGAGGTCCCTGCCCAGCTCCTGGCTGACCTGATCCCGGTCGAGCGCGATGTCCAGCATGCCCAGGATGCCGGTCATCGGGGTACGGATCTCGTGGCTCATGTTGGCCAGGAACTTCGCCTTGGCCGTTGCGGCTGCCTCGGCATCCTTGCGCGCCTGGCGCAGCTGCTGACGGTTCAGGTAGGCATCCCGTTCCGAGATGCTGAAGCGCCAGCAGAGCACGGCGCCCACCAGCGCCGCCAGGGTCACGACCAGCATCTCGTTGAACAGCTGCACGTAGTCAGCGGCGAAGCTGACCAGTCCCAAGCCGAGGTGTGATACCCAGAGCGTGGCGAGCCCCCACCAGGCGTCGCGGGAAAACACCATCAGCGACAGCGTGATCACGAACATCTCGATGATCGTCGAACGCGAGATGCGTACCCAGTCCGTGGAGCCGAAACCGACGGCTGTGATGTTGAAGGTCAGGACGCCGAGCAGCAGGCTGATGGCAGCCGCGTAGTAGCCGAAACCCGAGACGCCGGACCTGAGGCGCCAGGCCCAGTTCAGGATGAGCGCGCACAGCGCTGCCCTGGCGCAGGCGACGAGGAAGAAGCCTTCGGTGAAGCCGAGCCGCAGGTAGGCAAGAAAAATCGACGTCAGCACCACGACGGCGCCCGCAATCCAGGGGGCTGTAATCACCCAGTACAGCCGCGCGCTGGCGTCTGCACGAAATGCCGCCTCCAGGGCGGCGTCTTCAAACTGACCGGAAAACTTGCGCAAGCAGGGGGGGCTCGGTTGCCTGTCGGATCAGTTTAGGACGGGAAGCGCCGGGTGCGTCGCCTGATCGCCTGTTTTTGGGCATTGATCGACACGCACTGCAGCACCCGCGCAGGGGCGTCAAAAAACCGGCTCCGGTTGGGTGTCCCGATGCTGGCGGTTGCGCCGCGGCTACGACGGCTGGCGGGGATCGAACTGTCTTGCGATCAGCGGCTCGCGAGTGGCGCCGGCCGCTTTCAGCTCCGCAAGGTAGTCCTGCCACAGCCGGTCGCGGTTGCGGCCAAGGTCCTCAAGGTAGTCCCAGCTGTAGATGCCCGTGTCGTGCCCGTCATCGAACACCAGACGGACGCCGTAGTTTCCCGTCGGCACGATCTGGGTGATTGCCACGTTCTTCTTGCCGGTCTGCAGTTTTGCCTGTTCGCTGCTGTGCCCGCGAACCTCTGCGGAGGGTGACAGAACGCGGAGCAGCTCCGCGCTCAGCTCGTAGCGCTCCGCGGCGAAGCGCAGGGTCAGTGTTCGCGAAGCCCGGCTGTAATTGAGTTCTAGCGGTGCGCCCATGCTCTACGGGAAAGGCCTGTTAAAGAGGTCTGCTGCTGGAATCGGCTGATGGCTGCCCAGGGGTTGCCCAGGGTCTGAATGGTAGCAGCCCCGGCGGCTGGCCGATCAGAGGATGTAGCGCGACAGGTCCTGGTTTGCGACCAGCGAGCTCAGCTTCTCATCCACGTAGCTGCGATCGATGACGACGGTTTCCGCGCTGACATCGCCCGCGTTGAACGACAGATCCTCGAGCAGCCGTTCGAGCAGCGTATGGAGCCGGCGAGCGCCGATGTTCTCTGTGCCCTCGTTGACCTCCCAGGCCAGCGCGGCGATCCGTTCGATGCCGTCTTCGGCGAAGCGCACGCTGACTCCTTCGGTGCTGAGCAGGGCCTGGTACTGCCGGGTCAGGCTGTAGTCCGGTTCCACGAGGATGCGGCGGAAGTCATCCGGTGTCAGCGCGTCGAGCTCGACGCGGATCGGCAGGCGGCCCTGCAGCTCCGGGATCAAGTCCGCCGGCTGCGACAGGTGAAAGGCGCCGGACGCGATGAACAGGATGTGGTCGGTGCGCACCAGGCCGTACTTGGTGCTCACGGTGGACCCCTCGATCAGCGGCAGCAGGTCGCGCTGCACGCCTTCGCGGGAGACATCGGTGCCGCTGCCTTCGCTGCGCTTGGCCACCTTGTCGATCTCGTCGATGAACACGATACCGCTCTGCTGCGCCCGTTCGACTGCTGCCAGTTTGATCTCCTCTTCGTTGATCATGCCGGCGGCTTCTTCGTCTTCGAGCTTCGCAAGCGCTGCCTTGACCGTCAGGCGCCGGGTCTGCTTCCTGCCGCCGCCGAGGCTCGAGAACATGTTCTGCAGCTGGCTGGTCATCTCCTCCATGCCCGGCGGCGCCATGATTTCGACCCCGAGCGGCGTGGCGGACAGCTCGATTTCGATTTCCTTGTCGTCGAGCTCGCCCTCGCGCAGCTTCTTGCGGAACAGCTGACGGGTACCGCTGACGTCCCGGCTTGGCTCGCTGGGCCCGAAACCGGCCGCTGTCGGCTGGGGCAGCAGTGCATCGAGCACGCGCTCCTCTGCCTGCTCGGCGGCTCGATGGTGGACGTCCGCCATCTTCTGCTCGCGCAGCAGTGATGCCGCTGCTTCCACCAGGTCGCGAACGATGGACTCGACGTCGCGGCCGACGTAGCCGACCTCGGTGAACTTGGTCGCTTCGACCTTGATGAACGGGGCGTTGGCAAGCCGCGCCAGGCGGCGGGCGATTTCCGTCTTACCGACCCCGGTCGGGCCGATCATGAGGATGTTTTTCGGAGTAACCTCGTTGGCCAGGTCGTCATCGAGCTGCATGCGCCGCCAGCGGTTGCGCAGGGCGATGGCCACCGATCGCTTGGCGGCCTGCTGGCCGATGATGAACTTGTCGAGCTCGTGGACGATCTCGCGGGGGGTCATCTCGCTCATGCGCTGCTGGCTCCGGTCTCGTCGAGCACTTCGATAGTGTGCTGATGGTTGGTGTACACGCAGATATCTGCGGCGATGGTCAGCGCCTCTGCAGCGATCTCCCGGGCCGAGAGCTCGCTGTGATCGAGCAGCGCGCGCGCAGCGGCCTGCGCGTAGGCGCCCCCAGAGCCGATGGCGAGCACGCCGTACTCGGGCTCGATGACGTCGCCGGTGCCGGAGATCAGCAGGGAGGTGCTGCGGTCGGCCACCAGCAGCAGGGCTTCCAGGCGCCGCAGCGCCCGGTCGGACCGCCACTCCTTCGCCAGCTCGACCGCGGATCGGGTCAGCTGTCCCTGGTACTTGCCAAGCGCGACTTCGAACCGCTCGAAGAGGGTGAAAGCATCTGCGGTGCTGCCGGCGAACCCGGCGATGACCTTGTTGTCGTTGAGCCACCGGACCTTGCGGCCGTTACCCTTCAGAATGGTTTCGCCCTGTGTCAGCTGACCGTCGCCGGCCATTGCAACCGCACCGTTGCGCCGCACGCAGACGATGGTGGTGCCGTGGAACGTAGCCGGATCGGACATGACAACCTCCGTTGGTGTTGCGCCGTTGTGGCCGCGCCGGGCCGTGGATCAGCCCGTTGCTTTGCGCTTGATCCAGATGGGGGCGATGTTGCGGTTTCGCAAGGTGGTCATGGCCCGGTTGGCATGCACGGGGGAGCGGAACGGGCCGACTGTGACCCGGATCCAGCGGCCATCGGCGAGATCGACCGGGGACGTGCTGGTGGGCAGGTTCAGCAGCAGCAGGTCGGCCCGCAGCCGATCGGCTTCTTCCTGAGTGCGAAACGAGGCAGCCTGCAGATACAGCTCCGACACATCGTCGTCCGCGTCGGCGTAACGGCCTGCGGCAGTGGTGACTTCGCTGCTGCTCAGCAGCTCCTCAAACTCGAAGCGGATCGTCGGCTCCGCCGGCGCCGCGGCATTGGTGGACGTCGAGGACGCAGCTTCCGCCGTCCTGCCTTCGCGGTCGGACAGCAGCCCGGTCAGCTCCGGCAGATAGGCAACCACCAGCACCAGCAGCGCGCCGAGAATGATGCCGCCGGAGAAGCTTGGCGCATGAAAGCGAACGCCGCTGCTGCCTGCAGGGGCGCGCTGGCCCCGGGTCCCCTGCTTGCGTTGAGCACGCCCCCGCGACCGCGGTGCAGCCGCCAGAGCCACTCCGAACCCTGCCGGCATTCGGTACCGGCGCCCATGATCCTGAAACATGAGCGCATTCTACGGCAAGGGAAGGCGCCGGCTACCCGGGAGCTGGTGGTTTAGCCGTTTGCCCAGCCAGCGGCCCGCTCCTACGGTCACAGGCTGTCGTACGGGTCGATATCGATAGACCACCGAACCCGGCGCAGATGGGGGCGTGCGGCATCGCTCGAGAGCGTGGCAAGCAGCTCCCGAGCCAGCGCGTGCAGCGGGCCCCGGTTCGGGTGCAGGCCCAGCAGCTGGAAGCGATAGCGGTTCGCCAGCTTTGGCTGCGGCGCAGGGACGGGACCGAGCAGTTCGGTGCCGTGCAACCGGTTCCGGACCTGCCGCAGCAGCCAGCGCAGCAGACCTTCGGCATCCGCTGCCTGGGCGGCTTCGGCGCGCAGCAGAAGCATGGCCGCATAGGGGGGCAACCCGGCGGCCTCGCGACGTTCGAGCTCGCTGCGGGCAAAGCCGCGGTAACCGGCCTGGATCAGGGCCCGGAGCAGCGGCTGCTCCGGCTGCAGGGTCTGGATGGTGACCTGGCCCGGACGTTCGGCCCGGCCGGCCCGGCCGGCGACCTGAGTGATCAGCTGCGCTGTTCGCTCACCGGCGCGGAAGTCCGGCGCCGTCAGCCCGGCGTCCGCGTTCAGCAGCGCAACGAGGGTAACGTGCGGGAAGTGGTGTCCCTTGGCCAGAATCTGGGTGCCCACGAGGATTGCCGGTTGGCCGCGGTTGATCGCAGCAAACTGCGCCTCGAGACGTTGCTTGCTGCGTGCCGTATCGCGATCGATACGGTGTACGGTGACGTCCGGGAAACGTTCTCGCAGGGCAAGTTCCGAGCGCTGGGTGCCGATCCCGACCGGGGTCAGGTTGGGGTGCGTACAGGCCGGGCAGCGTTCCGGCTCCGGCTGCTGGCGGCCGCAGTGATGGCACTGCAGGGAACCGCGCTGCTCGCCGCGGCGCCGATGATAAGTGAGCGGGCGTTCGCAGGCCGGACACTCGAGGACGGTGCCGCAGCGGCTGCAGATCAGGCTCGGCGCGTAGCCCCGTCGGTTGATGAAGATCAGGACCTGCGCCCCGGAATCGAGGTGCGCCCTGATCTCGCGCAGCAGCGGTGGGCTGAGGCCGTCATGCAGGCGTTGACCACGGATGTCGAGCAGCTGCATCTCCGGAAACCGCGCGCCGCCGGCACGTTCGTTCAGCTCAAGCCGCTGATAGCGTCCGGCGTCGGCATTGCGGATCGATTCCAAAGCCGGCGTCGCGCTGCCGAGCACTAGCGGCACCCCGCTGTCCGCAGCCCGCTTGACTG
This sequence comes from Pseudomonadota bacterium, assembly GCA_038757945.1. Taxonomy (GTDB): domain Bacteria; phylum Pseudomonadota; class Gammaproteobacteria; order Pseudomonadales; family Azotimanducaceae; genus CALHVX01. The sequence goes on from JBCDGJ010000032.1 coordinate 19,290, forward strand.
CCAGGTCGCGCGCTGAGTAGCGCAGCCCGTCCAGCTGCGTGTATGACGCGTCGTGCTCTTCATCGACGATGATCAGGCCGAGCTGCGCGAACGGCAGCAGCGCCGCGGAGCGCGTGCCGATGAGCACGCTGATGGAGCCGTCCCGGCAACCCTGCCAGATCCGCAGCCGCTCGCGATCTGCGACCTGGCTGTGCAGGCAGGCGGTTGCCGTGAAGCGGGCCTGGAACCGGGCCTGCGTCTGCGGCGTCAGCGCGATTTCGGGAATCAGCACCAGAGCCTGCCCAGCGCGCCCGAGCAGGGCTTCAATGACCCGCAGATAGACCTCGGTCTTGCCGCTGCCGGTGACGCCATCGAGCAGAAAGGGCTGAAAGGTGCCGAGGCGCGCCGTGATGGCGCTCACCGCCTGTTCCTGCTGCGCGTTGAGGATCAGTGGCGCCGCCGTGACGGCTGCAGATGGCGCCGGCGTCCGCGCGCCGGCCGGCGGGTCGGCCAGTTCGGTTTCGAAGGCCTCGATGGCCGAGAGTTTGAGCAGCGCGTTCAGGGTCGGGCTGCTGAACCCCTGCTCGAGCAGCTCGAGGCGCGTCTGCGGTCCCTGATCGAGGTGCTCGAGGGCCGCGCGTTTTTTTGGCGAGCGCTTGAGCTCAGCGGCGAGTGCCTCCTGCTGGGCTGCGTCGAGCCGGGTCCGCCGGTAAGCGCGAACGGTGCGCGAGGGCACCGCCTCATCGAGGGTTACAGCACGCCGCAGCATCGGCGGCAGCAGCAGGGGCAGCACCTCACCGATGGGGTGGTGATAATAGTCCGCCAGCCACTGGCCCAGGCGCAGTGCTGGTGCGTCGAGCAGCGGCTGCACATCCAGCAGCCGCTGCGCGGGTTTCGGCTCGGGGTGAGGCTCGTCCGGGTCCGTCTCGATGCAGATGCCGATCAGCGTCTGCCGGCCAAATTTGATCTCAAAGCGGGCGCCGATGCAGGCGCAGTCTGCCGGGAATTCCGGCGGCGGTGCGTAGTCGAACAGCTGATAAAGGGGCACAGGCACAGCCAGCCGCAGGACTGCGGGGCGCTGGATGGCTGGGAGATTTTCCTTCATCCACGCGTTCTGCTATGATTCGCGGCCGTTTTTCCGGGCCTGCCCGGGATCTGCACCCGCGAACGTGGGTCATTTCCCGGTCGAACGGGACTGCCGGAGCAGAGTTCGATTCCGACTGATTTCATATGGGAGCCGCGCACTATGAAGCCGGATATTCACCCTCAGTACAGCGATGTCAAGGCAACCTGCAGCTGTGGCAACGTGATCGAAACCCGGTCCACGCTCGGCGAGGACTTCCTGATCGACGTCTGCTCTGCGTGCCATCCGTTCTACACGGGCAAGCAGAAGATCGTCGATTCCGGGGGTCGCGTAGAGCGTTTCCGGAAGCGGTTCGGCAACCGCACCACGGCGAAGAAGGCGGAGACGACGGAGTCCTGATTGCACCCGCGGACCGCACCGCGGTCCGCGGGGCTTCCGTCCCCGGTACCACGAGCCGGTCTCGCTTCCGGCTGAACCTCGCCGTCGTTCAGGTGTCGTAAATCACGTAGGTCTGACGATTTCGGAACGCCATCCTGAGCGCCGCCCCGGCGCCGGTGGCCAAGCTCGGAGGTTCAGTGATTTTCGCTCCCCTTTCCCGTCGAATTGCTTGCTTTCTGTCCGGTCGCCACCGGCGCGCGCCGCTGGCCGGGCGTCTTTCTGGTCGGCTCGCTGGACCGCTGCTCGCCCTGCTGAGCCTCCTCACCATCACGCTGCCGATCCAGGCGGCAGGTCCCGGTGCCAAGATCTATCAGGAGCTGCGCGAGAAAGGTCAGCTGTATGAAGAGGACGGTTGGGACGAGTACGTGGAGAAAATTGGCCATCGCCTGCTGCGCAGCGGCGGCCACAACGTCGACAAGTTCGTGTTCGCGGTGCAGGACCATCCGGGCGTCAATGCCTTCGCGACACCCGATGGCTACATCATCGTTTACCGCGGGCTGATTCCGTACCTGCGGTCCGAGGACGAGCTGGCGGGCGTCATCGGCCATGAGATCGGCCACGTGCTTGGACGCCACTCGAACCGCCGCCGGCGCAACCAGGTGGTGAGCCAGGTGGGCGGCTTCCTCGGCGCGCTGGCGACCGGGACCAGCGCTTTCTGGGACATGACGAACGCGGTTGCCGCGACCCTGCAGTCCGGCTACGGGCGGGAACACGAGCTCGAGGCGGACGAGTATGGCGCCCGGTTCCTTGCGCAGTCGGGCTACGCGCCCTACGGCATGATCGATGCGATCCAGGCGCTGAAGGATCACGAGCTCTACGTAAAGCAGGTGAGCAACCAGCCGAGCGTGTATCACGGGCTGTTCTCCACCCACCCCAAGAACGACAAGCGCCTGCATGAGCTGGTGCAGCAGGTGCAGAGCGAAATCCCGGCCCGGCTCGAGGAGCCCGTCGGCGACTTCTGGGGCATGCTCGACGGGCTGGTCTACGGCAGCGAGGCCTCTGCCGGGCTGGTCAAGAACGGCTCCTACTACCATGGCCAGCTCAAGGTCGTCGTTACCTTTCCCGCGGGCTGGGATATCACCAACACCACCGCTGAGATTCTCGGGCGTGCGCCCGGAGGAACCGAAGAAGAATTTATTGCCATGCAGCGACAGAACCTGCCGGGCGAGCCTCAGACCCCGGAAGAGTACGTGACCGAAACGCTGAAACGGGATGACCTGACCGGTGGCGAACAGCTGATGATCAATGGCTACCCGACCTTCATCGGTGAGATCGAGGCGCTCGGCGACGCCCAGAAGAAGACCATCGCTGTGCTGTACAAAGACGACAGCGTCTATGTGTTTCGGGGGGAGGTCGGCCCCAGCGGTGATCCCTCAACCTTCGATGCCCGCTTTCGGGAGACCATTGAGTCCTTCCGAGCGATGACGGCTGCAGACCTCAAAGTCGCGGACCGGCAGCGCATCCGTATCGTCGAGGCGCGCCCGGGCATGACCTATCGTAAGCTTGCCAGTCGCAGCTCGATCAAGAGCAACGCCGAGGCGACGTTGCGAGCCATCAATGGCCATCACCCCCGCGGTGAACCGAGGCCAGGCGACTTCGTCAAAACCGTCCAGTAGTCACGGTTCTGCTAAGGCGCCTGTCGGCCCAGCTCAGTGCACGGGCTTGCCGGCGTCCGGTGGTAGATTCCCTGGCCCATCGGTCACGTTGGCGCTGAGCGCCGTGTTCAGCAGCTCTCTGGCCAGGCTATCGATCGTGTCGGCATTTGCGCCGAGCATCCGGGCCCGGACAGCGACCGCCATGCAGAGCGACTGCAGCACGTCACCGTTGCCAATCTGGCCCTGTAAGCGGATCTCGCGATCTACGGCGCCGAGGACTTCCCCCAGCACGTTCGCGACCTGCACCGCGGAGACGGTTTCCGGATGCAGCTCGAATTCGAAGTCGAACTGGTTGCCGGTGGCAGTTGTGGCTCGGTAGGGCAGGCGCCGCACGCGGGTCGCCTTTGAGCTGTCAGCTTCGTCGGTCATCGGTTCGAGCTGTCCTCCGTCGCGACCGGAACGGTCGTTGCCTGCTTGGAATGGGCCTAGTGTCCTGTCACAGTAGTTCGTCGAATCTAGATGCCGCCAGAAACGTCAAGAACAAGGCGTGTTGTGCAGCCTCTCTTGAAGACCGGGGGGTCGAGCACCTTGGCAAGCAACACAACGCGGTTATTGGCGTTTCTGGCGCACCCGCAGGGCACGTCTCATGGGGCCGCTGCCGTCGTTACGCCTCTTGCCAATGGCACCACCATAGGCTGCAAGTGGCGCCTAGCCAACGGCCCATGAGACGCGTCTAAATGCAACGAACTACTGCGACAGGACATTAAAAGAGATCCACCGCCCGCAGGTCGTTGTCTTCCTCGGGCGTTGCTGGGCGGTTGCCGTCCGATGCGAGCACCGGTGCGTTTTCTGCGAAGAAGTACTCGAAGATGGCGTCAGCCTGCCCGGGCCGTGCCGGTTCCCCGGTGTCCGGATCGATCTTCACCACGGTGATTCCCGGCGGCTGCGACGGCGCGTAGATGGGGCGTCCGTCGAGCGCCGTGCGCATGTAATCGACCCAGATCGGCAGGGCCGTGTTGCCGCCGTAGGCGCGCGCCCCGAGCGGCTCGTTGTCGCTGAAGCCCACCCACACTGTCGTCACCAGGCCGCCGGCGTAGCCGTTGAACCAGGTGTCGGTGCCGTCGTTGGTGGTACCGGTTTTGCCTGCGAGGTCCGTGCGCTCGAGCACCCGGGCACGCCGGCCGGTCCCGCGACGCACCACGTCCTTCAGCATGGTGTTCATGATGAACGCGTTCCGTGCGTCGAGAACACGCTGCGCGTAGCGGGGTTCGATCGTGGTGTCCGGCTCGGCATCCGTCGCTGCGCCTTCGACGGGGCCGCCGTCCTCGGTGGCCGCTGTGAGCGCGCCGTCGGAACCATCGTCCGGGGACTCGCCTGCCGCCCCGGGCTCGTCGTCGGCACAGTCCCGGCACACGATCAACGGGCTGGCCTGCTCGATGATCTGGCCGGACAGATCCTCGACCCGCGTGATGATGTAGGGCTCAACCTCGTAGCCGCCGTTGGCAAGCACGCCATAGGCTTGCGCCATCTGCAGAGGCGTAATTGCCATGGTTCCACCGCCCAGGGCCAGCTGCGTGTCTCGGGGAAAGGTCTCGATGGGAAACCCGAAGCGTTCCGCGTGGCGGATCACGTTGCCGGCGCCGATGTCCAGAATCAGCCTCATGGATACCAGGTTGATGGAGCGGTAGAGCGCTTCGCGCAGCCGGGTTGGCCCGTTGTAGCGACGGCTGTCGTTGCCGGGTCGATACTCCGTTTCGAGCTCCTCGTCTTCGAATACGAGCGGCGCATCCATGTAGACCGTCGCCGCTGTGACTTCCCCGTTGAGCGCCGCGGAATAGACGAAGGGCTTGAAGCCCGAGCCCGGCTGCCGCGTCGCCTGCAGCGCGTGGTTGAACTGGTTGCGGGAAAAATCGAAGCCGCCCTCGATCGCTTCGACCGCGCCGGTATCGGCGTCCATGGAGATCAGCGCGCCCTGGGCTTCGGGTACCTGGGCGAAGTGCCAGCGGAACGCGCCTGCGTCGTCGGCGGCGGGGTCCTCTAAAGCGTCGTCCGCTGCAGCTGCGGCGGTCCTTTCGTCTGGGTCAAGGGGCAGTTGCCGGACGCGGATCAGGTCACCGGTGGCGACGACGTCGGCGGTGCTTTTGGGGGCCGGTCCCCGTTCGTTGACGTTCAGATAGCGCCTGGCCCAGGCCATGGTGTCGAAACCGACCCGGACGGACGAGCCGTCGTCCAGCAGCACGGTCGCGCCGTCCGCATCGACCTCCGTGACGACGGCAGGTTGGAGATCTGCATAGACCGGAGCGCTGCGCAGCGCCCGCGCGTAGTCCTCCGGCGAAAGCCGTGCTTCGGGTCCGCGGTAACCGTGCTTGACGTCGTAGGACATCAGGCCGTCCCGCAGCGTTCCGGTGGCAGCCAGCTGGGCTTCGTCACGCAGCGTCGTATGGATCACGTAGCCGGCGCTGTAGAGGTCCGGCAGCCGCCCGAGGAGCTGGCTGCGAATCCATTCTGCGGCGAACGGTGCGGGTACCTCGAGCTGCCGCTGGTAGACCTGCGCGGTGATGGGCTCGGCGCTGGCGGCATCGAACTGGGCGCGGGTGATGGAGGCCTGTTCAAGCATGCGCGACAGGACCAGGTTGCGGCGCTTTGTCGCCCGCTCCGGTCCGTTGATGGGATTCCCGGCGGACGGGGCCTGCGGAATGCCCGCCAGCATGGCGAGCTGGGCCAGGCGCAGCTCCCCGAGCGGCTGGTTGTAGTAGGTGTAGGCTGCGGCCTGAGCACCGTACGCCCGTTTGCCGAAAGGTACTGCGTTGATGTACAGCTCGAGGATCTCGTCCTTGGTCAGCTCCCGTTCGAGCTTCAGCGCCAGCAGCATTTCCTTGAACTTGCGGATGAAGGTCTGCTCGAGCGAGAAGGAGATGTTCCTCGCCAGCTGCATGGTAATGGTGCTGGCACCTCCGGAGCTGACATCGCGGCTCAGGATCAGCGCCAGGGTGTCGTTTGCGAGGGAGAGGTAGTCAATGCCACCGTGTTCGTAAAACCGCTTGTCTTCGGTGTCGAGCAAAGCGTTGATGAAGTCCCGGGGCACGTCTTCGATCGCGACCGGAATGACGCGCCGTTCGCCGAACTCGGCAATGAGACCACCGTCGGCGGTGTAGATGCGCAACGGCGTTTCCAGCCTGACATTGCGATAGGTCTCGGCCGCCGGCGTTTGTGGGTTCAGATACAGGAAGGTGCCGGCCAGGCTCAGCACCAGGCCGAACGCCAGCGCCAGAGCAAAGCAAAAACCGTACAGCAGAGTGCGTTTCAGGGTGGAACTCATGGCGCGCGTCAGCGTTTTTCTCGTCAATCTTCAGGCGGTTATCGGTCGCTCGGGCAGCTGCGCGGGCCGCTGTGCGCCGCAAACCCGGCGCGGGATGTTACGCAAGCCACGGCGGGAGGCCAAACCAGGCGGCACGCCGCGGTTGCCGTTTGTACCATGGCCGCTGTGCGCCACCGCACAAATCTGCAGTGACCGGCTCCGGGTGCGTTGTTCTACGATTGCAGGTGGTATTTAATGTACTTCGTAACAGCAGGCGCTAAGTTGCCGGCGAGAATAGGATTTTTCGTCCCGTGACGTCCAGTTAATCACATCCTGGGGTAACAGGATGCGCGAGGTCTCAAAACGGGCGTGATGCGGGAGCAGACGGGGTTGTGCTGTCATTCTTCGGAACGGGTTATCGAAAGCCCGGGAACCTTTTTGCTACAACTTCGTATGATGGAGGACACCGCAGATCACTGGCCATGCCGGCATGCAGTAGAGCCGGGTCCATCCGCAGGTCCAAGCAGCTTCGGTACCGTTGCGTGATTCTGGCGGGCACGGCATGCGCACGCATGCGCGTCCGGTTGGATAGGCAGCCGCCGATCAGGGGAATTTGAAGGGAACAGCGTGTTCGGTCTATTCAAGTCAAAAACGAATCAGATGCTCGGGCTGGACATCAGCTCGACGTCGGTCAAATTGCTCGAGCTCTCGAACGCCAGCGGGCGCTATCGGGTTGAATCCTACGGGGTTGAGCCGCTCCCGCCGAACGCGGTGGTCGAGAAGAACATCAGCGACGTCGAAGGTGTGGGCGATGCGATCAAACGGTTGATCGGCCGCAGCAAGGCAGGCTCCAAGCGTGGGGCGGTCGCGGTTGCCGGCTCGGCTGTCATTACCAAAACCATCGAGATGGATGCCCAGCTCAGCGACGATGAGATGGAAAACCAGATCACCGTTGAGGCAGACCAGTATATTCCCTACCCGCTGGACGAAGTCTCGATCGACTTCGAGGTGCAGGGTCTGTCGGAGCGCAATCCGGATCAGGTCGAGGTACTGCTTGCAGCCTGCCGGAAGGAAAACGTCGAACTGCGCGAAGCGTCCCTCGAGCTTGGTGGGTTGAAGGCTGCGGTCGTCGACATCGAAGCGCATGCGATGAAGCGGGCGTTTGATTTCATCAAACCGCAGCTGTCCGGCACTGCCGAAGATCTGGTTGTCGCGATCATCGACATCGGTGCCACGATGACTACCCTTTCGGTACTCGCGGACGATCGCTCCATCTATACGCGTGAGCAGCTGTTCGGTGGCAAGCAGCTCACGGAAGAAATTCAACGCCGGTACAGCCTGTCGTTCGAAGAGGCCGGGCTGGCGAAAAAACAGGGCGGGTTGCCCGACGATTATGAAGAAGAAGTTCTGCAGCCGTTCAAAGAGGCCGTGCTTCAGCAGGTGACTCGATCGTTGCAGTTCTTCTTCTCCTCCAGTCAGTACGATGATGTGGACTACATCGTGCTTGCCGGTGGCACCGCCTCCATCGAAGGCCTGGCCGACATGATCGAAGCCAAGCTGGGTACGCCGACGCTGATCGCGAACCCGTTCGTGGAGATGTCGCTGGCGTCCAAGGTCGACGCGAACGCGCTTGCCAACGATGCGCCGGCGCTGATGATTGCCTGTGGCCTGGCGATGAGGAGTTTCGACTGATGGCACGCATCAACCTCCTGCCGTGGCGCGAATGGGAACGCGAACGGCGGCAGAAAGAGTTTCTCACCAACCTGGTCGGGGTGCTGGTGCTGGCCGGGCTCGGCGTCTTTGGCTGGGGCAAGCTGCTCGATGGTCAGGTCGAGGAGCAGAACGGTCGCAACCAGGTGCTGTCGAGCGAAATCTCCGCGCTGGACACGAAGATTGCCCAGATCGCGAACCTGCGGAAGGAGCGCGAGGAGCTGCTCGCGCGGATGCGGGTGATCCAGGACCTGCAGGGCAACCGCCCGGTCATCGTGCGTGTATTCGATGAGCTGGTGCGTACCCTGTCCAGCGGCGTGCACTACACCGCGGTGACCATGAAAGGGCAGGAGCTCGCCGTCGATGGGTTCGCGGAGTCGAACAACCGGATCTCCTCCCTGATGCGCAACGTCGATGGTTCCGACTGGTTCGCGAAGCCGAACCTGAAGAACATCAAGGAAGATCCGAGCAACGCCGACTACGGCGCGCAGGCCAGCCGCTTCGACCTCACCTTTGCTCAGGTCGGCCCGCAGCAGGGCGACGGGGAGGAGGAGTAGTCATGGCGCTCAGCGACACGCTGGAACAGCTGCAGTCCTTCGACCTCGCAGACCTCGATCTAAACAACATCGGCAGCTGGCCGGGACCGGTCAAGATCATCGTGATGCTGCTGGTCGCGGCGCTGGTCGTCGGCGGCGGTTACTACCTGCACATCACCAAGAAGCAGGATCAGCTGGCGCAGGTTGAAGCCAAGGAGCAGGAGCTGCGCAGGGACTTCGAGAAGAAGTGGATGCAGGCCGCAAATCTCGAGGCTTACCTGAAGCAGAAAGAAGAGATGCAGGCGACCTTCGGCGCGCTGCTCAAGCAGCTGCCGAAGGATACCGAGGTCCCGGGGCTGCTCGAAGACATTACCCGCACGGCGCTCGACAACGAGCTGCGCATCGGCTCCATTGAGCTCGAGCCGGAGCGGACCACGGAGTTTTACGTTGAGCTGCCGATCAAGATCGAGGTCGACGGGGCCTACCACAAGCTCGGGTCCTTCGTGAGCGGGGTGGCGAACCTGTCACGGATCGTGACGCTGCATGACTTCGACATCAATCCGGCGAAGGGTGGTTCGCTGACGATGTCGATCGATGCGAAAACCTATCGTTACCTGGATGACGAGGAAGGCTAGTGAGCAGACTCCCATACCTCACAGGATTGAGCGTACTGCTCCTGCTGGTTGGCGGTTGTGGCGGTGCCAGCAACGACGATCTACAGGCCTGGATGCAGGAAGTGCAGGGCCGTCCCAAGGGCCGAATCGAGCCGTTGCCGCCCTTTGAGCAGGTACCGCCCTTTGCTTACCAGGCAAGCGCCATGCGCAGTCCCTTTGAACCACCGGTCGTGGTGCGTCGGGTCGAACGCCGCAACGGTCCTCAGGTGCAACCCGATAGCAACCGGGTCAAGCAGTTTCTGGAGCAGTTCACCATTGGGCAGCTGGCGATGGTCGGCACCCTCGAGCAGGGACCGACACGGTTTGCCCTGGTGCGTGACGCAGATGGCGGCGTGCATCGCGTCCAGCGTGGTGACTACATGGGCAGCGACCATGGCAAAGTGCAGCGCGTTGATGAGGCCGGCATCGAGCTGATTGAGATCGTCCCCGACGGCACGGGTGGTTGGGTCGAGCGCGCGCGTACCGTCGCGCTGAATGAGACCGGCTGATGGCCGGAGGGCGTTGGAAGGAGAGGATGAGACGAATGCGTCTGAGTAACGACAAGCTGATCTATCGGGCGGTGTGCTGGTTCAGCACGCTGGTACTGCTCGCGGTAGGGTCTGCGAACGCAGCCACGATCGAGGACATCTCCTTCTCCTCCCTGCCGGGGGACAAGACCGAGATCCGGTTCGAGTTCGACGAGCCGCCGCCGAGCCCCAGCGGCTACACCATCGAACAGCCAGCGCGGATCGTGCTCGACATGCCGGGCGTCGCGAGCGGCCTGGCGCAGAAACACCACAACCTCGGCATCGGCAACGCCCGTCGGGTGTCGATTGTTTCAACCAGTGACCGCACCCGAGCCATCGTCAACCTGACGCAGCTCGTGGCTTATGACACGCGTGTCGAAGGCAACACGCTGTACATGCTCGTTGGCGCTGATGGTGCCGAGGGCATCGTGCAGGCGACGGAAATGGAGTCCGTCAGCGAAAGTGCAGTAGTGCGTAACAAGTACGAAGGCTCCACCATTGCCGATATCGATTTCCGCCGCGGTAACGGCGGCGAGGGCCGGGTACTGATTCGCCTCTCAAATGCGAAAGCCCCGGTCGACGTCCGCAGCGAAGGGGATCGCGTCATTGTCGAGATCCGCAACACGGATCTGCCGCAGGACCTGCGGCGGCGGCTCGACGTGACCGACTTTGCGACCCCGGTGCAGGTGGTCGATGCCGTGCAGGAAGGCAATCACACGCGAATCAGCATTGCCGCGCAGGGGAACTTTGACTACCTCGCCTACCAGGCCGACGATCTGATGTCCGTTGACGTCACGCCGCTGACGGAAGAGGAAGTCGCCGAGCGCGATGATCTCTTCAAGTACAGCGGCGAGAAGCTGTCGCTCAACTTTCAGGACATCGAGGTCCGCTCGGTACTGCAGCTGATTGCTGATTTCACCGACCTCAACCTGGTCGCCAGCGATACCGTTTCCGGCCGTATCACCCTGCGCCTGAAGAACGTGCCCTGGGATCAGGCGCTCGAACTCATTCTGAAGACCAAGGGTCTTGATCAGCGGCAGGCGGGTAACGTTCTGCTGGTTGCTCCGGCTGCCGAGATTGCTGCCCGGGAAAAGCTCGAGCTCGAAAACCAGAAGCAGATTGCCGAGCTGGCACCGCTGCGCACCGAGTTCTTCCAGATCAGCTATGCCAGCGCCACGGAGATCTTCCAGCTGTTCACCATGCAGAACCTGCAGGGTGGCGGCGGAATGGGTGGCGGCATGGGCGGCGGCATGGGCGGCGGCGGTATGGGCGGCGGCATGAACAATGGCCAGGGCGGCATCGTCTCCGCACGGGGTAGCGTCATCGTCGATGAGCGCACGAACTCGATCATCCTGACGGATACGGCGGACCGCCTCGAAGACTTCCGAAGAGTGATCGCGCGGCTGGACATCCCCGTACCGCAGGTACTGATCGAGTCGCGCATCGTGGCCGCGAACGCCAACTACTCACAGCAGCTCGGCATCCGCTGGGGCGGCGGCGCAGTTAAAAGCAACGGTCCGTCGACGCTTAAGTACGGCGGGTCGCTGGAAACCCTGAGCGAGCTGCAGGAGATCGTCGTCAACGGTGAGGGCGACATCACGTCGCCAAACGATCTCGTGGTCGACCTTGGCGTTCAACAACCGGGTGCGACCAGCTTCGGTGTTGGCTTCACCGGTGGCGGCTACATTCTCGATCTCGAGCTGTCTGCACTGCAGACTGACGGCAACGCCGAGGTGGTTGCTCGTCCGAAGGTGATCACAGCTGACAAGAGCACGGCCATGATCGAGTCCGGTGTGGAGATTCCCTACCAGGAAGCCACCAGCAGCGGCGCAACGGCAACCTCTTTTAAAGACGCAGTGTTGAAGCTGGAAGTCACCCCGCAGATCACGCCGGACAACCGCGTGATCATGGATCTCAACGTCAAGCAGGATACGGTGGCGCAGATCACCGTTGGTAACGCACCGGCGATCAACACGAACGAAGTGGAAACACAGGTTCTGGTCGATAATGGCCAGACCGTCGTGCTCGGCGGAATCTTCCAGACCGACCGCACGATTGCAACGATCAAGACACCGTTCCTTGGTGATCTGCCGTACGTGGGCAAGCTGTTCCGGCGCAGGACCGAGCGGGATGACAAGACCGAACTGCTGATCTTCATCACGCCACGGATCCTCAAGGATTCTATCTCCTCGCGTTAGGAACACCGCTCGCTAGAGCGATTCCTTTCTTTAGGGCTTACACTTGGGGGTTCACGAGCTGGACCCCCGAGATGCCCGCAGCAGCAGCACCAAGACGCCTCTTCCTGGTTGGCCTGATGGCCGTGGGAAAGACCACGGTCGGTCGTCTGCTGGCGCAGTCCCTCGGCTGGCAGAGCATGGATACGGATCAGCTGATCGAGTCCCGTGCCGGTGCGAACATTCCCTGGATCTTCGATGTCGAGGGCGAGGATGGATTCCGGGATCGCGAGCAGGCGATCCTTGCTGAAGTAGCGAGCCTATCCGACGTCGTCGTCGCCACCGGCGGCGGGATCGTCACCCGAGCGGCGAATCGGGCGCTGCTGAAAGAAGCCGGCACCGTCATCTTCCTCGACAGTACCGTTGATCGCCTTCTGGAGCGGACGCGCCGCGATTCGAAACGCCCACTGCTGCAGGGCAAAGACCGCCGTGAGGTGCTTACCCGGCTGCATGAGGAACGGGCGCCGCTGTATCATGAGGTGGCGGACTACCGATTCGTCACCGATCGTCAGGGTCCGAAGAATCTTGCTCGACGTATTGAGCAGCAGCTGCGTAAGGATGGACTCTTTGAAGCGTTCTCGGCGGACCCGGCATGAGTGAGCCGATTCGGGTCCACATCGATCTCGGCGAGCGCTCGTACCCGGTCGTCATCGGCGACGGTCTGATTGCCGATGCGTCGAGGCTGGCCGCGCTGCTGCGACCGGCGCTGCGCGGCAGCGAAGTCATGCTGGTGAGCAACGATCGGGTTGCGCCGCTCTATCTTGAAGCGGTTCGGCGCGCGTTGGACGGCCTGCGGGTCGACGAGTTCCTGCTGCCGGACGGCGAGGCTTACAAGTCTCTGGCGCAATTCGAACGGTTGCTTGGGCTGCTGCTGGAACGCAAGCACAGCCGGGCGACGACGCTGATCGCGGTTGGCGGCGGTGTGGTGGGCGACCTGACGGGCTTTGCAGCAGCCTGCTACCAGCGCGGCGTCGCGTTCATTCAGCTGCCGACGACGCTGCTTGCGCAGGTCGACTCTTCCGTGGGTGGCAAGACTGCGGTCAACCACCCGCTCGGCAAGAACATGATTGGCGCTTTCCATCAGCCACGCCTGGTGGTTGCGGACACTCGGGTGCTGGATTCGCTGCCGGGCCGGGAGTTTGCAGCCGGCATGGCCGAGGTCATCAAGTACGGCGCGATCGCAGATGCTGCTTTTTTCAGCTGGCTGGAGGCAAACGTACGCGCGTTGCGCGCACGGGAACCGCAGGCTCTGGCACAGGCCATTGAGCGCAGCGTGGCGACCAAGGCAGCGGTTGTAGCCGACGATGAGCGGGAAGCCGGGCGCCGCGCCATCCTCAACTTCGGGCATACCTTTGGTCACGCGCTCGAGACCTGCACCGGCTATCAGCATTACCTGCACGGGGAAGCCGTTGCGGTAGGCATGGTGCTGGCCGCAGAGCTGTCCCTTGCGCTCGAGCAGGTCGAACCTGAAGTGCCCGAGCGGCTGCGTAAGCTGCTGGCGGCCTTCGATCTGCCGGTTACGGTGGAGCCGATCCTAACGGCTCCGGCGCTGGTTGAGGCGATGTCCCGCGACAAGAAAGTGATCGACGGCCGTCTGCGGCTGATCCTGCTCGATGCGCTGGGGGCGGTCAGCGTCAGCGAGCGCGTCGATGGTGCCGGACTCCAGCAGTTCCTCAGCAGCCGCCTGCCGGCGGCAGGACAGCGGTCGCATGGCTAGCCCGCTGCGCGTCAATCCCTTTCTGCGTCCGGCGCCGGGCTTTTCTCCGGGCGGCCAGCGTCGGCGACTGCTCGATCAGCTGCGTCATCTGAGCCAGTGGTCGCGGCGGGCCCTGCTCGTGCTGGGTCCGGCGGGGACCGGCAAGACCATGCTGTTTCAGCAGCTTGGTCGGGAAATGGGCGACGGCGTGCTGCTCACCCAGCTCGATGGGCGCGCGCTCAACGCTGAGCTCGACGTGCTTATCGTCCTCGCCGAGGCGCTTGGTGTCGACGTGCCGGACAGCTTCAGCGCGGAGCTGCTCAAGCCGCTGGTGGAGGCGGCGCTTGAAGAACACGAAGACGCCGAACACCCGCTTGTCGTGCTGGTAGACGATGCGGATCAGCTCGATTCCGTTGCCATGCGGCTCCTGCTCGAGCTCTGCGGTGCTTACCGGTTCCGCTTGCTGCTGTTCGGGCAGCTCGGCCTACCGGAGCAGGTGCGGTCCGCAACCCGCGACCTCGACGTTGCGCCCTACGAAACTTCGCTCCTGGCCTTTTCGCCGGTCGATTCCCGGGCGTATCTCGAATGGCGCTGTGAGCAGGCCGGGGTTCGCGGCGGACTGCCGTTTTCCGAGGAGCAGGTTGCGGATCTCTATCGTCGCAGCAACGGGGTTCCCGGAGAGCTCAACCGCCTAGCGGGGCAGTTGCTGGAACGGATCTACGACGAGGATCAATCGGCCGCCCGGTTGGGCTTTCCGGCAACGCACCTCTATCTCGTCGCCGGACTGGCTGCGGTGCTTGCGCTCAGCTTCCTGCTCCTCGATCGGGTGCCGTTGACGGAAGAGGTTGTCACCGAGAATCTTCCTATTGCTTCAACGCCAGAGCCGGCCGCAGAAGCCGCTGATCCGGCGATCGGCGTTATCGACCGGACCGACGCATCCGACCTGGCTGAGCAATCTGACGTTGCTGACCGATCTGAGCGGGGGGAGGCAGTGTCGCCACCGCTGGTCGGGGAGGTCGCGCCGCCTGCGTTGGTCGAAGGCGGCGCGCAAACGGATGATGCGGTGGCGGAAGCAGCTACGACCGGACAACCGTTTGCGGCGGCGCAACCGATTGCACTGCCCGAGCCGGCGGCACCTGAGCCGGCCCCGTCAGTGTCTGCTGAGCCTCGGTCTGCCGCGCCTGAGCTGGCCGCACCGGAGCCGGCCGCCACCCAGACAACGGCACCAGCCACCGCTCAGCCGGAGACGCGGGAGCCAGCCGTAGCTGAGCGGGTCGCGCCGGAGCCGGCCACACCGGAGCCGGCCACACCTGAGCCGGTCGCACCCCAAACGGACCCGCGGCCGGTGGTGGCTGTCGAAGGTACACAAGATGATCCTGCTGCCGCGGAAGACGCCGCGGCAGCCATCGCTGGCCAACGAGCTTCAACGCCACCTCCCGTCGCACGTGAACCTGCAGCAGCGCCAGCACAGCGCCGCGACCAGCCCATGACCATGGCTGCAGCAACCGATTCGGTGATCAGCCAGGTGCCCGGGCTCAAGGACGGTACCTGGTTGCTGGCGCAGGACCAGGGTGCCTGGACCCTGCAGCTGGTCACGCTCAGCGATCGGGATGGTTTGTTGCGCTATCTGAAACGGCAGGCGGAGCCGGAGCAGTTCGCCGTTTACGCGCGCGAGGTAGGCGGCCGGCTGCTGTACGTGGTCACTTTCGGGCGTTATCAGAGCCGGGTGGATGCGGAAGCAGCCAGCCGTCGGCTGCCCGCAGAGGTCGGGAAAATCAAACCCTGGGTCCGGCCCTTTGCCGAGGTCCAGAATTCGGTGACCGCTGGGCGCTAGCTGCCGCTCTGCGGCCGCACACGCGATCCGGGACGGCTAGGGCAGCTGGGTCGAACCCATCAGATGGCGGTCGATCTCACGCGCCGCTTCACGCCCCTCGTTAATCGCTCGGACCACCAGAGACTGGCCCCGTCGGCAGTCGCCGGCAGCGAAGACGCCGTCGATGTTGGTCTTGTAGGCGCCGTATTCCGCATCGAAGTTGGAGCGTGCGTCGTAGGTCAGGTCCAGCGGTTCCGAAACGTCGTGCTCCGGTCCGAGAAAGCCGAGCGCGAGCAGGGCGATGTCACAGGGCCACTCACGCTCGCTGCCGGGAATATTCTCGAACTTGCCGTCCTTGAACGCGACATCCACGGTGCGGATCGCAACCAGCTCGCCACTCTCGTTGCCGACGAACTCGGTGCTGGAGATCCCGTACACCCTCGGGTCGTCGCCGTAGCGCTCGGCTGCTTCTTCATGCCCGTAGTCGACCTTGAAGACCTTCGGCCACGTGGGCCAGGGATTGTTCGGGGCCCGCTCGCTGGGCGGCTTAGGAAACAGCTCGAAGTTGACCAGGGTCTCGCAACCGTGGCGCAGCGAGGTACCGATGCAGTCGGTGCCGGTATCGCCACCGCCGATCACGATGACCTTCTTGCCCTTGGCGCTGATGTAGTTCCCGTCCACGTGATCGCTGTCGAGCAGGCTCTTCGTGTTGGCGGTCAGGAAATCCATGGCGAAATGGACGCCCTTCAGCGCACGCCCCGGAATCGGCAGGTCGCGCGGTGCGGTGGCACCGGTTGCGAGCAGCACGGCATCGAACTGATCGCGCAGTGTGCGCACATCAGAGGTGTCGTTGTTGCCGTCACCGACGCTGACGCCAGTGATGAAGCTGATGCCTTCCTGGCGCAGGATATCGACCCTGCGCTCTACGATGTCTTCCTTCCCGAGCTTCATGTTGGGGATGCCATACATGAGCAGGCCCCCGACACGATCTGCGCGCTCGTACACGGTGACCGTGTGGCCCGCCTTGTTGAGCTGATCAGCCGCGGCAAGCCCGGCAGGTCCGGAGCCGATGACGGCGACGGTCTTGCCGGTGCGCACCGCAGGCGGATTGGGAACTACCCAGCCTTCTTCGAAGCCCCGATCGATGATGGCCATCTCGATGTTCTTGATGGTGACCGCTGGATCGGTAATACCCAGCACGCAGGCGCCTTCGCAGGGTGCCGGGCAGACGCGGCCGGTGAACTCCGGGAAGTTGTTGGTCTTGTGCAGGCGATCCAGCGCTTCGCGCCATTGGTTGCGATAGACCAGGTCGTTCCACTCGGGGATCAGGTTGTGGATCGGGCAGCCATCGTTTGACTGGCAGAAGGGAACGCCACAATCCATGCAACGCGAGCCCTGTTCCTTCAGGTGCTTGGTGTCGTGATCCGTGTAGATCTCACGAAAGTCGAGCAGCAGCGTTGCCGGCGCCCGATAGGGTTCTGTCGCTCGGGTGACTTCCATGAATCCGGTGGGCTTGCCCATTGCCTCTTCCTCCAGCTCTGTATTCGATGCGGTGCGATCAGCCTGCGCTGGCTGCCTGCCGCCGATCCATCAGCACGCGCTTGTAGTCCGTCGGCATCACCTTCACGAACTGCCTGACCGCATTGCTCCAGTCAGCAAGCAAGGCTGCCGCAACCGGTGAGTCGGTATAGCGCTGATGGTTTTCGATGAGCTCCTTGAGCTCAGCAAGATCCTCGCCGTCAACGAGGGCTTCGAGCTCGACCATCTCAGTGTTGCAGCGCGGCGCGAACTCCTCCCGCGGATCCCAGATGTAGGCAACACCGCCGCTCATGCCAGCGGCGAAGTTGCGACCGGTTTCGCCGAGAATGACGACACGACCGCCGGTCATGTATTCGCAGCCGTGATCGCCAACGCCTTCGACGACCGCTCGTGCGCCGGAGTTGCGCACGCAGAAACGCTCAGCCGCGATGCCACGGAAGTAACACTCGCCGCTCGTGGCGCCGTAGAGCACAACGTTGCCCACCAGGATGTTCTCTTCCGCCTTGAACGGGCTGACCCGGGGCGGATAGATGATCACCCGACCACCGGAGAGGCCCTTACCGACGTAGTCGTTGGCGTCGCCTTCCACCTCGAGGGTCACCCCTTTGGCCAGCCAGGCGCCGAAGCTCTGCCCGGCGCTGCCGTTGAACTTGAAGTGGATGCTGCCGTCCTTGAGCATGTTCGGACCGACCTCGCGGATGATCCGGTTCGAGAGCATGCCGCCGACCACGCGGTTGACGTTGACGATGTCGAGCTCGTGATACACCTGCTCGCCATTCTGGATTGCCGGATCGGCAAGCTCGATAAGCTTGCGGTCCAACGCGCGTTCGAGCTGATGATCCTGCTCATGGCGCGCGTAGCTGCCGAGGAAGTCCTCGGGCTGCGCGGCCGGCGTCAGAATGGCGGACAGATCCAGGCCCTGTGCCTTCCAATGCTCGACCGCCCGGTCGGCGTTCAGCGCATCGACCCGGCCGACCATCTCGTTGATGGTGCGAAAACCGAGCTCTGCCATGAGCTGACGGGCTTCCTTGGCCACCATGAACAGGTAGTTCACCACGTGCTCCGGCTGCCCGGTGAACTTCTTGCGCAGGTCCGGATCCTGCGTGGCAATGCCGACGGGACAGGTATTCAGATGGCACTTGCGCATCATGATGCAGCCCAGCGCAATCAGCGGCGCGGTGGCAAAGCCGTATTCCTCGGCGCCGAGCAGCGTTGCTACGACAACATCGCGGCCGGTCTTCAGTTGCCCATCGGTCTGCAGCACCACGCGTGAACGGAGGTTGTTCATGACCAGGGTCTGATGCGTCTCGGCGACACCGAGCTCCCAGGGCACGCCGGCGTGCTTGATAGACGTCAGCGGTGAGGCGCCCGTGCCGCCGGTGTCGCCAGCGATGACCAGATGGTCAGCGCGTGCCTTGGTCACCCCGGCAGCAACGGTACCAACACCGATTTCTGCGCCGAGCTTGACGCTGATCCGTGCATCGGGGTTGGCGTTCTTCAGATCGTGAATGAGCTGCGCCATATCCTCTTTGTTGTAAAGGTGGTGGTGCGGGGGGGGGCTCATCCGCCCCACGCCGGGCGTCGAGTGCCGGATGCTGGCGATGA
>JBCDGJ010000033.1:0-37607 GCA_038757945.1 Pseudomonadota bacterium
GACCGGGCAGGTGCTGGCTATCGGCCCGGGCCTGTGGCTTCTCTATACGCTGACCGAAAACTCCGTGTATGGCCTGAAAGCGCTGCTCGGCGCATTCATCGCTTTCGGCAGCCTGGCGCTGGCGGTCCGGCCGTTGCCGTTCGCCGCCCGGTCGGCATCGCCCGTTGCTTTCGGGGCCGGGCTGCTGGGTGGCCTCGTCGGTGGCCTGTTCGCCGCCGCCGGGCCGGTCATCGGCTGGTTCATGTACCGGCAGCCGCTGCCCTTCAGCAGGGTGCGCGCGACGTTGCTGTTCTGCTTCCTGGTATCGACCATTACGCGCACGCTGCTGCTGCTGCTTGGCGGCGTGCTGACCGCCGAGATCGGTTGGCTGGTTGCGTTGGTGTTGCCGGTAGTGGTGTTCGGCAGCTGGCTGGGCGCAGCCCTACCTCCGCCGGTGGATGAAAACCACATCAAGCAGGCAGCCTTCGTGCTGCTGGTACTGCTGGGTTTCTGGATTCTGATTGATGCGCTGCTGCGCCTGGGCATCGGGGAACTGTTCGTCTGACCAGCCCCGGCCGCCATCAGGTCGGTATCAGGCCCAGCCCGTGGTGCCGACATCGGCGGGCCGCGGCCGGAGGCGTGGCTGCCTGGAACGTCGTGTTGCGGCGCGATACCCCCTGCTCCCTGTGCCCGCGCAGCAGTGGTGAACGCGCATGGGCGGTCCACGCGCTATGCTACGTGGCCTGAACCCGAGCAACAGCCAGAGTCGGAGTGACAGTCAGGCGTGAATAGCCCAGAAGCCCCTGCAGAAGCTGCGGGCGAGTTCGATACGATTCGCCCGTACAACGATGACGAAGTCGTCGCTGTAGTCGCGCGGCTGGTCGCCAACGAAGAACTGCGGCAGACCGTAGCGCGGCTGGTCATCCCGAGGCTCGCGGCCGTGCTGCCGCGCTTTGCCCAGTTCTGCGCCGGTCGTCTGATGCACTGGCGGGCGCGCAGTATCCGCACCGTGCTCGACTTTCAGCTGCAGATGGGCCGTTATCTCGATGTGGTGCTGCGCAACAGCGTCGACGGGCTGACCCACTCCGGGCTCGAGCAGCTGGATCCCGGGCAGTCGTATCTGTTTATCTCCAACCATCGCGACATCGTTCTCGACTCCGGCATGCTCGATAAGCTCATCCACGGTGTCGGCTTCGACACGCTGCAGCTTGCGGTCGGCGACAACCTGTTTGCCAACGCCTATGCAGCGGATGTCATGCGCCTCAACAAGGGCTTCATGGTCGAACGGAGCGTAACGGGCAAGAAGGCCATGCTGGCCGCGTTGACGCGTACGTCGCGCTACGTGCGCCACTGCCTCGAGTCCGGCGAGTCGGTTTGGATCGCCCAGCGCGGCGGCCGCTCGAAGGATGGCTTTGATCGTACCGACCCGGCGCTACTGAAGATGCTGGCACTCGCCTATCGCAAGGAGATTGCGCATCTGGGTGAGCTGCCGGAGCGCATCCAGATCGTGCCGACGGCGATTTCCTACGAGCTTGATCCAAGTGACGAGCTGAAAGCGCAGGAACTCATGCAGCTCGCCCGCGATGGGAGCTACGAGAAGAACGCAGGTGATGATCTGGTCAGCATCGCGGCGGGCGTGCGGGGCTACAAGGGTCGCATGCACTATCACTTCGGCCGGCCGCTGCCGGTGCAGGCGGCGGTCGACGACGACGCGGCACAAGCGCTGGCTTCAGCCATTGACCGGGAGATCGTCCATGGCCTCAAGCTGTATCCGGTGAACCTTCGTGCGGCGCGCCTGCTGGCCGCGGCGCCGCAACCCGGGCGTGATGACTGGGTGACGCGCCTGAATCTCGATGCGCTCAAGCCGGAGCCGGATGGCCCGGCCACTGTGCGCTTTCTGGAGCAGATCGGGGGCTGCGCCCCGGCGCTCCGGCCCTGGGTGCTGTTGCAGTATGCGAACGTGCTGCGGAACAAGCTCGAGCTGGCCGACAGCGCTGTGATCGTGGCGGAAACCGATCCGGTGCACAGCGCCGCCGGCTGACGCGGTTACCTGCGGAGCCGCACCGCGGCGCAGCGCCGCTCAGAGCAGCGGTGGTTCATCCAGCGCAGCAAGCTGTTCGCGCAGCGTCAGCACATGATCCGACCAGTAGCGGCCGTCAGCGAACCAGGGAAAGGCCGGTGGAAACGCCGGGTCGGCCCAGCGGCGCCCGATCCAGGCCGCGTGATGCATGATCCGCAGCGTTCGCAGCGGCTCGATCAGGGCCACGGTGCTGAGATCCAGGTTCTGGAACATTTCGTAGGCTTCGATGATGACGTCGAGCTGGTGCTGTCGTTCGCTGCGTTCACCGGATAGCAGCATCCAGAGATCCTGAATTGGTGGCCCGCTCATGGCGTCGTCGAAGTCGATGAAGTGCGGTGTGTCCTCGCGCCACAGCAGGTTGCCGAGGTGACAGTCCCCATGGATGCGCTGCATGGGCGCGGTGTCGAGACAGCCATCGAGCCGCTCCAGCAGATGTTGCGCGGTCGATTCGTAGGCGGGGCGCAGCTCGTCGGGAATAAAGTCGCTGCCTGTCAGGTAGTCGAAGCTGTCCACCGCAAAGCGTTGTACGGACAGGCTCGGCCGGTCCTGAAAACGGCCGCGACGCCCGACGCTGTGGATGCGCGCCAGCGTGCGCGCGAGAATCCTCAGATTATCCTCGATCTCGATATCCGGCGGATGTCCGCCCTGCCGCGGGAACAGGGCAAACCGGTAACCCTGGTACTCGAACAGCGTTTCGCCGTCGATGACCAGCGGAGCGACACAGCTCAGCTCCTCTTCGCGCAGCTCGAGAGCGAAGGCGTGCTCTTCCCGGACCGCCGCATCGCTGAGGCGCCCCGGGCGATAGAACTTGCCGATGACGAAGCCGCCGTCATCGAGCCCGAACTGATAGACGCGATTCTCATAGCTGTTCAGCGCCAGCACGCTGCCGCTGGGGTGCTGGCCGATGGTCTCGAGGGCGTCGAGCAGCGTGTCTGGATCCAGGCCCTCGTAGGGGGCTGCGCTGTCGCTCATCGGTCGGGCCGGCTGAGGGTCATGGTGGTCTGCTCCGGTGGCTCTGCGGTGTATAGGTCGCGCACCAGAGATCGACGCGTCTGACGCCGGCGGCGTGCAGGGCTGCGGCGGCAGCGCTCATGGTTGCGCCGGTAGTATAAACATCGTCCAGCAGTGCCAGGTGCTGGACCCCAGCCAGCGCCGCTGCATTGGCCTGAAAACAGCCCTGGAGATTCTCGAGCCGCCGTGATCGTGCAAGGGTGCGCTGGCTGGGGGTGGGGCGCACCCGGCGCAGCACGCGCTGCCAGACCGGTCGCTCGAGCTGCCGGGCCACCGGGCCGGCGATCACCGTGGCCTGGTTGCGGCCGCGGTACAGGTGCCGGCGCCAGTGCAGGGGTACCGGCACGATGGCTTCGGGCAACCGCTCGCGCCGCTGGGCGTACTCGTCCTGCACCATTTGCGCCAGCAGCGCTCCCAATGCTTTGCCGGGACGGATTTCAGCGCGGTACTTCAGGCGGTGAACCCAGTCGCGGGCCAGGCCCAGATGCTCCGACGCGGCGATCGCGAGCGTGCCCGCGGGTGACCCGGGAATCTCACCTTGCCAGCGCACGTCGCCGAAGCAGATCTCGCAGAGCTGGTCAGACCAGCAGGGGAGCTCACAAGCCAGGCAGCGGTTTTCGGACAGCATCGAGCAGGCTCCTGGCGCGGGCTGCTCACAATGCGCCGCCCGGCAGCGGCCGAAGGTGCGAACGGGATCACGGAATGCGTAAGAATCCGGCAGCATCGAGGGCGGTCAACTACGCTCTGTGGTGCAGGCGTGCGTTGTTCGCTTGCGCGGGTCACCGCCCGGGATCAGGCGGTGCGTAAGACGGTCGCAGGATGCGCAGCGAAGACTGGAGCAGGACTATGGCGGTCAATCCCATTTTGAGCAGTGGTGCCCAGGGCATCGAACGCGGCCTGCGAGGGCTCGAGGAAACCGCGGCGAAAATCGCGGGTGCGACCAGTCCCGAGCGCGAGCAGGACCAGCCGCGGGAGCCCAACAGCCGGCAGCAGGTGGAAGCTCAGGTCGACCTCAAGCTGTACAAGCGCCAGGTGCAGGCGTCGGCAAAGGTCGTGGAAACAGCCGATGCCACCATTGGCTTTCTGTTGGACAAGCGGGTGTAACCGCGGCCGCCAAGGGGCCGGCCGCGCCGCGAAGGATTCGGGATCGAAGCCATGACCGATGGAGTATCCCTCAGTGCTGGTGCCGAATC
Organism: Pseudomonadota bacterium; assembly: GCA_038757945.1. Taxonomy (GTDB): domain Bacteria; phylum Pseudomonadota; class Gammaproteobacteria; order Pseudomonadales; family Azotimanducaceae; genus CALHVX01. The sequence continues at coordinate 4,264 of JBCDGJ010000033.1, forward strand.
AGCGCTGACTCAGGCCGGAAACGAGCGCAGGGTTGAACAACAACAGCAGCTGATGCTGCAGCAGGAAATCCGGCAGCTGGCTTCGCGGGATCGGGAAGTGCGCGCTCACGAGCAGGCCCATGCCGCCGTCGGCGGTCGCTATGCGGGCGCGCCGCGCGACGAGCTCGAGCGCGGACCGAACGGCGTGCCCTACGCCGTTGCCGGATCGGTCAGCATCGATGTGGCGCCGGTGCCGAACGATCCCGCCGCAACCCTCGCGAAGATGACCGTCGTCCAGCGGGCCGCCATGGCACCGGCTCAGCCATCAGCCGCCGACCGGGCGATTGCCGCCAAGGCGGCTTCCCAGGCTTCCCAGGCCCGTGCCGAGCTGGCTGCCGAGCGGTCTGCGCAGCACGGCGCTGAGGGCGCAGGCCTCGATGCTGTGGACCAGGCTGCTGGCAACGATGCGGCGAGTACCGATTCCAGCCTGGTGATCGATACGCGCGGCGGCAGCATCAACACCAGGGCATAACTCCTAACAAAACTGTCTTTGAGCCTGTGTAAACTGTTCGCCCCGCAGGCGGTGTGGTCTGCCCGCGACGTTTTCACGGAGACCCCATGCTCAGTTTTGAAGCCCCGCTGGAAGACATCGACTTTCTTCTGTTCCAGGTGTTTCGTGCTCACGAGTCCTGGCAGGACACGCCCGAGTTCCGCGAGCTGAGCGCCGATCTGGTGCGCGCGGTGCTGACCGAAGCCGGACGGCTCGCCAGCGAAGTCATGGCGCCCATCAATCAGCAGGGCGACGCTGAGGGCTGTCAGTGGAACGAGGGTGCGGTCACCACGCCCACGGGCTTTCCGGAGGCCTTCGCGGCACTGGCCGAAGGCGGTTGGCTCGGACTTTCCGGAAACCCCGAGTTCGGTGGGCAGGGCATGCCGAAAGCGCTCGGCTGTCTGATGGAGGAGATGTTCTGGGCCGCTAACCCGTCGCTGTTCCTCACCGGTTCGCTGACCGTAGGTACCACCATCTGCATCGACGGCCACGCCAGCGAGGCGCAGAAAGCCACCTATCTGCCGAAGCTGTACAGCGGCGAATGGACCGGTGCAATGGCGCTGACCGAGGCCCATGCGGGCACCGACCTCGGCATCATGCGCACCAAAGCCGACCTGAGCGCGGACGGCAGCTACCGCATCACCGGCAGCAAGATCTTCATTACCAGCGGCGAGCACGATCTGGCGGAGAACATCATTCACCTGGTGCTTGCGCGCCTGCCCGATGCACCGGCCGGCACCAAGGGTATTTCGCTGTTCATCGTGCCTAAGTTTCTGGTCAATGCCGATGGCAGCCTCGGCGAACGCAACGGCTGGGCGAGCGGCAGCATCGAGCACAAGATGGGTATCAACGGCAGCCCGACCAATGTCATCAACTACGACGGCGCCACCGGCTACATGGTCGGCGAACCGAACCGCGGGCTCGCGGGCATGTTCACCATGATGAATTACGAACGGCTCTCCGTGGGCCTGCAGGGCCTCGGCGCCGGCGAGATCGCCTACCAGTGCTCGCTCGCCTACGCTCAGGAACGGCGCCAGGGGCGCTCACCGACCGGGCCGGAAGAGCCGGCGGCAGCTGCGGATACACTGCTGGTGCACCCCGACGTGCGGCGCATGCTCATCACCATGCGTGCCCTCAACGAAGGAGGGCGGGCGCTGGCGCTGCTGGCCGGGCAGCAGCTCGATGCCGCCAAATATCTGGGTGATCGTCAGGCGCAGCGGTTCTCGGAGCTGCTCACGCCGATCACCAAGGCGTTTTTCACCGACCGCGGCATGGACATCACCGTGCTTGCCCAGCAGGTGCTGGGTGGCCATGGGTACGTGAAGGAATGGGGGCTCGAGCAGCTCGTGCGGGATGCACGCATCGGCCAGATTTATGAAGGCACCAACGGGGTTCAGGCGCTGGATCTGATCAGCCGCAAAGTGCTCAAGGATGGCGGTACCACGCTGAACGAGCTGCTTGCGGTGCTGCGCGAGCAGCTGGATCACGACCCCTATGCCAACACCATCGTGCCGGAGCAGAAAGCTGCGGTGCTCGACGCCTTCGACGGCCTGGCGGCACTGACCGCTGAGCTGGTCGAACGCGCCAAAGCGGATCCGGCATTGCCGGGTGCTGTCTCTGTGGACTACCTGGAGATGACCGGCCTCACGCTCTACGCCTGGGCCTGGGCCCGGATGGCGGCGGCCGCGCACCCGGCGGCAGAAGGCGCGAGCACTGCGTATCTGGAGCGCAAGCGGCAGACTGCCGACTTCTTCTTTGCACGCCTGTTGCCCAAGATCGACTACCTCGCAAGGAGCATGCGGGCCGATTCCGGCGTGGTGATGGCCGCAGGTTTCTGATGCTCAGCCGGGCGCTGGCAGATGGCGCCCGGCTCTTCATCCTCGACTTTCAACGCGTTCCCGGCGTCAGCCGCGATTGGATGCTCAATCACGTGCGTGCCGGCAAAGAGACCGTAATTGCCGAAGTTGAACAAGGCGGTTTTGAGCTCGTTGCGGAGCTCGAGATACCTGGCCTCGAGGAGAACTATCTGTTTGAGTTTCGCAGGTGCAAAGGATGACGGTACTGGCGCCCAGCACGAGGTGCCGCGCTGTTGTTGTGTGTGATCCCAGCGCTTGAGCGGCTGGGCCGATCACGTCTGAAACAAGCTTTTGTGGGGTATTTCAGCCGTCTGCACCAGCCGACGTGCAGCACAGATGGAGAAAGTAGCCATGAGCGACTGGATCAACGGCGCAAAGAGCGTAACGCTCAACCTCGATACGCCAAGCAAGAAGCACGACGGAACGCTGCGTCTTCGCGGTGCGTTGTTTCAGGTCAAGTCCGCTGACGCCTATGCCTCAACGGAAGTGTTCGGGGGAGGCGGTACGGTTACGACAACTATGACCGCCTATGGCGGGTATACCACTGGCAGTATTTCATCGGTCAGCTCGAGAACCACACATCATCAGAAACTCGTCATCGCCGGACAGGACGGGCGTGAAGAGACGCTTTCGCTCGATGGTTCACCGATTCAATTTCGTGAGGGCGCTGTCGTTGCGCGGATGTTTCTGAGTGCCGGTGGCCAGGAAGCCCCCTATGCGCTGTATAGCGTTGAACAGGATAGCGCGATAACCGATGAGCAGATCTCCGACGATATGGTCCATCGAGCCCTTGGTCGTGTGCCGTTCAGCCTGCCCGCGTGGATGGTTGTACCCTTTGGCGCCGTTGTTGGCGTTTTCGTTGGCCTGGCGACAGCGTTGTTGGTTCTGAGCCTTCTCGTCACCGGTCTGATCGACACCTGGGAGGTCATTCCGAAGTCCGCGTTCTACGACATGGACACTGAGATGGGAGACGTCTACCCACACTGGATCGTTGCGATGGCGGCAACGATGATCCTGTTGCCCTTGGGAGGTGGCCTGTTTGGTTGGTTTCGTGCACAGCGTCGACACGGCCTTGGAGCTCGAAACAAGGCAATCACGAGATCTGCGCACGAGGAAGCGCATGCGGCGATCCAGAGTCTCCTTGCAGAAGCCAGCGCAGAGGCGCGTGTATGGCGGGAGACACTGAGCACGTAGCTGACTGCCAGCTAACGCGACAAGCGGCGCCAACTCCGCCCAGCCCTGATGGCTGCTGCGGGATCAGCGATTCGCTCGCTGAACCAGCGGCCGCACCAGCGCCGAGCGCGCAATGGGATCAATCCAGCGATAGAGCCGGCCGGACAACATGACCGGCTGACCGCGCTCGACCGCCTCGATGCCTTCGCGCACCACCACGTCGGCGTTGTACCAGACCCACCCCGGAAGGCCCGCCTTCATCTCGTCGAGGCCGCCGGCCGCGTGAAACTCGGTGTGGGTGAATCCAGGACACAGCGCGCTGACCTGCACGCCGGTGCCGGCAGTCATCAGCGCAAGCTCTTCCGACAGGGCAATCACGTAGGCCTTGCTCGGCCCGTAGTTGCCGCCGGCCGAGCGCGCGATCCGTCCGGCCATCGAGGCCACGTTGATGACCCGGCCCCAGCCGCGTTCGATCATGTCCGGCAGGAAGCGATGACACATCTCGGCGACGGACAGCATCATCAGCCGCAGGAACGCGTCCTGTGCGGACCAGTCCCGGTCCTCCAGCAGGTTGGGACCTGACGCTCCGGCGTTGTTGACGAGGTAGTCCACCGGGCGCTCCGCCGCCGCTGCAATGGCGGCAGGTGCCGCAGGATCGCAGAGGTCGGCAGCGATGCTCTGTACCTGAATGCCATGGGCTTGCTTGAGTTCCCCGGCCAGTGCCTCCAGCCGCTCGAGCCGCCGCGCGACCAGGATCAGATCATGGCCCTGGGTGGCGAGCTGGCGGGCAAATTCGACGCCCAGCCCGGCAGAGGCGCCGGTGATCAGTGCGGTTCGGGGCATGGGGAGGTCCTCAGATGACGGACCCGCAGTGTCCCGGGCGCAGCGGATCCATGCAATCCGCAGCGTGGCAGAAAGTGGGATCCAAGGGGTCGGTGGGGCCGGTCCTGGGGCCTTCGGGGCGATCGTTCCCGCAGGTTGGGCTGTAGCTCGGGAACTGGCGGGTCAGGTGGGGAACGGTGGCGAGGTCGATGGATTCCGCTGCGGCGCGGTTTGCCTCCCGGAGCTTCCCAAGTATGGTGGACAGCGACCAGCTAAGAGGGCGTCCAGCCGTGTTTGAGGTTTCTGTTTCCGCGGTGGTCATCGGGCGGAAGGTGGCGTTCATGCTGCTGCTCGCCGCCGGGTTCGCCGGTGTTCCAGAGCTGGCCCGGGCTGACCACGCCGGACCGGAGGCGGTGATCAGCAATTACGTCAAGGCCTGCTACACCGGCGATGTTGCGCTGCTGAAGTCCCTGTTTCATGCCGAAGCCCTCATGACGGGCCACAGCAAGCGTGGGTTCTACCTCGGCTCGCCGGAACCGTTTTTTGCCAACGTGGCCGGGCAGGAGCCGATGAGCAAGACTGAGGCTGCCTACGAGGGTCGCATCACCACGGTCCAGGTGAGCGGTGATATCGCAGCCGTTACCCTGGAAGAAACCGGTTACTTCGGGCGCAGCTACACCGATGTGTTTACGTTGGCCAAGCTGGATGGGGAGTGGAAGATCGTCAGCAAGACCTACTACCAGTCACAGTAATTGCGCTGGCTGGGCAGGTCTCGCGGGCGCCCGTGGGGCGCAGAGACAGAGAGGGGAAGATGAGCAGAGGGGGAACCTGCGGCCTGGTGGCGGCAGTGGTGTGGACGGTGACCGCGGCGGCGGCCGCTGCCGCCGAACGGGTCACGCCGGGGGAAGAGGGACCCGCCAGGGTGGCCCGCTTTGGCGTGCAGATACCCGCGCCGGCGCCCGTCCGCGGACCTGGGGATGGTGAAGGGCCCTTCGAGCGTCTGGAGCTGCGTGACGTGATGCTCGTTGATGGCCTCGGTACGCCGCCCCGGGGCCCGATGGACGTGATCGTCGAACGGGATCGGATTGCCGGCATCAAGCGCAGCCCGTCGACGCGCGACGAGCCCGATCCAGCGCTGGACTCCGGGTCCACCCGGATCATCGACGGTACGGGGCTGTTTCTGCTGCCGGGCTTCATCGACGCGCACGGCCATATCGGCAGCGCCGGACAGGGGCTTGCGGGGCCCATTACCCCGCCGGAATACGTCTTTCGGCTCTGGCTCGCTCACGGCATTACCACGGTGCGGGAGGTCGGCTCCGGCATGGGGCTCGGCTGGACCGTCGACCATGCGAAGCGCGCCGCGGCGAACGAGATCGTTGCACCACGGATCGTGCCCTACGCCATGTTCCCGGGCCAGACCGTGACCTCGCCCGAGGGCGCGCGGGACTGGGTCAGCGCAGTGCAGAAGCGCGGTGCGCGTGGCGTCAAGCTCCGCGGTGGAACGCGGGAGGCGCAGGCGGCGGTGTATCAGGCGACCGAGCGGCTCGGCATGGGAACGGCCAACCACCACGATCAGCGCGGCGTCTATCACATGAATGCCCTCGACAGCGCTCGCCTTGGCCTCGACAGCATGGAGCACTGGTACGGCCTGCCGGAGGCGCTGTTTACCGACCGGACGATTCAGGACTATCCGCCGGACTACAACTACAGCGACGAGCAGTGGCGCTTTGGCCAGGCCGGACGGCTGTGGCAACAGGCGGCACCACCGGGCTCGAAGGCGTGGAACGCGGTGATCGAAGAGTTTCTCGAGCTCGACTTCACGCTCTCCCCGACCTTCACCATCTACGAGGCGAACCGCGACGTGGCCCGGGCGCGGGATGCGGAATGGCACGCCGATTACACCTGGCCTGCGCTGAAGAAATTCTTCATGCCCGATCCGCGGCTGCACGGCTCCTATCACTTCGACTGGACTACTGCCGACGAAGTCGCCTGGCGCGAGAACTTCCGCCTGTGGATGCAGTTCGTCAACGATTACAAAAACCGGGGCGGGCGCGTGGTCACAGGCTCCGATGCGGGCTTCATCTTCAAACTCTACGGATTCGGCTTCGTGCGCGAGCTGGAGCTGCTGCAGGAAGCCGGTTTCCACCCGCTCGAGGTCCTGCAGGCGGCAACCCTCAATGGTGCCGAGCTGCTCGGGATGGAAGATGAGATCGGCAGCGTGGTGCCTGGGCGCAAGGCGGACCTGGTGCTGGTACCCGGTAACCCGCTGGCCAACTTCAAGCGTCTCTACGGCACCGGTCACATGAAGTTGAATCGGAGTACGGGCAAGCTCGAGCGGGTCGGCGGCGTACGCTTCACGGTTCGCGACGGGGTTGTTTACGACGCGCCGAAGCTGTTGGCGGAGGTCCGGCAGATGGTGCGGGACGCCGAGCCGGGTGCCGGCGAGGGGTCAGCGCCATGAACGGGGGAACCGCACAGCATTTTGCGGCCCCTTCGCTCCACGCCATGGGTCGCGTTGTACTGCAGACACTCCTCTTCCTTCCGCTCGTCATGCTGCAGGCGTGTACGACGAACCCGGTGACCGGAGAGTCCGAGTTCACGCTGATGTCCGAGGCACAGGAACTCAAGATCGGCGAGCAGTACTACCTGCCGACGCAGCAGAGCCAGGGCGGGGTGCTGAAAATTGACCCGGCACTGTCCGCCTACGTAAGCGAGGTTGGCCAGCGGCTGGCGGCGGTCAGCGATCGCGAGCTGCCGTACGAGTTTGTGGTCCTGAACAGCTCCATACCGAACGCCTGGGCGCTTCCCGGCGGCAAGATTGCCGTGAATCGAGGCTTGCTCACGACCCTTGAGAATGAGGCGGAGCTCGCAGCTGTGCTCGGTCATGAAGTTGTGCATGCAGCGGCGCGGCATACGGCGCAGGCGCAGACGCGGGGCATGCTGCTGCAGGGTGCACTGCTCGGCAGCATGATCGGTGCCCAGGGCAGCGACTATGCCAACCTCATCATGGCTGGTGCATCGCTTGGCGCCCAGCTGATCACGCAGCGCTACGGTCGCGATGCGGAGCGCGAGTCGGACTACTACGGCATCGACTACATGCTGCGTGCGGGCTATGACCCCAACGCGTCGGTGACGCTGCAGGAGAAGTTCCTGGCCCTTGCGCAGGACCGGGGGCGCAACCCGTCGTGGTTCGAGGGCCTGTTTCTCAGCCATCCGCCGTCCAGCGAGCGTATCGAGAACAACCAGCAGAAGGTCGCTGGTCTGGAGCTCGCGGGGCGCGACCTGGAGCTCGGCGAAAGTCGTTACCAACAGGCGGTTGCGCGTCTGGCCGAGGCAGCGCCAGCCTATGACCTCCTTGACGGGGCCTACCGGGAGATTCAGCAGGATGATCTCGAGGAGGCCATGGCAAAGCTGCGGCGGGCCAACGCGATGCTGCCGCAGGAGGCCCGCTTCGATGGTCTGCGCGGCGATATCCTGCTCAAGCAGCAGCGCTATCGTGAGGCAGTCGCAACCTATACGGCCGCGCTGGCGAAGGACGATGAGTACTTCACCTACTACCTGGGCCGAGGAGTGGCCAACGCCCGTTTGGGCGAACGGGTCGCGGCAAAGGCCGACCTGGAACGCAGCGCAAAGCTCCTGCCTACGGCAACTGCGGCCATGGAGCTGGGCGATCTAGCGCTGGCTGGGAACGATCGTGCGGCGGCCAAGGAGTACTACCGGGTTGCTGCACAGGCCGGTGGCGACGTCAGCAAACGTGCTGCGGTGGCCTATACGCGGCTGGACATGCAGGAGAACCCCGCATCCTACTTCCGCGTACGCTCAGCGACGGATGAGCGAGGCCGTCTGCTGGCTCAGGTCACCAATGCCAGCCCGGTCAGCGCTGACGGCGTGCAGATCGAGTTTCGGATCCTGGTTTCGGGGCGGGTGAAGTCGGGCGTGCGGCGCATCGGTACGCTGGCGTCCGGCGAGTCACGGGTGGTGGATGCAGGCGTCCGCTTGCCCGCAGAACTTGCCGGTGATCCGGGCAAGTACGACGCACGGGTGATTGCCGCCCGGGCGCGGTAACGTCAGCTGCGCCGGAAGGCTGAGCAGCGCGGGCAGCACACCTAAGCAGGGTCGGGCCGTTCGTCCAGCTGGCGGCGGATTTCCGCGTGCGTCTCTTCATCCAGCCGGAAGTTGCGGAACAGAAAGGCACCGATCGCGTAGCACACCAGCGGGAACAGGCCGTAGAGGGTGACTATCGCCAGCTGGACGGACATGGGCTGCGCCTGGTTCGGTTCGAAACCGGCGACTTGCAGCACAAAGCCGGTCAGCATCAGCATCACGCCCGTGGCGCTTTTGTAGACGAAGTTCCAGGCGGCGAAGTAAGAGCCTTCTTTGCGCTCACCGGTCATCAGCTCGTCATAGTCAATGACATCGCCCTGAATCGACGGCGAGATGGTGCCCCCGCAGCCGGCGGCGAGCCCGGCGAACGCTGCGGCAATACAGATATAGGTGAGCTTGAACTCGAGCGTCGGCAGAAAGGGTAGGGCGAACATGCTGCCGAAGGACAGCCCGGTCAGAATCATCGAAAACATCCACAGCCGGATTTTTCCGAAGCGGCGCGACAGCGGGATCCACAGCGGTACCGAGAACGATGACGGGATCATGTAACAGAGAATGATTACCGGTGCCCAGACCGCGGCTCCTACCACGTACTGGGCAACGTACAGGGTCAGCGCCGCGATTGCCGCGGATCCGACGTGTTCAATGAAGGTCACCAGGATCAGCAACCGGGCGTAACGGTTGCGCCAGACGTCGCGAAACGCGTGGAATGGCTGCGCGCTGACCCGACCCTGAAAGTCCGCCCGTTCCCGCAGCTGGCTGACTGCCCCGATCAGCAGCAGCGCCATGACTGCAGAAGCTACGACGGCGAGCTCAAAGGCCCGGGCCCGGACCACCTCAGTGCCTTGCTGCTCCGCACTGCCGAGCACATACAGCGTTGCCAGCGAGATGATCGAGCCAAAGGTGTAGAACCCATGCCGGACGCCGAACAGGCGGCTGCGTTCGTGGTAGCTCTCGGAGAGCTCGGCACCCAGGGACAGGTGCGGCACAAAAAAGACGGTCATTGCCGAGTAGAAGCAGATCACGGCCACCGCCATCCAGACAGCGAGCCCGGTGCCGGTGATTCCTTGAGGCGGTGCAAAGACCATGATGAACGCCCCGAAAATTGGCACCGCACTGGCCAGAATCCAGGTTCGGCGACGACCGAAACGATTGCGCGTGCGGTCCGACAGGTAGCCGACCAGCGGGTCTGACACCGCGTCCCAGATCCGCGACAGGCTGAAGATGACGCCCATCACCGCCGGCGGAATAAGCAGCACGTCGGTGGAGAACTTCATTACGTAAAGGCTCATGATCAGATACATGTAGCCCGCACCGAGGCCCGGTGCGCCGTAGCTGAGCGTTACGAGCCAGCTCACCTTTGGACCTCTGATCGCGGGCGCAGTCGCCTCAGCCATGTTTACTGCCTCTGCTTACTCGCGCGCTCGTTGGCGTGGCGGCCTGCGGGGTCTGACTTCAACTGGTTTTCAGGAGGCGGCATTCCGCCCTCAGCGCGCCGAGTAACCGCCGTCTACCGGCAGGATGATGCCGTTCACGAAGCTCGCGTCATCGCTCGCCAGGAAAGCCGCAGCTGCAGCGATTTCTTTCGGCTGGCCGAGGCGCCCGATGGGGTGCAGAGATTTCAGGAACTCGTTGCCTTCCTCGGTCTCGCGGAACTCAGCGGTCATTTCTGTCTCGATGAACCCTGGCGCAACTGCATTAACCCGCACGCCCATGGGTCCGTAGTCGATGGCGAACTGCTTCGTAAGCCCTGCAACACCGTGCTTTGCTGCGACGTAGGCGCCAGGATCCCGCTCGGCGGCCTCCCCATCGTCGTCGGCGGCGTCTGCTTCCGCAGGAGGCAGATAGAGGCCGAGCAGGCCTGCGATGGACGCCGTGCTGATGATCGCGCCGCCGCCGTTAGCCGCCATGTGGCGGGCGCCGTGAAGAAGACCGTAGTAGACGCCGGAGAGGTTGATGGCGATGGTCTTGTCCCAGCCGTTGCCCCCGCCGACACCGGCATTGTTGAAGAGGATCTGAAGGCTGCCGAAGTGGCTGACCGTGGCTGCTATGGCGGCTTTGACGTCTTCTTCCGAGGAGACATCCAATCCGATGGCCGCGCTGTTTCCGCCCTGTTCGTCGATGAGGCTGGCGGTGCCTTCAGCGGCCTGGCGGTTGATGTCCGAGCACATGACGTGCGCACCCTCTGCGGCGAAACGCAGTGCGCTGGCCTGTCCGATGCCGCTTCCTGCGCCGGTAACGTGAGCCACCTTGCCCGCCAGTCGATTCATGGTGCCGTCTCTCGCTGCTGTCCCCCGTGACCGGAGCTTAGCGCTTCGAGGCTAGCGTGGCGAAGGTTCAAGCGGCGCGGTCTGGCTCAGCCAGGTCACGGTGCCGGCGTCGCGCCATGCGGGTTCATGGGGCGCTATGGTGCTCGCCGCTGCGGATCCTCAGTAGGAGCGGGGCAGCCCGAGCACGTGCTCGCTGACGAAGTTCTGAATCATCTCCTGGGAGATCGGGGCTATCTTCATGAGCCGTGCTTCCCGCCAGTAGCGTTCCACATGGTACTCGGTTGCATAGCCGAAACCGCCGTGGGTCTGCAGTGCGCGGTCTGCTGCGAAGAAAGCCGCGTCGGCTGCCAGCCACTTGGCCATATTGGCTTCGGCGCCACAGGGTTTACCGTTGTCGATCAGCCAGCTCGCTTTGCGGATCATCAGTTCTGCGGCATCAAGGCGCATGCGGGACTCAGCCAGCGGAAAGGCGATCCCCTGATTCTTGCCGATGGGCCGCCCGAAAACGACACGGTCGTTGGCGTAGGTCACCGCCCGGCGCAGTGCAGCGCGTCCGATCCCGAGCGCCTCGGCGGCGATCAGAATACGCTCCGCGTTCAGGCCATCGAGAATGTACCTGAAGCCCTTGCCCTCCTCGCCAACACGATCGGTCACGAGTACGGGCAGATCGTCGTAGACCACCTCGCAGGTGGCAACGGCATTGCGGCCAAGCTTGTCGATGGGCGAAATGGTGACCTCGGGCCGCTGCAGCTCGGCAAGCAGGAGCGTTAAGCCATCGGTGCGGCGCTGTACCTCGCTGCGCGGCGTGGTGCGCACCAGCAGCAGAACGCGCTGGGACTGCAGGGCCTTGGTCGTCCAGACCTTGCGACCGCGAACGAGGTAGTGGTCGCCAACCTGACGGGCGCTGGTTGTGATGGAGGTGGTATCGGTGCCGGCATCGGGCTCCGTGACGCCGAAGGCCACATGAAGCTCGCCCGTCGCGACCGGTGGCAGGTACGCCTGCTTCATGGCTTCAGAACCGTACTTCACTACCGGATGCATGCCGAAGATCGACAGGTGCAGCGGCGTGGCGCCGTTCATGGCGGCTCCGCTTGCAGCAACGGTTTCCAGCACCAGGGAGGCTTCCGTGATTCCGCGACCGGCGCCACCGTAGGCTTCAGGAATGGCTATGCCCAGCCAGCCGGCCTTGGCCATGGTGTCGTAAAAGTCCCAGGGAAACTCGTGGTCCCTGTCTTTCTGCGCCCAGTAGTCGTCGGGATAATCCTCACAGAGACGGGCAACGGTGGTTCTGATGAGCTCCTGCTCGTCGGTGAGTTCAAAGTTCATGGCCGGCAGCCTGTTGTAAAGGTCTCGAAAGCTCAGAGGTTCTGGCGCGTGGGCTGGCAAGGCGGAGCTCGCAGGTCAGGTTGAGTACCTTACCAAGAGCTCTAACGCAGCTAGCGCGCGCGCCAGAATCTCCCGCAGGGCGTTTCAGACGGGCCCCGTGCGCTTCGTTGTACTCATTGGCATGGTACCCGACCTGGCCTGCGGAGTGCGCCTTGCCACGTACCCCGTCTGAAGCGCTGAGCAAACGAGACTTTTGCAACAGGCTGCCTGCTCCCCTGGCCGTTACCCTGTTGCATGGTACGCGAGGCACCACGGATCGAGGCACCCCCTCAGCCAGCGACGCTCGCCCGCTCTTCGTGCCTGCGCGGCAACGCTTCCAGAAGTGCCTTGAAGCGCACCAGACTGTCTGGTCGCCAGACCTCCTCAAGAGAATAGAACTGCGCATAGCGAGGCGCACCCACGGGTTCCGGGGCCATGGCGTTCCGTTCGCTGTCGAAGATGTGGACGTCCGGCCGCAGCAGGCTCGGGTTGTCGAGCGTGCCCACGCGAACGAATCGAACGAGGTCGTCATGACCTCTCGTGAGCCTGCGATAGGTGCTCCAGACCGCGACCCCGCATTCGACGCAGCGGCGCACGGCCTGTCCTGCTCCGCTTGGTGTCGGCAGCTCCCAGTCTGCCACCACCCCTTGCTGCTGCTCGACATACTTCGATTCAACGAGCGCGTTGACCGCATGCCAGCCGCCGGTCTGGTTCTGGCAGTTCCGGCAATGACAGGCGTGAACGACGAGCGGCGCTTGCTTGATGACATAGCGCACCGCACCACAGGAACAGCCCCCTTCGAGCCGGTAATCTGCCGAACTCATGATTCTTTGCCTCGACGGACAGTTGCGGGCTGTGGGCGCGTCGGCGCCCGGCTGCGCCGTGCAGGAATCAGCCGCGGCAGCAGCATCGGCGTCGTGCGCTGATAGCTTCGATAGGCAGTGCCGAACTCCCGTACCAGCGAGCGTTCCTCGAAGTGAAGCCCGACCAGTACGTACGCCGCCATAGAAGCAGCGAACACCAGGTGACCGACGGTCATGTGAGGTGTCGCGAAGACGGTGATCAGTACTCCGAGCTGCATCGGGTGGCGTACGAACCGATACAGCATCGGCGTTCTGAAGGTGGCTGGCGGCAACGGCGTCCCGGCGTTCGCCAGCCACACCTGCTTGACCCCGAACAGCTCGAAGTGATCAATCAGAAAGGTGGAGATGAGCAGCACCGCGATGCCCGCAAAGAAAATGCCGACCAGCACCATCGCAAGCGGTCCCTCAACTTCCCATACGGTTTGGGTCATGGGACGCCACTGCCACATGGCCAGAGCCAGGAAGAGCGCTGACTGCAGCACATAGGTACTGCGTTCGGCGTCTACCGGAATGATGCGTGTCCAGTGCTTCTTGAAGCCTTCTCGGGCCATCAGGCTGTGAAAGAAGCCGAACAGAAAGACCAGCGTCAGGTTGATGGCCAGGGCCGCAGCCGTGCTTGTCTCAATGCCGTCATTGATCGCCTTTGGCACCGCGACTGCCTGCAGAAAACCGGCGAGATAGAGAAAAGAGGCATTGAACGACGCGTAAGCCAGGAGGCCGTAGGCAATCAGAAAGGGGCGTTTCATCGGCGTACTCCCTGTGAGTCCGTGAATCTGAGCGGCTGCACGGACTCGCCCGTGCAGCTCGGCAGGCAGTATCGACAGGGAGATTGGAGAGAACTTGACGGAAGCTTGAAGAGCGCCTGATTTTTTGCCGGTTTCAGGGGCTTGGAGCGAGTTTGAGGGTCCTGAACGCCCCTTCGAGCTGATCGCGCAGTGGGCCGTCTTCGAAGGGCAGGGCGCGAAAGAAGTGGCTGCTGTCGGCGTTGCCGCTTCGCTCCCGCGCCCGTGCCGCCCAGCCTCGGGCGCGATCCAGATCGCCAGCGATGCAGTTCGTTGCGGCGGCAATGAAGTCCATAGCGGGAACGGCGTTGGGCTGGCGGGCAGCCCGGTTTGCCCAGAACTGCGCATCCTTAAGTTTGCCATCGCGCAGGAACGCAAAAGCGTGCAGCCCGTAGAACCCGTACATGAGCGGGTCCAGCGGGCTCAGGCTGATGGCGGAATCGGCTTGCAGATGCTGGTCCGGGCGCTCACTCTGCGCATCATCGAGCATCAGCGTTGCGAGCCCGAGGGAATAGTGGCCCTGCGCGAAGCTGCTGTTGAGCTGCAGGGCGCGCTCCAGCCAGGGCAGGCCGGCTGCGATATCTCCGTCCAGCCAGAAGCTCCGCCCCCTGACGAAGTTGGCCAGCGGATCCATGCTGTCGAGCTGGACGCTGCGCTCGGCGCTTTCCTGCGCGATCCGGCGGCTCGTGGCCTCGTCGGCGCCGCTATAACGATTGAACGCCGCCAGGAATTGAGCAAAGGACAGGCCGGCATGCGCGCGGGCGAACTCCGGGTGCAGGTCGACCGCACGCTGAAAGTGTACGACGGCCGCAGCGTTGTCCGCTGCGTTGAACCGGTACATGTGCAGCATGCCAAGGTGGTAACTGGACCAGGCATCCAGGTTCGACGTCTGCAGATACTGCGCCCGTGCGGCTTCCGCCGACGAGATCTGCAGCTCGAGCGTACTGACGACCTGCTGGACCACCGCCGACTGCAGTTCGCCAACGTCCCCATCACCGGCACGAATTCGATCCGCCCAGATGATCGACTGGTCCCGAAGATCCGTCAGCTCGAGGGCCAGAATCAGGCGCGACCCGCTTCGTTCGAGGGTGCCGGCCAGGCTGTAGTCTGCGGCCGTTAGGTCCTTCAGCAGACCGTCGCTCTCTGCCTTCAGCCGCAAGACGCTGGCCCAGGAGATAACTTTCAGCCAGCGCAGGCGAGAGAGGCCCGAAATGACGTCGTGGGTCAACCCCCCTGCAACGATATCTCCCGAGGGTGGCACTTTCGCTTCTTCAAAGGCCCGGATCAGCACGACGGGCCGCGACTGCTCCTGCGAATTCGCCTGCTCCACGTGCACGCCTTTGGTGGGACGATCGGGGCTCGGCGTCCCGGTCCGGAGCGATCCGATGAAACGGTACCCCACACAGTGCAGCGTCTTGATGTACCGCTGCGCTTTGCCGTCATCACCGATCGCCTTCCTGGCCAGCTTGATCCGGCTGGCGATAGCGGCGTCGGAGGTCAGCCGACCCTGCCAGACTGCGTCAACCAGATCGTCTTTGCTGAGCACGGTATTGTGATTGGCGATCAGGGTGTGCAGCAGGGCAAACGTCTGCGGCTCAACGAGCACCGGCTCACCGTTACAGGTGAGTTGATGCGTATCGGTGTTCAGCTGAAAGTCATCGAATACGTAGTTCATCGATTCGCTTGCGGATCAGCTCATCTGCTCGAGGATGCGCTCATGGCCAACGTGCTCGAGCCGGGCGTAAATTCTGCCGATCCACGCTTCGAGCAGCGGCAGGCCGCGTTCGGCGTCGAGGTCCATCTGTTCAGGATACGTGGCGGGGAGCAGCCGATGCAGCATCGTCAGCATGCCGATCTCGTACTGCCAGCGCAGCCGTTCTCGAGGCACGTCGATACCCTGACCATCCAGCTCGCGGTGGTACACATCGATGAGCAGGTCGACCAGTGCCTCGTCCGTGGCCTCGGGCAGTGTTGCGCTGATGAAGTAGGCAAGGTCTGACGCGCCGGGGCCGGCCAGCATCGTTTGCCAGTCGAACAGCACTACCTCGCCGGTGGTGTCATCGAAACAGAGGTTGTCCAGCCGAAAGTCGCCGTGCAGCAGCGTTGCCGGCTCGGCGCCGAAGGTTTCGGTCAGCTCGATGCCGTGCTGGCGCAACCACTGGAGCACTGCGCGGCGGCCCGCGGAAAGTGTGGCGCCCGCTTCAGCCAGGTAGCGCTCAATACCGGTACGATAGCGCATCTGCATGATCCGGCTGGTTACCGTGTACGGCATGATCCAGCTCATATCGTGCAAGGACTCGCTGGCCCAGAACTGTGCGTGCAGGCGGGCCATGGTGGCGACGATGTTCCGCATGTCTGCTTCAGAGCAGCCCACGGCCTGATCACCCATTCGATAGGCGCTGAGGTCCTCGATGAGCAGCGCGTAGTGCCGGGGATGGCTGGTGACGAACCGGGTTGCCAGCGCCATGATGGCGCGGATCGTCCAGAGCGGCAGGCGGTTCATACCCCGCATGCGTTCGAGGATTACGTCGGGATCATCGGCCGCATCCAGTGCGCTGAAGTAGTGCCGGGGCGTTCTGATCTTCATGCCCGGCTGCAGATCCCGGTAGAAGCGGATCTCCTTCTCGTAGAGGCCCATCGTCTGGCCAAGAATGCGGTTTTTCGAAGTGGTGGGGATTTTCAGGACCAGGCGCGCCGGTGCATCATCTGCGGGGGGAGTATAGGTCGGGGCGATGATCGCGACTTCGCCATTGAATCCGACCTGGCCGCCCAGCCGGCTAACGGAAAAATCGGCCACCACGCTGCTGTCGATGACGCCAGTAGCCTGCAGCCCCTGAGACAGCCAGCCGGCGTTCAGGTCCTCGATGCTGTAGGGCACATCACTCTGTACTTCCATCCTTCGGATCCGGCCAACAAGACGACGCAAACCATCGAACATCAGCGGACGCCCACCGGAACTCATTCGCCGCCAGACGGCGAATGAACCGCGGGCCCCTCGACGCTCCCGGCTCACCTTCAACAGTGTGGAGCTACGGTGCGGATCCGTCCAGACCCTGTTTCTATCAGCTTAGCGCTGCCACGACGAATGCTGCGAGTTGTAAGTGGACGCTAGCTTAGCTCTCAACCGGGTTGGTAGGCAGGAACAGTGGCGAAAGCTGTTCGCTGCGGTTAGTAGGCCCGACGGTTTAGTGCTGCTCATCTCCCTAGAGTTGGGGATTTCGGTGCGGGTCCGCGACAGCGTACGGTCTCATCGTACGGCGGCTCCGCAGTTGCGTACCTTCCCGGTTGCCTTCCGTTCCTTTTGATTTCTCAGGGGAGGGGGCGCTCCAGCGAAGTCTGGGCTGGCCATTCAGGGAGACCAACTATGCCGGGTTCACCAACGGTTAAGTTCTTCAAGCTTGTTGCCGCGACCCTCGTCCTGGCCGTTGCGCAGCTCACCTGGGCTACCGATGCTCTGCTCCGTATCCCGGGGGGGCTGCGCTGGGTGTCGACAGGCAGCGAGACGAAGGTCTGGGGAGTGGGTCCCACCGGTCGCGTGTACCAGTTTCTCAACGAACGCTGGGTGCGCAGGCCCGGGACGCTCGCACAGCTCTCCGTTGGGATTGACGGAGAACTCTGGGGTGTGACCGATGCGCAGCGCGTCTTTCGCTGGGACGGCAGGGACTGGCGGCGGATCAGCGGCGGTCTCAAACAGGTTGCGGTCGGCAGCGCCGAGCACGTCTGGGGTCTTGGTCCCACCGGTTGGGTGTTCCAGCGGGTCAACGATCGCTGGTCGAGGAGGCCGGGGACCCTGACTCAGCTGTCCGTTGGGGCAGACGGCACGGTCTGGGGCCTGGACGAGCAGCATCGCGCCCTGCGCTGGGCGGGTGGCGACTGGGAACAAGTTGCCGCTGTGTTCAAGTCCATCTCCGTCAGCGACCAGAACAACGTCTGGGGCGTCGGTGGCCGCGGCGAGCTGTTCCGGCTCACTGCGGATGGATTCCAACTCGAACGGAGGAAGGACGCGATCCGCCAGATTTCGAGCGCAGCAGACGGTTCGGTCTGGGTCGTCAACGATCAGCAGGAAGTCTTCACCTGGCGAACGCGTTACGAGTGGGTGGCAACGATTGCGGGAGAACCTCGTCGGGCGATCGTCTGGGCTCCGCGAGCTCACCTGGGGAATCCGGCTCCAGTCGTTCTGTTCTTCCACGGGCGCGGCAACGGCCTCGTGAGCTCCGAGCCGGGCCGCGAGTTTCATCGCCGCTGGCCCGAAGCGTATGTGGTGTACGGGGAGGGCACTTCTACCTTTGACGACAGGTCCGGCATTGGCTGGGGACTGAGATTTCCGCACCTGTTGTACAGCTGCGGCCGACGTAAAGATCTCGACTACTTTGATGCGCTGCTGGACCATCTCGAGCAGGAGCAGAACGTCGATCTGAACCGGGTTTACGTCGCCGGCCACTCGTCTGGTGGCTTCTTCACCTTTTCGCTGGCGGAGCTCCGCGCCGACAGGATTCGCGCTGTCGCCGTGAACGGAGCCTATCCAAGTTACGTTCCTGTCGCCGTGCATATCGACTGTGGCAATACCTATCGGGACGCGATCGGAGTTCGGTTTGCGGGGAACAATCCAACGGCGGCTTCCGTTGCCGTGGCCAGAGGCCAGAGGCCAGCTCAGGAAGATTAAGCGTCAGCCGGTCCCGACGCTGTTCGTTTTCGGCAAAGAGGAATCGACGCTCTACGCGAACAATGCGTGGTTTTACAACGCCAACTGCAAGCGGTTTACGTACTTTCAGAACGCAATAACGCAGCTCAACCGAAAGAACTCATCGGGGCCGGAGAAGTGCTCGGCGAGCAACTTCATGACGACCCTGGAACGGCAGGTGTTCAACGCCTTTGGCCCCAAGGGCGTGCTGACCGAAGTCCACATTCATGGCGGGGGCCACAGTTGGCCGCCCCAGGGCAATAAGTGGGTTATCGATTTCTTCAAGCGCAACTAGCGCCGCCGGGTCGGTGATGCCCGGCGCAGAGGCATTGCAGGGAAGCGCCTCCCAACATCTGTGCAGCGACGGTGTTCCACAACGGGGAACTGCAGCATCATCCGCGCCGGCAAAGCCTGTCTGTGATCGAAAAACCGGCAACGGTGCTGCCGCCGATTGACTACAACCCTGCTTGCTACCGTTTTGAACCTGACTTAGGGGAGAGCGAAATTCCGCCCTCGCGTGAGTACCGCACCGTCAGATTGCGCGGCCGCTGGTGTTCCTCGAACAGCGCTGCATCGATGAGCTTCGCCGCGCATGAAGCGCCAAAGCAGTGCACGGCCAGGCGGGCGTGCTGGCACGTAATCTGCAGTGAATAGTGCGTGAATAAACGCTGCAATGACCCGATCTATGCGGCAGACTGCTGACTGAGCCAGACGGAGGGGCGAGCGTTGAAGGATCTGTTGCTACCGAGGCTGTTGGTCACCTGCCTGGCGTTATTCGGCGCACCCGCGCGGGCCGATCTGGCGCCAGAGACGATCTCTGTGGAAACGTTGGGCGAGCCACAGTCCAGCTGGTTTCTCGCTAAGGACATGCTGGGCAGTGCCAGCCTGTTCGATGCCGCGACCGGCGAGATGCTCGGGCTGCTGTCGCTGACCCCCTTCACGCCAACCGTCCAGCCGAATCTCCGCAAGGGCGAAATCTACGCTGCTGAGGCGTACTACAGCCGGCTCTACGACGGCGAGCGCAATGACGTGCTCACCGTCTACAGCACGACGACGCTGGCGCGGGCGGCGGAGATAGAGATCCCCGACAAGATAGCGTCGCTGCCGTTCCGTCAGTACATCGCGCTCATGGATGACGATACCCATCTGGTGTTGTTCAACATGATCCCGGCGCAGTCCGTCAGCGTGGTCAACATCGAAACCCGGCAGTTTGTCTCTGAAATCACCACGCCCGGCTGTGCGCTGATCATGCCGGTTGCGAACCGGTCCTTTCTGCAGCAGTGCGGGGACGGAAGGCTGCAGAAAATTGTGCTTGGCGCGAACGGCGAAGAGGTGGAGCGCGTGCGCAGCGACGTGTTCTTCTCGGTGGAGGAGGATCCGGTCTATGACAAGCCGCTGCCGCTCGGTGGTGGCTGGCTGATGGTGTCGTTCGAGGGCAAGGTCTTCGAGGCCGGCCTCGAGGACGACGGTATTGGCATCAGCGAACCCTGGTCGCTGCTCAGCGAAGCGGACCAGGGCGAGAGCTGGCGAATCGGCGGCGGACAGATACTGGCAATGACAGAGGATGGTTCGACGCTGTTTGCGTTGATGCACCAGGGTGGCGTCGATACCCACGAAGATCCCGGCACCGAGGTCTGGGTGTACGACCGGCAGTCGCAGCGGCGGATCGGTCGGCTGCAGCTCGAAGTGCCGGCCATGAATCTGTTCGTCACTGCGACGGAACAGCCGATGCTGCTGGTGTCTGACGTCGAGAACCAGATCCACATCTTCGATGCGCAGCGGTTGCGCAAGCTGCGCACGATCGAAGATCCGGGCCAGGCCGTGGGCATGTTCCAGCACTTTCACCAGTGACCCATCCATCGAGCGGCGAGACAAGCGAATGAAAGTTGCAGACAGCAAGCAGTTCACCCAGTGGTTGGATTCGCGCACGAAAGGCCTGGTGCAGCAGTTTGCCGCGCACACGTCGAGGCGCGGGTTTCTCGGTCGTCTTGGTGCGGCAATCGTTGGGGTAGGTGCGCTGCCGCTGCTGCCGGTGAGCCGCGCGCTTGCTGCCGACAGCAACAGTGAAGTCGGTGATCCTCAGAGCTGTGATTACTGGCGCTACTGTGCCCTTGGCGGCACGCTCTGCTCCTGCTGCGGGGGCTCGATGAATTCCTGCCCGCCGGGTGCTGAGCCGTCGCCAATCACCTGGATCGGCACCTGTAACAATCCGGCCGACGGCAAGCACTACCTCATTTCCTACAACGACTGCTGCGGCAAAGCGATGTGCAACCGCTGCTTCTGCCACAACACCGAGCGTGATAAGCCCGTCTACTTTCCCTCCAAGAGCAATGACATCCTCTGGTGCTTCGGCACCAAGAGTCACTCCTACCACTGTACGGTGGGAATCGTCATGGGCGAGGCCGGCAGCGCTTAGCGATGCGCAGCCAACGCTCTGGTTGCGGCTGGCTGCTGGCGGCAGCCCTGGTTTCCGGCGCCGCGGTCGCGGAAGAGCGTACGCCGCAGGTGAACTACCTTCTGCACTGCGGCGGCTGTCATCTGCCCGATGGTCGCGGTGCCCCGCCGGTGCCCTCGCTCACGGATGAAGTCGTGCAGCTGTCGGACGTTGACGCTGTGCGGCGGTATCTCGTACAGGTCCCCGGATCGTCGCAGGCGCCGGTCAGCGACGCGGAACTTGCTGAGATCCTGAATTGGGTGTTCACCGAACTGCGAACCGTACCGCTGCCGGCCGGATTCACACCGCTGACCGCGGAGGAAGTGGGCTCGGCACGCGCGACGGTGCTGCTGGACCCCATGGGCGAGCGGACGCGCCTATGGAACCTTTACTACCACCAGCAGTAGTGCTGTAGGCGCCCGCGATTCCTGCGGCTCCTGTTCCGCTAGTCTGGTTCACCCGCTGCAGCTGCCTTCGCGGCCTTCGTCTGGCGGGTCAGTGCGACGACGTCTTCCCAGTTCTCGTTCAGGATCAGGAACGACATCGCGTAGTGCGCGATCTTCCAGCCGTCCGCCGTGTTCAGCAGTACGCCGGTGCCGCGAAAGCGGCCGTTCGTCTCGGAAAACACAACCTCATCGAACCAGGCCACAGTGCCGTCCGGCGTAAGATCAACGTTGCGCTCGACGGACCGGTAGCTCCAGCCGCGGCCGTTCTGAAAGCGTCCGCTGACGTAGTCGGTGAAGTCCGGTTGCTTCGGCCAGCGTTCCCACTCGTCGGTTCCGAGGAAGACGCCGTTACCGGTCATCAGCCCGAGATAGGCGTCTTTGTCGCCGCGGTCAGCGGCGGCGTGAAAGGCATCGAGGGTGGCGCCGATGGCGGTCAGGGCGTTGTCTTCGGCAGCCGCCAGGCTGGACACGAGGAGCAGCAGCAGGCTGAGGCGGTTGAGGGTGCGCATGGTCGGCTCCTCCGGGGTCATCGGTGCAGAAGGACTGATCGTCGAGAGCCATCGACCCTCAGCGTGCAGCGTTGGTCTGCTGTTCTCCCATGGACTGCGCCAACCAGTCAACAAAGGCGCGGGCCCTGGCCGGCGGACGGCGACCGGATGGATAGACTGCCCAGACATCCACCGTTGGCAGCGACCACTGTTCGAGCACCGGCGCTACCGCGCCGCTGGCAAGCTCAGCCTCGAACATGCGCGAAGAAACGACGGCCAGCCCGAGATCGGCAAGCACGGCGGCTCGCAGCGCTTCTGCAGCGCTGACGGTGATGGTGCCCTTCAGCGTGACGGGTGTGGCGCGCCGGCCCCGACGGAAAGTCCAACGGTTCGGGTGGCGGAAACCGGTGTAGCTGATGATCGGGTAGTGCTGCAACGCAGCCGGTGACTGCGGCTGGCCGTGCTGCATGAGGAAACGGCTGGATCCGACCACGAGGCGGTGCGCGGTATCGATGCGACGGGCTACGAGCGTTGAATCGACCAGGTCTCCGGCACGGATACCGAGGTCGACACCCTCTTCGACGAGGTTGACCTGCCGGTCATCGAGCACGAACTCGATGCTGAGCCCCGGGTGTGCTGCGGCGAAGGTACCGAGCCTGGGGATGATCTGCGCGCTGGCGTACACCGGTGGCGCTGAAACTCGGAGGCGGCCGGTCAGCGCCGCGCTGGCATCGCGAGCAGCCGCTTCTGCGGCGTCGGCCTCGTCGAGCACGATACGCGCCCGTTCGTAAAAGCGCTGGCCCGCGTTCGTGAGGCTGTGCGCTCTGGTCGTCCGCACGAGCAAACGCACGCCCAGGTACGCCTCGAGGCTGGCAATCGCTTTGGACACTGCCGGTTGCCCGGTGTTCAGGAGCCGTGCGGCAGCAGAGAAGGAGCCTGTGTCGACGACGGTGACGTACTGACGCATGGCTAGCAGCCGGTCCATAGATATTTCTATTCTCTTTAAGAATGAATGTTATTGATTCAATGCTACTTCTGAATGGATCTGTGCGGAAGCAGTCTGTTGCCACACACAGCAACTCTTCCGGAGAACAGATGATGAAGGTGACGGTACTGGGTCTTGGGGCCATGGGTTCGCGGATGGCTGGCCGACTGCTGGATGCCGGGTATGCGCTAACGGTCTGGAATCGAAACGCCGATGCGGGCGCCGTGCTCGAGGCGCGCGGCGCCGTGGTTGCCGCAACCCCCGCCGCAGCGGTTGCGGCCGCAGAGCTCGTCATCAGCGTGGTGCGCGATGACGAGGCCGCTCGCGACCTCTGGCTGGCTGCTCCGACCGGTGCGCTTAGCGGGCTGCGCCCGGGTACGCTGGTGATCGAGTCTTCTACGCTGACCGTTGACTGCGTCAGGGCGCTCGGCAGCGCGGTCTCCGAGGCCGGGGCGGCGTTCCTGGATGCACCCGTGCTTGGCTCCCGCCCCCAGGCCGAAGCGGGGCAGCTGATCCACCTCGTGGGTGGCTCCAGGGCAGCGCTGGAGCGTGCAGAGCCGGTGCTGGCGTCACTCGGCAGCGCTCGGATACATGGCGGTCCGGTGGGCAGCGGCGCGGCGCTGAAGCTGATCGCAAACCTGCTGTTCGCCATTCAGGTCGCGGCGCTGGGCGAGCTGCCCGGCCGCATCCGCGAGCTCGGCCTGGATCCACAGCAGACCTTTGCGCAGCTTGCCGGCACCCCGGTGCTGAGCCCCGCGGCGGCCGGCGCGGCCGCGCTGATCGTCAATGGGCAACACGCGCCGCTGTTTCCCGTTGAGCTCGTCGCCAAGGACATGCGTTATGCGCTAGGCGTTAGCGCCGACGCCATGCCCGTCGGTGCTGCATGCGCCGAGGTGTTTGAGCGCGCGATCCAGCGTGGCCTGGGGGCGGCGAACCTGACCGTGGTCGCCGAGCTCTATGGGGGTGCTGCGGCCTGAGCCTGGCCCGGTTCCAGAAACGCGTTCTTCAGATACAGAGCCCAGCGCGCCACGTCGGCCTCTTCGACGAAGTCGGTCTTCCAGCCGTCAGCGCTGCTGCGGGCCCGGGCTTCTTTCGCCAGCGTGATGACCGCATAGGTTTCCCGCCCCTGAATCACCTTGATCAGGCTGACCGTCGCGCGTCCGTTGACCGGCCGCCGCGGGCAGCGGTGCAGTTCCACGGCCACCTTAAGGCCACGCTCGTCGCCGGCGAAGGTGGGTTCGCGGGAGAACTCGTTGCAGCGATCGGCCTCATCGGTGGCCAGCGCATCGAGAAATTCGAGGGGGTCAGCCTGATCGGCGGCAGGGAAGGCTTCGAAGGTCAGCGACTCGATGACCTCTGCGTCGGGATCGCGCAGGTAGCGGGCCCGTTTGAAATCGCCGCGGTTGCTGGACGATTCGAGCGTCCAGCCGGTGGGCGGGACAACGCGCAGCTGCTCGCCAGCGGGTCCGGTTGCGGGGCTCCCGTCCGTCGTTGGCGGGGCGGATTCCGGTGCGCTGCAGGCGGTCAGCAGCACGAGCAGCAGCCTGCCGGTACTGCGCAGGGCGCTCAGGCCGAAAGGGTGTTCCAGGCACGGGTACACAGGTTCAGTTGCTCCGCTTCCGAGAGGCTCAAGGGTAGCTGAGCGACACCGTAAATGCGTCGCAGGATCTCTGCTGCGGCAAAAGCCTCGAGCAGGGCTTCATCGACGGTCCGTTCCAACAGGTAGCGGTCAAGCAACGCATGCCAGGTGGCCTCGTTTTCGCCGGCCAGGGCCAGGTGCGCGCGCATAACCGCCAGATCGAACTCGGCTGGTCCGGCAAAGCTGAATTCCGGATCGATCACGTGGGGGTGGTCGCCGCTGTCGAGCAGCCAGCTGCCCGGATAGTAGTCGCCGTGGAGGCGCACCGGGTTGCCGGGGTGTAGTGCATCCGTCGCATGCCCGAGGTAGAGCGCGCCGAGCTCAGTCAGCTGGCGGCGGGCGCGGCGGTCCTCAAGGATCTGCTGACGCAGCGCTGCCAGGCTCGCGGGCACTTCGACGGCCGCCGGCACCGCGTAGGGTACGTTGAAGATGTGCTCATGGTTGAGCGTTCGCATGGCTTCGTTCGCGGGTGTGCCGGCCGCCGGAACCCGGGTGTGCAGGGCCAGCAGCCAGTCCATGATCGCGGGCAGGGCACTGCGCCAGACGGACCGGTGTTCTTCCGGCTGATCGTCGTAGAGGGCGCTGAAGTCCCGCGCGGCGCCCAGATCTTCGAGTGCGAGCAGATGATGATCCGCGTCGAATCCGAGCAACCTGGGCATCGCCGCAGCAACCTCCGACACCGCTGCGGTGGCCTCATAGAAGGTGGCTTCCACGGCACCGCGTTCAATGGGCGCCGGGATGTCCGGGTAGCGGGCCACGTAGGGCAGTGCCTGCTTGAGTACCAGCGAGCGGCTGGAATCCTCGCCAGCCAGCTCGATGCGCAGGGTCCGGTTCATGTTGCCGACACCGGCGGGCTCCGTGCGGGTCAGGTGCTCGCCGGGCTTAATCCACCCGAGGGCTTCCAGGCGCTGCAGCAGCGGCAGCCAGCGCCCGTCGACAGCCGTCCGGTCCTGACTTTGATCGACTAACGCCGGTTCCGAAGCGAGCAGCAGTTCCTGGGTCTGGGCAGGCACGGGGGTGTCCTTTACTGGTTCTCGACCGTCAACGAATGGCCATTGAACTGATGACCGCCGGTACGGATTCCACGACGCGGGGCTGACCCAGCACGAACAGATCTTCGGTCGCTGCGTCTGCGACCAAGGGCCGGTCATCCATGTTTTCCAGGATGTAGACGCCGTTTTTCGTCAGCAGTTCCTGGTGTACCGGGAACACTTCGGTGGTTTTCTCACCAGCGAGCACTTCCACAGCCCAGGAATCAGCCCCGACAGCGACGACGCCGAGCCCGGGCTCACTGGCCATGAAGCGGGTCCTGTCCGTATCGGTTACGTCCGGCCACCCGGTAGGGGTCTCGAGCTGAGCGTCTCCCCAGCCAGAGTGAGCGAACGGTGGATTATTCACGGGCGGCGGCCAGCCGTTCCGGCAGCGTCTGTCGCAGATCGCCGAAGGCACCGTTGCTCATGAGGACGATGTGCCGTCGGCGGCCGTCCCGGGCCAGCGGCAGGAGGGCTTTCTTCAGCTGTTCCAGATCGTCGAACTGCCGCGCCGGGACGACGCAGTTCTGGACCACCTCGTTCAGGTCCCACTGGATGTTGCTGCCGCGGAACCAGATGGCGTGATCGGCCGCGGCGCAGCAGGTGGTCAGATCCTGCCGCAGCGAGCCGAGAGACATGGTGTGCGAGCGCGGTTCGATGACGGCGATGATTTCTTCGTTGCCGACCGCCTGGCGCAGCCCCTCCAGGGTGAGGCGGATCGCGGTCGGATGGTGTGCGAAGTCGTCGTAGATGCTGATCGTGCCGACCTCGCCAATGAGCTCCATGCGCCGGGCGACGCCACGGAAATCCGCAAGGGCTTCGATGGCCTGCTCGACCGGGACACCGGCATGGCGCGCAGCGGCGATAGCGGCCAACGCGTTGCGCTGGTTGTGGCGGCCGAGCAGGGACCAGCGTACTTCGCCGACGCCGGTACCGGACAGCTGCACACCGAAGTGGCGGGCACCGAGATCTTTCGGATCGACACTCCAGGTCTCGCCGTTGTCACGCTCGATAGGTTGCCGGGGAGCTTTGACGCCGAAACGGCTGACCGGCGTCCAGCAGCCTCGATGCAGAACCTCCTGCAAGGCATCGTCGGCGGATGGCGCTACGATCAGGCCATTCCGTGGCACCGTGCGCAGCAGGTGATGAAACTGGGTTTGGATCGCCGCCAGATCCGGAAAAATGTCGGCATGGTCGTATTCGAGGTTGTTCAGCACCAGCGTCCGTGGGCGGTAGTGGACGAACTTCGAGCGGCGGTCGAAGTAGGAGGTGTCGTACTCGTCTGCCTCGATCACGAAGAAGGGCCCATTGCCGAGGCGGGCGGATTGCTCGAAGTTTGCCGGTACGCC
Source organism: Pseudomonadota bacterium (assembly GCA_038757945.1). Classification (GTDB taxonomy): domain Bacteria; phylum Pseudomonadota; class Gammaproteobacteria; order Pseudomonadales; family Azotimanducaceae; genus CALHVX01. Next base: position 31,081 of record JBCDGJ010000033.1, read on the forward strand.
GCCGATCAGATAGCCGGGTGCGAGGCCGGCTGCCTCGAGGATCCAGGCCAGCATGCTGGCGGTGGTGGTCTTGCCATGGGTGCCTGCCACGGCCAGGACCCAGCGGCTCTGCAGCAGATAATCACCGAGCCAGGCAGCTCCAGACGTGTAGCGCAGGCCCCGTTCGAGCACGGTTTCCAGCGCTTCGTTGCCCCGGGGCAGGTTGGCGTTGCCGACGATGACCAGATCGGGCTCCGGGTCGAGCTGCGCAGGGTCAAAACCGTCGAAGGCGCGAATGTTGGCCGCAGCCAGCTGATCGGACATCGGCGGGTAGACGGCCTGGTCGAATCCGCTGACCTCATGGCCGAGCTGCTGCGCGAGCTGCGCGATGCTGCCCATGAGGGTGCCACCGATTCCCATGACGTAGATCCGCATCTGCGTTCGCTCTCCCTGGCTACGCGGTTTCGGGCTGCGCGTAATTCGAAGGCGGTCACAAACTGTGCCGCTGTGGACCCGAAACGGATCGCGATTGTCGCATAACGGCGAGCGATGCCCGACAATTGCCGGGAATCCGGTTCCCACCGGCCGCCAGTTCGAAATGGAGACTTCGAGGCGATGCCAAAACCTTCGGCTACCAGCAAGCCCACACGCAAATCGACTCCCGCCAGCGCAGCCAGGAAGGCGAAGGGCGCGAAGAAGATGAATGCCTTCTATGCCCAGTCGGGAGGCGTGACTTCGGTCATCAATGCCAGCGCCTGTGGCGTGATCGAAACCGCCCGCAAGCACAAAGACCGCATCGGCAAGGTGTACGCCGGCCGCAACGGTATTATCGGTGCGCTGACGGAAGAGCTCATCGATACCAGCAAGGAGTCGGCCAGCAGCATTGCGGGACTGCGCTCCACCCCGAGCGGCGCCTTCGGCTCCTGCCGTTTCAAGCTGAAGTCCATCGAGGAGAACCGGCGCGAGTATGAGCGGCTGATCGATGTGTTCCGGGCGCACGATATCGGCTACTTCTTCTACAACGGTGGCGGTGACTCCCAGGACACGGCGAACAAGGTGGCGCAGCTCGCCACGCGGATGGACTTCCCCATCACCTGCATCGGCATTCCCAAGACCGTCGACAACGATCTGCCGCTGACCGACTGCTGTCCGGGATTCGGCTCCGTGGCGAAGTACGTCGCCGTGTCGACCAAGGAAGCGGCGCTGGATGTGGCCAGCATGTGCGAAACCTCGACCAAGGTCTTCGTGCTCGAGGTCATGGGCCGCCATGCAGGCTGGATCGCCGCCTCCGCAGCGCTGGCGCAGGAGGCGCCCGGCGACGCGCCGCACATCATCCTGCTGCCGGAGGTGCCCTTCGACGAAGCGGCGTTTCTGCGCAAGGTCGATGATACGGTGAAGCGCAAGGGCTACTGCGTCATCGTCGTGTCTGAAGGGGTTCAGTATCCGGACGGTACTTTCGTAGCCGATGCCGGCAGCAAAGACGCTTTCGGACACACCCAGCTTGGTGGGGTTGCGCCGACAATCGCTAACAAGGTCCGCGACGCCCTGGGCTACAAGTACCACTGGGCGGTGGCCGATTATCTGCAGCGCGCGGCGCGCCATATTGCATCGGCGACGGATGTCAAGCAGGCCTATGCGTTGGGGGAGGCCGCGGTGAAGTTTGCGCTGGCAGGCAAGAACGCCATCATGCCGACTATCGTACGCACGAGCGACAAGCCGTACCGCTGGAAGATCGGTGAAGCACCGCTGGCCAAAGTCGCCAACGTCGAGAAGAAGATGCCCAAGAAGTACGTCTCGAAGGACGGCTTCGGCATTACGGCGGCGGCGCGAACCTACCTCGAGCCGCTGATCGGCGGGGAGGACTATCCCAGGTTCAAGAACGGCGTCCCGCAGTACGTCCGCCTCAAGAATCACCTCGTAGCGAAGAAGCTGCCAGCGTTCGAGCTCGGCTGAAGCCGCGACGCAGGGTGGCGAAGCGCAACGGTCAGCGGCTGATCCGGTTGCTGGAGGAGATCCGCGGCTGTACGGCCTGTGCGGCTGAGCTGCCGCTCGGACCGCGCCCGGTGCTGCAGGCGCACAGCGTTGCGCCCATTCTGATCGTTGGCCAGGCGCCGGGTACGCGAGTGCACGAGACGGGTATTCCGTTCAACGACCCGAGCGGCGATCGGCTGCGCGACTGGCTCGGGCTCGAGCGGGCGCAATTTTACGATCCGCGGCTCGTCAGCCTGGTCCCGATGGCTTTCTGCTACCCGGGCCGGGGGCGTGGCGGTGATCTGCCGCCGCCGTCGCGGTGCGCCGAGCTCTGGCGCCAACGGCTGCTGGCGGAGCTCAAGCAGGTGCGCCTCACCCTGGTTATTGGTCAGTACGCTCAGCGCTGGCATCTGCCGGAGCGTGCTGGAGAGCGTCTGACGGACGTCGTTGCCGACTGGCGCCGCTATGCACCAACTCTGTTTCCGACGCCTCATCCGAGCCCCAGGAATACGCTGTGGCTACGGCGCAATGCCTGGTTCGAAGCCGAGGTGATACCTGCGCTGCAGCTCGCTGTGCGTGACGTGCTCAGCGACACGCCGCCGCGTTGATTCGAGGCGAACCACCTTGGGATGTGAGTAACCTTTGCTGGTGCTGCTGCGTACTGGTAGGAGTCCGACGAGCGTGTCCTGCGTCTTAACCAGGAGAGCGCCCTGTGCCCTCGTTTCCGTCTGGTCCTCGTTGCGGCGACGCTGTTGCGCGACGGCATAGGCTGCACGGGTTAGTCCAACCAGGTGTTTGCCAACGACGCGCATGAGCTGGCTACCGTCAGCGGCGCCAGCAAGGCAGTGCCGGGATCGGCGGCGGATGACTGGCGCAAGCCCGTTGTACAGGTCACCATCAGGCAGGTGTGGTAGTAGCGAAATCGGGGCGTTGTGGTGCGCCTTCGACGGCAGATGGAACCCTGGCGGCACCGACCTGGATCGCGAGATTCAGGCGGCCGCGACTATGGACAAGCAGGCGGACGAACAGCGCTGGACGGACTGGATGTTGGCTGCACAGGCAGGCGATGCGAAGGCGTACGCGTCGCTGCTCGAGGAGATCGCCCGTGCCCTGCGAGCGTACCTGCTGGCCCGCTTCGGCCATGCGGAATTTGTGGATGACTGTGTTCAGGAGTGTCTGTTGGCGATCCACAGCGCGCGACATACTTATCAGCGCGGGCGCCCCTTTCGCCCGTGGCTGTTCAGCATCGCGCGCCACAAGGCGATTGATCAGCTGCGGCGGCGCCAGGTGCGTGAGGATCGGCACGAACCGTTGGACGATGCGCAGGTGGCCGAGCTGCTGACCATCAGCGACGGCGATGCCGAAGGGATGGCTGCGGGGCTGCTGCGCCGGTTGCCGAAGCAGAACCGCGAGGCGCTCATCCTGACGAAACTCGCGGGCTACACGACAGCCGAAGCGGCAGCGTACTGCGGCTGCAGCGTCAGCGCTATGAAAGTGCGGGTGTTCCGGGCGCTTCGTGCCGCGCGCCGGCTGCTGGACGAGGATGAGCTCGACACGCTGGCCGCGGATGGGAGCAGGATCGATGACTGATCGCTCGCGACCCGACCCGGAGGAGCTCATCGACCGGCTCGCGGCGGACCTCACGCCCGTTTCGTTCTGGCAGCGCCCGAGCGTGCTGCTCACCTGCTGGCTGCTGCTGTCGGTGCTGACGGTGCTGGGAATGAGCCTGGCCCATGCGGCCTGGCGCCCCGGCGCGCTGGTGCAGCTCACGACCGTCCCGCAGTTCGCCCTCGAGATCCTCGTCGCAGCAGCCGGAATCTGTACGCTGATCTGGGCGACGGTGCAGTCGGCGCTACCGGGCGCTCTACGACCTTCGCGCGTTGTCCTCATTTTTGTGCTGTCCTGGGCACCCTGGCTTGCGCTGCTGGTCCTCGGGCTCTACGAGCCAGCGCTGACGCCGAGCATGGCGGGCAAGCGGGAGGATTGTTACCTCGAGGTGATGGTGGAAAGCCTGCCACCGCTGTTCATCGGGCTGCTGATGCTGCGGCGCCTCTATCCCCTGCGAGGGTGGCAGACGGGTGCGCTGCTGGGCTTTGCGTCGGGCATGATCCCGGCGCTGCTGATGCAGCTGTCCTGCATGTACCTGGTGGATCATGCCTGGACGCATCATCTGGCGCCGGTGCTGGTACCGGCGCTGATGGGCGCCGCTGCTGGCGGTAGGCTGCTGCGACGCTGACCTTCCTGCGCAGGGTATCCGCGGCGCTCCGTTGCTGTTGCTGGCCGCGGCACGGATATGCGCTTAGGATCATCGCTTTCCGTTCAGGTTCACCCCGTGCATCAGAACAAAGACGCAACGCTGAAACGGCTCAACCGCATTGAAGGCCAGGTGCGCGGCGTTCACCGCATGATTGATGAAGACCGCTACTGCATCGACGTCCTGCAGCAGCTGCAGGCCATCAGGGCTGCCCTGGCGCGGGTCGAAGATGCCGTACTCAAAGACCACGCTGCAAGCTGTATACAGACGGCGATCGCTTCGGGCGATGCCGAGGACCAGCGGCAGAAGTTCGAGGAGCTCGTCGATCTGCTCGGTAGGGTGCGGAGTTGAACGCAGCGGCGGCTCGCCCGATGGAGCATTGCTGTCCCGTCACGAGGAACCTCACCGTCAGAGGCTGATGCCGTTGGCGCTGCCCGGTGCTGCACCATCCGAATAGTTTGGGACTCCCCAACGGATGGATGATCTTGCGATGACACATGCAAACCGGCGTAGCAGCCGGCTCGATATGTTTTCCCCGGCGCGACCCGGCCGGCAGCGGCTTCCGTTGCTGCGCCCCCTGGCAGCGAGGAGCAGGCGATGAAGCGCGATCTCGCTATGGCACTCGTGGTGGCCGTTGTGCTGATCGGCTGGTGGACCATGACGACCACCAGTCGGCTTCAACAGACGTCTGTTGCCGGCGGCCAAGCCCCCGCTGCGGCGGCTGCAGCAACGTCTGCGGCAGAGCGCTCCGCTGCAGATGCGCCGATGCCGGTCGCTGCCAGCGGCACTGCAGCAGAAACCCGGAGCGACGGTGACCCTCCTGCCGGCATTGCCACGGCGGCCGAGTTCCTGGCGTTCGTGACCGAATGCAAAGCACGCATCGGCTCCGACCCCTTCTACAGCCGCTTCGTGGACAACCACCCGGACTGTGTGCCGGGTGACAGGCTGGTCGCCAGATACAACGAGATGCACGTGCTGCCGTATCACCCGGTAGTCGCCGACAACTGCGCTGAGCAGTACTCCGCGGTGGAAGCCAGCGCTCCTGGCGTGCGGTGCCAGCTCCGTCCGCGGCTGATCTACCTGGGCGCCAGCAAGGAGGAGCTGCTCGGCTGGATGGAAGCAGGGGATGCCGTTGCGGCTTCGCTGCTGGTTGAGTTTCCGACCGCGACACCGCAGGAGCGGTTCGATGCAGCGCTCGCTGCCTATCGGCTGTCCGGAAAGCCGGCTGAACTTGTGCGTTATGTCGAACAACACGTAGCTGATGCGATTGTTCGCGTTGATCGGGAGAGTCTCGAGGACTTCGTCGACCGTGAGCCTTCGGCGATTGCAGCCCTCAACGGCTATGTGCTGTCACGAATTGCCCGTAATGCGGGTGACCCGCGAGCTCAACCGGAGCATTGGAAGCAGCTCTACGTGGAGCACGCTCGGCATCTTTCACCCGATGAGTTCGATCTTCGGACCGCTGAAGAGTCCCTGGAGGCGCTGGTTGCTTCGCAGCTGAGCAAGGGGGCGGGTGATGCCTGAGCTACGGCAACTCTATGTCCTGACGCTGCTCGTCGGTACTCTGTATTCAGGTGCGGCCCACAGCATCGATCTCCAATGCAGCGGCTGTCGAACGCTGGAAGACGCGGCTCGAGTCGGGACCGGTTACCTCTGGGACAAGGGTAACGGATTCGCTGGCATCTTCCCGCCGGTGGAACGCTTGAACAAGGTTAAGCTGGTGAACTCGCAGCTGGGCCTTACGTTCAACCTGGAGCTCTCTGTTGGCTGGTTTGGCGTATCCCTCGGGCCTGTTGGATCCCTGACTTTTCTCACGACGCTGTCCCGGGAGTTCAGCGTTGTCGATGGAAACGGTGCCAAGCTGAGGGGATCCTATTCCATCAGCGAGCTGGACTTGAACGCCAGCCTCTGGCGCCTGGCGTCACATGTTGGCTTCAGCAGCGCGATGGCGGTCTACAACGAGCTGGGTGGGTGGCGGCTGGAAAACTCGCCCTTTACAGATCTTGCCGTATTCGATGAGGGCTACGGGCTCAGCCTGTCCTTCGAAAGGCACTACAACCATCAGCCGAACGTGATTACCACGATCACCGAATGCGCCGTGGCCAGCTGTGGGCTGGTGGTCCAATCCACGGCCCAGGCGCCGGGTGGGGCTGTGATCGTTCCACTGCCTTCGGAAGAACCGAAAAACCGCGAACGCTAGCGGTTCGTGGGTGGGCTCAGCACCCTGCGGCGCTCTGGTCTCTGAACCTTAGCGCCGCAGCACCATGATCCAGCGGGCAACATTCAACAGATCGGCCAGTGCGCCGGCAAAGTAGGTCATAGC
>JBCDGJ010000034.1:0-36345 GCA_038757945.1 Pseudomonadota bacterium
ACGCGCTTTCCGGCGAGCCCTCGATAACCCGGTTCGCGGGACGGCTCGATCACGCCCAGGTCCGCCGTAAATCGAAAGGTAGAGCCCTGGCCCAGATCGCTGGTCACCGTTATATCGCAGCCCATGAGACGGACCAGGTCGCGGCTGATACTCAAGCCCAGGCCCGTGCCACCGAAGCGTCGGGTCGTGGAGGCATCGGCCTGGGTAAACGCGTCGAATACGCCGCCGAGACGGCTGGCAGGGATACCAATGCCGCTGTCGCTGACAGCAATCTCGAGCCAGTCACGCTGCTGGTCCTGATGGCCACGCACGCGCAGGCAGACCTCGCCGCTGTCGGTGAACTTGATGGCGTTGCCGAGCAGATTGATGACCACCTGACGAAGCCGCGAACTGTCGCCGACGACGGTTTCGGGCAAGGTCAGGTCCCAGTCGAACAGGAGCTCGAGCCCCTTCTCAGTGGCCGTGGGCAACACAACGTCGAGCGCATCAGCGAGGCAGCTCTCCAGGTCGAACGGATGGGTTTCCAGCTGTATCTCGCCGGAGTCGATCTTCGAGAAGTCGAGGATCGAGTTGATGATGTGCAACAGCGATTCGCCGCTGGCACGGATCGTCTCCGTATAGCTGCGCTGTGTTTCGTTGAGCCCCGAATCCAGGAGCAGCGAAGTCATACCGATGACTCCGTTCATGGGCGTGCGGATCTCGTGCGACATGTTGGCAACAAACTGGGTCCGCGCTGCCGCTGCCGCCTCGGCCGCCTCCCGCGCCTCGGTGAGCAACCGGGTCTGCTCGGCCTGCACGGAGATGTCCTGAACGGTGCCATAGATTCGACCACTGTCCGGCTCGCGCCGGGCGATTACCCGAGCCCTGATCTTCCGGCCACGACCGGTAGTCAGGGTGGTTTCAAGGTCGAACGCGCTGATTGCGTCCGCCTCAAACGCCGCAACTTCCTGCTGAAACTTCGGGACGTCGGCTTCGGGCAGCAACTCGAGCACCCGGGACAGCTCGATCCGCTCCTCCGGCTCCATCTCCAACAGTTCCCACAGGGATCGGGTCCAGCGCAGGGTTTCGCCCCGTTCTACGGTCCAGCCGCCCATACGGGCGACCCGCTGCGCCTGCTCCAGCAGCAGATCGTTGCGTCGCAGCTGTTTCGCCGTTTCCCTCTGCCTGTCAACAGAGGCCATGCCGGCCGCCGTGATTGCGTAGATGAATATGCAGAACGCACTTACCAGAACAGCAAACTGATCAGGATTTATCTGTGGCTCCTCTACCAGCCGCGACACCGTCACTACATTCAGAACAGACAGCGTGAGAAAGATCTGGAGGTGACGGCGATGGCGTAGCGTGGTTGCTGCAGCAGCGACATGAACGAAGTTCTGCAGAGCCACGTTATAGCTCAACGCCTGCTCGTAGTTGTGCACGGTCTGCCAGGCGACACCCAGAACCAGGGCGCCAAGCCAGAGGGCCGGTAGTCGAGCCCCATCAACCTTCTCAACCCAGGTGAGCGCAGCCACCAGAAAGAAGGCCGCCATGAGCAGCAGGACCAACGCCCAGTCCAGCATCGAGCGATTGTCGAACTGGGTCTCGATCGCCGTGCCGAGTACGAATGCAACGCCCGCACCCAGCCCGACCCACCGATAGAGCAGGCGCGGGGAATCGAGCAGCCCGTCAAAGCGGCTGATACGGTCAGTCACAGCTGAGCCCATCCATTATCGCAGTGTAGACAAGGATCTAGGGCGTACCGGCCCTGCAGAGGCGCCAGCTGAGATCCGGCTGAAGCAGGGACCCTTTAGTCCGAGTCAACCACCACCTGCGGGTCAAACCGCATAAAGTCCGCGATGAAAAGCGTAAAGCAACAAGACCGATGAGGCGCAGCGCCGACGGCCACGCCCACTTGGTGGCAGCACACGGCAAAGGAAGGAACGGGAGTCAGCCGGTCAGGGTTCTGGATTGAGTATCCGCACCTCCCGCTGTGGAAACGGAAACTCGAACTTCTCGGCCTTCAGCGTCTGCCAGATCATCAGCTTCAGATCCGCGTCCACCCGGTTGCGGCCATCATCGATACCTTCCATCCAGTACTCGATCAGGATGTCGACACCGGAATCTCCGAAGCCGCTGATTTCAGCGTCAGGTTGCTCTTCCTCAGAATAGTCTGGCCCGGCAATAACCTGAGGGTGACTCGCGACGAGCGTTTTGAGCAGCGGTAGCAGACGATCCATGTCGGTGCTGTAGGCCACCTGAAACTCGATGGCGTAGCGCTGCTTCGGATCGGTCTGCGTCCAGTTGGTAAAGCTCGCAGTGATGAACGTCTCGTTCGGTACCACGATATCCTTACCGTCAAACGTCTTGAGCACGGTGGAGCGCATGTTGAGCGCCCGGATCGTGCCGGTACGACCGTCTTCCAGTTCGATGTAATCGCCGACGGTAAGCGAACGGTCCAGCAGGATGATGATGCCGGAGATGAAATTCGACGCGATCGCCTGCAGTCCGAAGCCAAGCCCGACACCAAGCGCACCACCAAACACCGCAAGCGTGGTCAGGTTAATGCCCATCACCTGCAGCAGCAGCAGGAAGATGACAACGAAAATCCCGATTTCAAACAGCTTCGCGAAGACCTCGCGGGTGCCGACTTCCAGCGCTTCCTGCGAACGGATGTACTGCTTGCCGGTGTCGTTGGAGATTCGTCCGAACCAGAAGAGTACGGCACCGAAGATGAGGGCGCGCAGGATGGCGTAGAGAGAGAATGAAATGTTGCCGGCGTTGATCCGGATACTCTCCAGATACTCCGTGACCGTACCCAGCGCCCCGAAGACGTTGAGCAGTGCGATCGGAACGACAACCCACTTCGCGAAGGCCCGCACAGCGGCGCTGTCGAAGAAGATCCGGGTGGCGGTGTAGATAAGCGCTACAACCGACAGGCCCTGGGCCAGGCGCACGATCACACCTTCACCGAACAGCTCCTCGCTGAGCTGCACGCTGACGCCAAGTAGCAGTACAGCAAAGATCGGAAACAGAATGTGCCGGAGCCGACCGAGCAGCCGGCGCAGGGTGGCGAAGCCGACCGCTTGAGGCTGTTCGCGAGTTTCCGGGAGAAAGCGCCGAGCAACTCCGGCAGCGGCCCAGGCAACCAGCAGGGCACCGACAATCAGCCCGAGCTGTGCGTAAAACACCGGGCTCTGTGCCCAGCCCACGATCTGTTCGAACCAGTCCTGCGCCTGACCCCTGAGCCAGGACAGGTCCAGGCTGATCATCGCGTTTCCGGGCGCTTCCTCGTCACTCATCAGCTGTGGTCTCACTGGTTGCCCCGACAGTCTGCAGCAGCCCGGCGGTCACGAGTTCCGCAGCAAGCGCCTCCAGGCGCTGACGATTGGCACCGAGATCCGAGATGCCGAGCCGGGACGCCGAACGGTAGCTGACGGTCCCGGCCGGCAACGCGAGACGAAACTCGACGTCATCGGCAAACCGCAGCAGCGGCGTACGGACGAGAAAGTGCACATAACCGTCCGCCTCGGTGATCAGGGACCAGCGTTCGCGCAGCCGGAGCTCGGCCATAAACGCCTGCCAGCCGGCCAGGGAGGCGTCGGCGAGGTGCCACGGTGGCTGCGCTGCCCCGCTACGATAGCAGTTCGGCAGAGCACCACAGGGGGCCATGCGTCCGGCCGGCCCGTCGCTGCGCACGCTCTGGCAGCCGGCGAGGTGCAGGTGACCGATCAACAGAACAAGACGTAGCCACCGCATCGTCCTAGAGCTGCTTGCTCAGGGTCAGCGCGGCGCTGGCGAAGCTGTACTGGTTCAACAGCACGCGCCGCGACTCACCATCAAAGGAGCGCTCCGGGTGATTGGTGAGGTTGCTGAGCGTAAGGCCAAGATCCCATCCCTGGCCGAAGCGGAGCCCGAGATTGGCACCTACCTGGACGTAGTAGCGCCGTATCCGATCCCGACCATCGGCATTACCTACCCGATCCAGCGCCTGACTCTGGTAGCTGCCGTTGAGCCCTGCCCGGAACGGCCCTTTGCTGACAGAGATCCGGCTGTTGAGCAGGTGCCGCGAGCGCTCCGGCATCGAGATCGTTCTCGTTGCACCGCTGGCGTCGGCAATGTCGGCCTCAGACTGCGAATAGGTATAGGCGCTGCTGAAGTTCAGCTGGTCGAGGAAGGGCAGTGGATTCTCCGCGCTGACCTCCCAGGACACCTGAAAACCCTGGATCATACCGTCACCGCCGTTCTCGACCCGCGTGACGTCAAAGAGCACGTCATCGATGACTTCGTTGGAAATGGCGTCGTAGAAGAATGCGACGACGTCCTTGTAGTACCACTCCGCGGCAAGGGTGCCAAAGCGTGCCGAGCGGTACTCGAAAGCCACCGCCAGGCTGTCGATCGTGGTCGCCGTCAGCTCGGGATTGCCTTCCTGGATGCGGAAGATCGGCAGAATAACGCGGCGGTAATCCACGATGTCGAAGTACTGCGGCCGCATCAGCGCCCGGTAGTAGGCGGCACTTAGGGTCAGCTGGTCCGTTGGGGCAAAGCTGAGCTCCAGGTTCGGCAGCCAGTGATCGTAGCGCTGTCCACCGGGCACACGCTTAGCGCCGAAGCTGTCGAAGCTATCAACCAGCTCCCGGCCCTGCACCGTGAGCTCGGTAACTGGAATGCCGCGGGCACTGGCCACGAAGTCCTCCGGTGCGACAATTGACCCCAATGTCTCCGTCTCAGTCAGCTCGTAGCGCAACCCGGCTTTCCAGCGCCAGCGGCCCAGCTGTTGATAAGCGGAGACAAAAGCCGCGCTGACTGTTTCTTCGCTGGTGAACTGAGACTGTACGCTTTCGCTGAAGGAGAGCGCCTCGCTGAAAACGAGCTCAGCACCCTCTGCGGCTAGCGCGATCTGATTTGCTGCCCCTACGTTGAGATCCGCCGGAACCCGGTAGTCGCCATCGAGCACATCATCGGTTTCCCGGAGCAGGGGAAAGTCAGCAAGATCAAACGTGTCTTCACCGGCCAGGAACACCAGCCGCTGCTCATCGTTATCCCGCGCCTTGGTCCGCCATTGGAGACCCGTCGACCACCAGCCCTGGTGCCCGGCAATCGCAAACTGCTGCTCCCAATCCAGCCGCAACGCCCGATCCCGGTCGATGGTGTTGATGTCGTAAAGCCGAAGGTTCGCGAAAGGGACGTCGTCGACCGCATAGAGATCGAAATCTTCCCTGGTCGACAGCGTCGGTCGCCAGCGCCGCTCCGTAGCGTAGGCCATGTCGACACCCCGCTGCAGGAAGTTCCAGCCATCCCAGTCGCGGGAGTTGTCCCACTTCCCGAGGTAGAACGCACCGCTCAGAGCGCGGCGCTCGCCGTCAGCACGAAAGTTCAGCTGGTGCCGCTGCACGGAGCGGTCGGTGTCGTTGTCGTGGAAGTAGCGACGGATTGCTCCGTCACTGAAGGTGCCGGCAGCGAGCGTCTGCCCGTTGTTCGTAAACAGCAGCGAGTCGGGGTCCGGCGTACCGCGGGCAAACTGAAACTCGACCCGGTTGCGGTGAAACTTATCCTGGTAATCGATCAGATTGGTCTGGTAGGCGATCTCGAGGCGATCGGACGGCTCGAAGCCGAGCCGGAAGATCGCGCCGGTTGTTGTGGTATCGAGCTGGTCGGTTGTATAGCGCGGAAACGTCAGCGACGGTACGCCGCCGATATCGCTGCGAACGTTCCAGCGGCCGGCGTATTCGTCGATCACCCGGCGGGCAGCGTTCCGGCTCAACCGGGCGGCGATGTGCCAGCGGGCGCTCTCAGCATCGGCTCCCAGCGCCCGTGCAAAATCAATGCGACCGCCGGGCTCATAAACGCCAGCCTCATGCTGTCGCGTCGCGGAGAGCTGCACGCGGGTGGTCTCCGATCCCCCCATCAACGGGAAGAACCGACCAAAACCCACGCTTTCCGCATCGGCCTGTGCCCCCGGAGAGCGGCCGAAGCTGCCAACAACCTGATACTCCGAAGCGATCGGATTGCGTTTGAGCAACAGCCGCTGCCGCTCCCGCGGGCTTTCATTCACCGCCTCGGTCTGGGCCGCGGCAAGCGTTCGGCCGGATCGTGCTGCCTGCGCTGGCGGTGCATCCTGCGCTGTTGGTGCTGCTGGTGGGGCGGACTGCAGGGTTTCCGCAGCCGGTACTACGCGTTCATCCTCGATCGTGCGGGGGGTCGTTGTCGCCGCTTGCGTTGGCGCATAGACAAGGGTCAACAGCAATGCGAGCAGAACCGCTGCCACCCATTCGAAACTTGATAGGCCAAAAATGAAAAACGCCGGCCGCCGGAGGGCGGCCGGCGTTGCTGCCGGCGTCACGATACGTCTCTTCTCAATCGGTCAGTTCACACGCTGAGTTCGTCCACGACGGCCGGCAGTGCGGCAACGTAACGCTCTACGTCGTGCAGGTGACCCATGCTCACCCGTGACCAGTTAGTGTAATCGCGATAAATGCCACGGATGTAAACGTTCCGTTCCTGCATTTTTTCGCGGAACTTCTGCGCGTTGATGTCGTTCAGGTTGACGAACACGAAATTGGTGGCGGAAGGCAGCGGCTTGAGCCCGGCTTCCTTGGTCGCTGCCAGCACCATTTCCCGCGCTTCAACGATCTTGCTCTTCGAGTAGGTCAGGAACGCTTCGTCGTTGTAGCTCGCCACGGCAGCGGCAACGCCCGCCTGATTCATGGCGTAGTCGCCAAGGCCATAGCGGTTGACCATCTCCAGGCGTTCCGGCGATGCAATCATATAGCCGACGCGCATGCCGGCAAGGCCGTAAATCTTGGAGAAAGTGCGCGCGACAACGACGTCGTGACCGTCCTTGACCAGCGAGATCATCGTGTTCTTCGTCGGATCGTCGGTCAGCTCGTTGTACGCTTCGTCGATCAGCACGGTGGTCTTTTTCGACGCCCGCTTGCAGAACGCGACCAGCTCATCGGGATTCAGCACCAGCCCCGTCGGGTTGTTCGGGTTGCAGATGCTGACCAGGCCAATTTCATCGGTGATGGCGTTCTCGAGCGCGGCCAGGTCGATCTCGAGGTTCTTGCCGTTCGGTACCCGAACGATTTCGCCACCCTGTTGCTCCGCTTTCTTGGCGGTTGTGTCCCAGAACAGATCCGGACCGAGGATCTTCTTGCCCTCATGAGTAACGCCTACCGCCAGATAGGTCAGGACGCCGCTAGAACCTGCGCTCAAGGCGATGTGATCCGGCGTCAGCCCATGACGTTCTGCGATCATGGCCTTGAGACGCGGCACGGACTCGCCGACGTAGTAAGCGCCCTTGCTTGACGCCTCCATCATGGCATTCAGCGCGCCCGGGCTCGGGCCGTAGGGGTTTTCGTTGGCGTTGAGTTTGGCCATGCCCGCTTCCGGGCCGTAGCTGACTCCGCCACCGGCATGGTGTTTGGCCAGCACCGGGCTGGCCGCAAGAGTGCCGGCCGCCATCATGCTGCCGCCCAGGAATCCACGTCTGTTCAGTGTATTGCTCATCTAGGAGTCACTCCGTTGGTTCATTAGCAATCGATCAACCGATCGCCTTGTAGTACATGGAAAGCGAAACGATCACAAGGTACACCCCAAACAGCCGCTTCAGATGAACGTCGTTGAGGCTGTGCGCCCACTTGGCCCCGAGGGGCGCCGTAAAGATCGAGATCGCTGAGATCGCGGCGAGCGCAGGCACATTGATGTAGCCGACAGATCCGAACGGCAGGTCACTCGCACCCCAGCCGAGATAGAGAAAGCCGAGGGCGCCGCTGAGACCAATGATCAGCCCGACGCCGGAGGCGGTGGCCACGGCCTGGTGCACGGTCCGGTTGCAAAGCGTCATCGTCATCACCGTGATCGTACCGCCACCGATCCCGAGCAGCGCTGAGAAGCCGCCGAGAAAGGAAGCCAGGCTGGCGCGCCCGAGCCCCGAAGGCATGGTGTCGGAAATGCTGCCGCTGCCGAACAGGCCGGGAAACAGGAAGTACACCGAGTAGCCCAGCACGCCGGTAGCGAAGACGATGAACAGGCTCCGCCCGTCGACGATCGAGGCGATGTAAAGGCCGATGCCAGCCCCGATGACCAGCCACAGCGCCCAGTCGCGCAACACTTCGAAATCCACCGCACCGCGCCGCGCGTGGGCCTGCACCGAGCGGGCCGACGAAATGACGATAGACGCAAGAGAGGTACCAATAGCGACGTAGATGATCTCAGAAGTCGCCTCGGTAAATACGTCGAACACGGCCAGCAACGCCGGCACGACGACGAAGCCACCTCCATTACCAAACAGTCCTGCGGTGAGTCCTGCGATGCCCCCGGCTACGCAGAGGGTCAACAGCAGGGCAATCAGTTCGAAAGACATGAGAGGGGGTGCCGTGCTCCGGAGATCAGTGATACGTGTGAGGGTGAGCATGATCACCGAATGCACCGGAAATACAAGACCCATGCCAGGATTTGGGTCGAGGAAACGGCCGTTCAGGGGGTGAATACCGGCTACACGCCCTAATCGAGTGCGACGTCGATCCGGAATGCGCTATTGGGGCGCATCGCTGCCCTTTTTCCGACCGATGAACTGGTAAACCGGCACTCGAACCCAGGGCAGCCAGGGCACCGGTGCCCGATCTTCGGACCGCCAGACGGGCTCAAAACGGCGGCTGAGCGTCGGCAGGTGGTCCGCGCTGAGAAACACGTCATCCCAGCCGAACCAGGCCGTCCAGCCATGCCGTGTCCACCAGCTATGACGCACCATACCGGGCGGCGGATGTTTGCGGCTGACGTAAAAGTCGACCACCGCAATCTGTCCGCCCGGCCGCAGCAGCGATTCGGCGTGTTCAAGCACAGCCGGCCAATCGGGCATCATGGTCAGCGAGTACGACAGCAGCACGATGTCGACCGGATGGTCCGCCGGGCGCCACAGGGTGGCATCCGCCCGGTGAGTAGTGACGTTGCTGGCGCCAAGCTCAGCGATCCGTTGATCGGCGATGCGGAGCAGGGATCCGGCCAGATCCACGATATGCCAATGGCCTAGCTGAGCCCGCATTCCTGCGGGCAGAAAATCGAGGTTGGCCCCGGTCCCACCGCCAAGGTCGGCAACCACGGCGCCCGGCGGTAGCTCCAGCCGTTCGAGGAGGCGTTCCCGGCCGGTGAGCAGCCGTTTGCGGAACGCATCGTAGTCCTCGGCCTGGGCTGCGTAGAACGACTCCATGCGTGCGCCGTGATCGGCGACTCCGCTCGCGCTGCCGCGCAGCAGCCGCCACAGCGTCCGAAGTTCAGAAAGCTTCGAACTCATGACGCTGGGGTCGCTGCGCCGAGCCAGTCAGCGATGTGGAAACTGCCGTAGGTGTGCACCCGATCCTGTGCGTGCAGCCGTTCGGCAAGCTTTCGGTTGTAGCGCAGCAGCGTGCCGACGGGCTGCCGCTCACCGGCAACCATGACCTCGATCGGATCGACAAAATCGACTTCGAGCGCCGCGCTGCGCCAGAGCATGCGCGCACCGGCCGCCGCCCGGTCGGCGATGGCCTGCCACTCGGCGGCCAGCGTCGGTTGGCCGTAGCTCGAAAGCCAGTCCATGTGGTCAAGCAGGACAAATCGATGCAGGGGCTCCTCACTCTGGTTGAGGAAGTCGAGGATCGTCGTTGTGTGAGTCGATATGCGATCAACGCCCCCGGCTTTCAGCCGCGCGAAGGCATCAGGCTTCAGGTACTCGGGGCACCGCTCTTCCGTGTAGTAGCCAAACAGGTAGATCCACCAGAAGTAGTTGTCTTTTGTTGGCAACCGGGTGAATACCGTTTCCAGGGCATCTTCAACAAATTGTGCGACGCCGCCGTTATAGTGCTCGGCAATCTGCAGCTGCTGGGACCGTGGCACACCGACCAGCGACAGCGTCGGGCCGTAGCCAATGAGCTTGCGCAGCAGACCACTCCAGACCCGGTCACGGATGTGATCGAGATAGATCTGCCGTCGCTCAGCCGGTGACTCCACCTCGAACAGTGTGCCGACGGTGGCGTAGGCCTTGCGGGACTTCAGGTACAGGGTCATCAGCCGCGCGAACCAGCCGGAGGTGCCGTGATAGTAAAAGCTCGGCAACAGCCGCCCGGGACGGAAGAAGCGCAGGTGCGAATCCCAGAAGGCGCGGGCCTCGTCCTGCAGGTGTGGCCGGATGCGCTTGCCGTACACGGCCTCGATGTCCCGCAGCTGGCCTTCGCCGAACATCCTGAAGAAGGTCTCATGGTCAAGCCCTCGGATCGCTGCGATCTTGAGCTCCAGCAGCGCGTTCTGCCGCGGATTGACGTCGATGCAGTAGATGTGACGCGGATCATCCAACGCATAGTCCAGCGCATTGCAGCCGGCAGAGGTAATCATCAGCACGTTATGGTCGGCGGTGAGCTCGAGGGCTTCGCGGTCACAGCGCGGGTCTTCCCAGCAGGTGTTGTAGACCAGGTTACGACCGTGAACCTGAGCGAAGAAGCCGCGCGACAGCCGGTCGATGAAGCTGAGAGCCATGACAATCCCTTATTCGGTTCCCCGCAGTGGCTACGGCCAGCGGGGGCGGCGAGCCGCGACTGCGGATTGTCCGCACCCTGCGGACAGATTGCACGCCCGGGTTCGGACCGCCCGAACGGTCAGGGAGCAACGCTGGCACACGCCAGAGAGGGTGGGTCGGGACTGCGGGCGTGCCTCAGGCCGAAGCCGCCGACTTGCGCTGCACGTGGTGGCTCGCGTCTTCCGTCCGATGCCAGCGCACCAGCAGGCTCGGCAGCAGCGTGAGATTGGCAAACAGCGCCAGCGCCATGGCCGCAGCGACCAGCAGGCCGAACAACACCGTCGGTACGAAGTTCGAAAACGCCATCACCGAAAAACCGACCATGACCGTCAGCGTCGTGTAGTACATCGCGTTACCGATGCTGGCATGGCTCCAGGAAACCGCGACGCGCGCATCGCCCCAGCGCTGGTGTTCAAACTTGAAGCGGTGCAGGTAGTGAATCGCATCATCAACGCCGATACCGATGCTGATCGCGGCAATGGTAGTTGTCATCATGTCGAGAGGCAGGCCCGCATAGCCCATAAACGCCAGCACCAGTGCGGCTGCGAGCAGGTTCGGCAACAGGCCAATCAGAGCATAGGGCAGGCTGCGCAGCAGAATCAGGAACATAAACAGCGTCGCGCCCAGCACATAAGCGAGGGTATCTATCTGCGAATCGAAGAGCTGCGTCAGCATACTGTTGAACAGCACCATCATGTCGGACACCGTTACTTCTTCCGGGGCGAAGCCAAGCTCCTCTGTCGCAAAGCGTTCAATGTCCGCCACCAGCGCTTCCCGGTCGAAGGACGGACCGGTCTCATGGATCCTTGCGTTGAGGCGCAGCTGGCCAGTGGTTGGGCTGGCGTAGTCGTCAATCAACGTGTCCCGGAGTTCCGCGGGTACCGCGCCCAACAAGCCTGCAATCTCGGCGCTGGACAGGGTGCGGCCGTTGGTCACGGTGCCGGCCAGGTCCTCGAGCGCAGTCAGCGACAACACCTTGCCGACGACCTCCCGCTCCTCGAGAAAACGATGCAGCCGCGCCAGCCGATCCAGCTTGTCGCGGGTGAACCAGTACCGCTCCGGATAGGGATCAGCTCCTTCGCCGTCGGCAAAGTCATCGGCGAAGTCGTCAGCAAAGTCGTCGGCGAAATCGTCTTCGAAGCCGGCTTCTGCATCACCTTCAGCGTCGCTGCCCAGCGGCTCGTAGGGCGAGAACTCAACGACTACCTCGAACGGAATCGTGCCGCCAAGGCGGCGATCGATGTACTTCATGCCCCGATGAATTTCCGTGTCTTCAGCGAAGTACTCAACGAACCGGTTGTCGAGCGACAGGCGGCTGAGGCCGTAGCTGGCGACGCCGGTGAACAGCAGCGAGGCAACGATGATCGTTCCGCTGCGCCATCGCGCCCACTGGCCCAGGGCCCGGGTAACGGAGTTGTCTTTCCCCAGATTCTTGCCCGGCGTACCACCCCCGGCGAAGGTAAGCGCCGCCGGGAAGAAGCTGAAGCTGACGACAAAGGCAATCGCAATGCCGACACACATCATCCAGCCGAAGTCTTCTACCGGAACGATGCGGCTGGCCATCAACGAGCCGAAGGCGGCAATGGTGGTCACGGCCGTGTACAGGCACGGCGCAAACTTGCTCACCATGGTCGCTACGACCCGCTCGCGATGCGGCGTATCTCGGTTCTCGAACAGCAGCTCCCGGTAGCGTTGGATCAGATGGATGACCAGCGAGATGTTGATGATCGCCAGCAGGGCGATGAAGTTCGACGAGATGACGGTGGCTGGCCGGTCCAGAAAGCCGAGGATGCCGACCGTCAGCAGAACCGTGATCCCGCTGGTTGCGATCGGCAGCAGCACCCAGCGCGGCCGCCGGAAGAAGCTGTAGAGCACGATCATCATCAACAGCAGCACCGAGCCGCCGAAGGTCATCAGGTCGCTCTTGACGTAGTCGATCATGTCCGCGGCAATCATCGGTACGCCGCCGAGGAACAGCTCGCCGTGGATCTGGTAGCGCCGTTGAACCACGCGCACGGACTCAATGAGCGCCGCTCGCTGGGCCAGAAAGGCTTCCCGCTGCAGGCGCAGCTCCCGCTGCGACGAACCGGACGGCGGCGGTACCGGCTTCAGCCCGATGCGGATCGCAGTCGCGCGGCCATCGGCGCTGATCAGCAACTCACGGAACAGCGGGCTGTTGGTGAGCTCGGCGCGCGCCGCTTCGAGATCGATGTCCGCATCAGCCAGCGTCGGAATTCGGGCCGCGAAATCAGCCAGATCGAATCCTGGAACCTTGAGCAACGGCAGATCGAGGGCCGTGAACGTATCTCCGACCCCGGGGAGCGCACGCAGGTCCGCCGCAAGGGCGGCCAGATGATCCAGATTGGCGCGGGTGAAGGGATCGCCATCGGCCGGGGCAAAGGTCAGCAGCAGGAAGTCGTCGCCGGAGAAGGTTTCGGTAATCCGCAGGTACGCGGCAAGGTCCTCATCGCCCTCGACCACGAGCGTGTCGGAAGAGGCATCGAAGCGAAACTGGGTTGCGTACCACCCGGCAACCGCGCAGATCGCAACGATGAGGCTGAGGAGCAGTGCCGGATAGCCAAGGATCCGGGAGTAGAGCGCGATGGCCCAGTGTGGACGGGCAACGGAGGTGGTCAACAGTATTCCAGGTCGGCAACGACAGGCGCGCGATTCTAGCGCGATTCGCAGTACAGGCTAGGGTAAACGACAGCGGGTTGTGACCGGCGTTGATGCGCCGGTCTTGCGACGATCTGGAGAGCGAAGACCCGTGCAGAGATGGTCAGACATGTTGCGGATAAACCGGTCTCCACATGGACTGCTCGATTGCCTCGAGCCCCGGTGCGGGCATGTGGCTCAGGCCTTCCTTGACGGCTGCCGCCGCAACGGCGGTGGCCACCCTGGCCGTCACCGCGCGCAACCGGGAGACGTCCGGGTACAGCAATCCGGACGCCAGTTCCGCCTCAGTCATCGCATCTGCCAGCGCCTGCGCGGCTGCCGTGATCATCCCGTCGGAGATGGCGCTGGCTTCGACGTGCAGGCTGCCGAGACCCAGACCTGGAAAGATGAAGACGTTGTTGCCCTGACCGATCTTGTGCTCGCGCCCGTTCAGCGTCACCGGCTGGAAGGGGCTACCCGTTGCAATGATTGCCGCACCGTCGGTCCACTGCAGCAGAGCTTCCGGCGTTGCCTCGGCATTCGCCGTTGGATTCGACAGCGGCAGAATCACCGGCCGCGGTGTTGCCGCCAGCATCGCTCGCGCAATCGGTTCATCGAAAACGCCGGGCGTGCCCGAGGTACCAATCAGCACCGTCGGCTGATAACGCGCAACGACGGCATCAAGATCCCGGTCTGCGCTCTCCCCGAGCCCCTGTGCCTTGGCGAACGCAGCGGGCCAGGCGAGGGTACGCTTGTAGCCGTCCGCGTAATCCTGATCGTCGACGAGCAGACCGCGGCTGTCGAGCAGCGCAAGGTGCTCGTGCATCAAGTGGCGCTCGATACCCTCAGCCGCGAGGGCTGCCTTGATCTGCTGGGCGATGCCGAGACCGGCCGCGCCCGCACCGTGAATCACGATCCGTTGCGCGCTCAAGCGCTCCTGCTTGACGCGCAACGCGCTCATTACCCCGGCCAGCGTCACCGCGCCGGTACCCTGGATGTCATCGTTGAAAGACAGCAGCTGCGGGCGATATCGCTCCATGAGCGTCAGCGCGTTGCTCTTGCGGAAGTCTTCCCACTGCAACAGGGCTTTCGGAAACAGGGCCTTTACCGCGCTGACGAACTCTTCCACCAGGCTCTCGTACAGCGGCCCTCGCAGCCGCGGCTTCTGCCAGCCCAGGTAGTTCGGATCGTCTAAGAGTGCCTGATTGTCCGTACCAACATCGAGGCTGATCGGCAGCGTCTGCTCCGGGGCAATGCCGGCCGCAGCGGTATACAGCGACAGCTTACCGATCGAGATGGCCATCCCGCCGGCGCCCTGGTCACCGATCCCGAGAATCGATTCGTTGTCGGTGACGACCAGCAGCCGGATATCGCGCCGGGCAGTCGCGTTGGCGAGGATTTCCTGCACTCGACCGATGTGATCCGGGGTGATCCACACCCCGCGGCCACGTTGAAACACGCGGCTGAAATGCTGCGTCGCCGCACCAACAGTGGGCGTGTAGACGATCGGCATGAGTTCCTGCAGATGGTCCATCAGTACCCGGTAGTAGAGGTACTCGTTGCGATCCTGCAGGCTGGTCAGCTCCCGGTAGCGGTCCAGGGGCTTCTCGATCTGCGACAGCGTGGCCCAGGTCCGCTCGGCCTGCTGGTCCTGGGTGTTGTATGCCGCGGGCAGCAGACCGTTCAGGCCCAGCGCCTCGCGCTCTTTATGCGTGAAGGCGGTTCCTTTATTACGCAACGGGTCGTGGAGCACCGAAAGGCCCGCCAGCGTCGAGGGCGCAGCGGCACCCGAACCGTCAGTGGCAGGTGACAGGGAGTCAGTCGGCTTGGCAGACATCTGGAGCCTCGAGTCAGCGAAGGTGGGTGGTGATCCTGGAAAAGGGTTCCGAATACCGCGAAGTGTAGCTACAACGCGGCGCCGGGGCCATTTTGGACGTCAATTGACCCCCGCTGCGCTACAATAGCGGCTCAATTTTCAGGGAGTACAGAAATGGCGGAAGCCGCTATCGAACGTGAATCCATGGAATTCGACGTTGTCATCGTCGGTGGTGGTCCTGCAGGTCTGGGCGCGGCCTGCCGCCTGATGCAGCAGGCCGAGAAGACCGGTCAGGAGCTGTCCGTGTGCCTGGTCGAGAAGGGGTCGGAGATCGGTGCGCACATTCTCTCGGGCGCGGTGTTCGAGCCGACCGCGCTCAACGAGCTGTTTCCGGACTGGCGGGAACGGGGCGCGCCGCTGAACAACCCGGTGACGGAAGACGACGTCTATTACCTCGTCAACGACACGAACCGGATCAAAATTCCAAGCATGTTCATTCCCGCCGATACGCACAACCACGGCAACTACGCCCTGAGCCTCGGCAACCTCTGCCGCTGGCTGGGCGAACAGGCCGAAGCGTTGGGCGTGAACATTTTCCCGGGCTTCGCCGCCTCGGAAGTGCTCTATAACGAAGACGGCAGCATCAGGGGCATTGCCACCGGTGACATGGGTATAGGCGCTGACGGCGAGCAGAAGGGGACTTTCACCCCGGGCTACGAGCTGCATGCCAAATACACGCTGTTTGCAGAAGGCTGCCGCGGACACCTCGGCAAAATGCTGATCGAGCGGTTCGATCTGAACCGTGATGCCTCGACACAGCACTACGCGATTGGCCTCAAGGAAGTCTGGGACATCGACCCGGCCAAGCACACGCCCGGAAAGGTGGTCCACACCGTGGGTTGGCCGCTCGGCCACTTTGCCGGCGGTCCCACCGGCGGTTCCTACCTGTACCACCTGGAGAACAACCAGGTAGCTCTCGGCCTGATCGTCGACCTGGCCTACAAAAATCCCTACCTGTCCCCGTTCGAGGAGTTCCAGCGTTGGAAGCATCATCCGCTCATCAGCGAGACGCTCGAGGGCGGCAAGCGCGTAGCGTACGGCGCGCGCGCCATTGTTAAAGGTGGTCCACAGGCGTTGCCGCGGCTGTCCATGCCGGGCGGCCTGCTCATCGGCGATGACGCCGGCTTCCTCAACGTACTCAAGATCAAGGGCAGCCACACGGCAATGAAGTCGGGCATGCTGGCCGCCGATACGGTGTTTGCCGCGGTCGCCAACGGACAGGCACACGACGAGCTCGAGGGCTTTCAGAAAGCCTACGAAGACTCCTGGCTGCATGAAGAGCTCGAACGGTCACGTAATGCCGGCCCGGCGCTCCACAAGTTCGGCACGCTGCCGGGCGCCGCTCACGCGTTTGTCAGCGGCACCATCTTCCGCGGCAACAACTTCTACGAGCTGAAAGATCCGACCCCCGACTACGCGGCACTGGTACCGGCCAGCGAAGCCAGGAAGATCGAATATCCCAAGCCGGATGGCGTACTGTCCTTCGATCGGCTGTCGTCCGTGTTCATGTCGAACACGAATCACGAGGAAGATCAGCCCTGTCATCTGCAGCTGAAGGATCCTTCGATACCAATCGCGGAGAACCTGCCGAAGTACGCGGAACCGGCGCAGCGCTACTGCCCGGCCGGGGTCTACGAAGTGGTGGAGGAAACAGACGGCCCACGCTTTCAGATCAACGCGCAGAACTGCGTGCACTGCAAAACCTGTGACATCAAGGATCCGGCGCAGAACATCAACTGGGTAGTGCCGGAGGGCGCCGGCGGTCCGAACTACCCGAATATGTAGCGCTCAGCCTGGGTCAGCAGTTCGCACTGCTGTCGTGCGCTGGGTCCCAACCTCCTGTGACCCGGTGCACGATCGCGGCGGCCAAACCCGGCCGCCCCCTTACCCGCCACACAAATCCGGCGCCGCTGTCGAAAAGCGGCGCCCCTCCTGCGAAAAATTCCGGCGTTTCAGCACCATCCCCGTGAGGGTAAGCAAAACTCAGCTAGAAGAGCATTAGAAATAGCTCTTAACTGACTGTTTAATTTAGATTTACGTCAGGCTAACACTTAGTGCCGCGTTCTGGCCCCACGGTTGCACCGAGTTTGGTGTGCAAGCCGTTGGAAAGGCCGGAACAATGAAGCTGAAGACTCTGACCGCTGCAGTGTCCCTGGGTATCACCTCGGCGCTGATCGGTTTCCAGGGGATCCAGGGGACCCAAGGGATAGAGACGAGCGGAATCATTGGCGCCGGCACCGTAAGCCCCAAGGGTCCGGTGGCCACCAGCGCTGTTGTGGCGAACCTCGGCGCCACTGCGAGCCGCAATCAGGCAGCGGTCATGCCCACGGCGGCTGCGGGCCTCGCGTCCGCGGTCCACGTATCGACTGACGCCGCGCTGCATCCGATGGCGGAGCAGATCCGTCGCACCCAGAACAGCGGCAGCGCAGAAGCACGTGCGCGTGCCCGGATGACCGGTGCCGTGCAGGCTGCCTACGATGCCGGGAGCCAGGACTTACTCGAGCTCGTCGTCGCTTATCGCAACAAAGCAGAGAAGGCAGAGATCGAGCGGCTGAAAGCGCTGGGCGTCGAAATTTCCACCGAGTACCTGGCACTGCCGGTGCTGGCGCTGCGCGCCCCGGCCGATCTGCTGCTGGAGGTGGCCTCGCACGCTTCCATCGACGTCGTCGATCTCGATCGGGAGCTGAACGCTACGGCCCTGAACGCGGTGTTCGCACCGGTGAGTCTCCAACCCACGAAGCCGACCGAAAAGCCGACCATCTACCGCGTCGATACCGTCCGCACGCAGTCAGCGATTGGCGTCGCAGTCGTTGACTCGGGGATTAACAGCCATCCTGACCTGAGCGTTGCGCTGCGTCTCGACTGCCGCACGGCAGTCGGCTGCACCAAAAGCGCGACGGTCAATCCCGATGCTTTCGGGCACGGTACACACATTGCAGGCGCCATTGGCGGCAGCGGCAAAATTTCCAACGGTCTGTACCGCGGCGCTGCCCCCGGTGCACGCCTGTACGATCTGCGGGTGCTGGGCGCCGATGGTAGCGGCAGCGTGTCGTCCGTCATCCGGGCGCTGGACTGGCTCGCGGTCTACGGGGCGAAGTACCAGATCCGCGTCGCCAACCTGTCCATCGGTAAGGTCATCGAGGAATCACAGTTTCTCGATCCGCTGGTCGGCGCGGTCCGCAACCTCTGGGCGCAGGGTACGGTCGTCGTGGCATCGGCCGGCAATGCCGGTGAGCTCGGGGATCTGACGGTCACCAGCCCGGGTAACGCGCAGGACATCATCACCGTAGGCTCGCTGACCGATAGCGGTACGCCGACCAACTTTGCAGACGACTACGTCTCAACCTTCTCGTCTCGCGGCCCGACCGCCTATGACCTGACGCTGAAGCCGGATCTGCTGGCACCGGGCAATCGTGTCGTGGCGGCAGCGACAGCGGGCTCCGATCTGAAGACTAGGAAAGGTGACCAGGGCGTCCACTGCGATACGACCTGCAAGGCGAACTACCTGGAGCTGTCCGGCAGCAGCATGGCGACGGCCCGGGTGGCCGGTACCGTAGTCGGCATGCTCTCCGTGGATCCCACGCTCACGCCCGGCGACGTCAAAGTGCGGCTGATGCTGTCGACGCGCAAGCTTGACCTGGATCCCATTGCCGCCGGCGCTGGCGTACTGGATGCCACGGCCGCGCTGCAGAGTACCGCTCGCGCCAGCGCTGATCCGGTGTCACCGTGGTTCGCCCTGGACAGCAGCCACAACACCGTACATCTGATCGATACCCGCGAGCAGTGGGGTGGCGCCGCATTCGCTCCGGAGCACATCTGGGGCCAGGGTGGAAACTGGCTGACGAACAACGTCTGGAACTCACCGACCTGGGTCGACGTCACGGGCCTGCTGTGGCAGAGCGCGGCTGAAGGCCCGGTCGACATGGCAGCGAACAGCTACCTGTGGGCCAACAGCTACCTGTGGGCGAACAGCTACCTGTGGGCCAACAACTATCTCTGGGCCAACACATACCTGTGGGCCAACAGCATCGACGGTCGCGGCGACTGATCGAGCGTGCGGACGCCAATCCAACGGAGCGCTTCAATGTCTACGACAAGCCCAACCCGAGAGAGCAACGTGGTCAGCCTGCCCGTGCGCAGAGCTGAAACCGGCGGTGCCCAGCCGGAGCCCGCTCGGATCTTCGAATTCGCCCCGGCTGCGAGCGCGCGGGAAACCGATCGGCTCGGGACCGCAGAGCAGGTGCGTTGCGAAGTCGAGCAGGTCATTACCGCCATTGCCGCCAACCGGATCGAGGTGCTCTTTCAGCCACAGGTCACTCTCGCCGATGACCGGCTGGTTGGCCTCGAAGCGCTGGTCCGCCTGCGCGATGAGGACGGCCAGTTTCTCGACACGGGGCGGGTGGTCACCCTCGCGGAGCAGCAGGACATCATCGGCGTCCTGGGCCGGCGTGCCGTCGAAACGGCAGTGGTTGCCTTTTCGCAGTCCGCTTTTGCCGGAACCGATGTGCGCCTCGCGCTCAACTGCTCGCCGCTCGAACTGTCCAATCGCGGTTACGCGATCTGGCTGACGTCGCTGCTTGAAGACAGCGGTCTCGACCCGCGGCAGGTAGAGCTGGAGGTGACCGAAAACACCCCGGTTGACCTCAGGTCCCCGCAGCCAGAGCAGCTCACCGCCCTGCACGAGGTCGGTGTCGGCATTGCTGTGGACGACTTCGGTCGCGGCTTCGCGAACTGGCAGCGGGTGCTGTCCCTGCCGACCACCACGGTCAAGCTGGATCGCGCCATCATCGCCAAGGTGCTGACCTGCCAGCGGACCGAGCTGCTGATCGGCCACCTGGCTCGAACCGGCCAGGATCTCGGCTACCGCCTGGTCGCTGAAGGCATCGAAACGCCCGAACAGGCCGAGCGCGTGCAGGCGGCTGGCTGCGCCGTAGGGCAGGGGTTCGGCCTCGGCCGGCCGGTCCCGCTCAGCGTACTGGAACGCCGCGGACGCAGCTGACGCGGCGCCATCACGTGACGGTGACCCTGAATTGCCGAGGATGCGCGGACGTTTACTCAGCCGCGCCGTCAGGCCAGGGTTACTCACATGGATTCTCTCAGCTATTCCTGGAACCTAGCCGGTTCGCTGTCCGCCACTGCAACCCGCGGTGGGGCCGGCGTCGTCGCCCGGCCTGCCGCCCAGCAGCCCGCCAAGACGCTCGAACTGTACGACTTCGAAGGCTGCCCGCACTGCCGGCTCGTTCGTGAGGTCATTACCGAGCTGGATCTCGACGTCATGGTGTATCCCTGCCCGAAGCAGGGTCAGCGGTTCCGGCCAAAGGTGCTGGAGGCGGGGGGCAAACACCAGTTCCCGTTCCTCATTGATCCCAACAATGGGGTTGAGCTCTACGAAGCGGCAGACATCATCGACTACCTGTTCCGCACCTACGGCGAAACCGAACCGCCCCTGCACTGGCGAGCGGTAGAGCTACAGCGGGTTGGCTCGATGCTGTCCTCAATTCCGCTGCTGGGCCGCGGTAGCCGTGTACGACCGTCGCAGGCCCCGGAAGAACCGCTCGAACTCTACAGCTTCGAAGCCAGCCCGTTTGCGCGCCCGGTCCGGGAGCTGCTGTGCGAGCTCGAGATCCCCTACCTGCTGAGGTCCGTCGGGCGCACGGTCGCCAGCGACTGGATACCTCCGGCCGTGCGGCAGGCGCTGTCCCTTAAGCCGAAACCGGAGAGCCGCAACCGGAAGCGACTGCTGGCGGATGCCGGACAGATTTCCATTCCCTACCTCGTTGACCCCAACACGGGGACCGGTTTGGCTGAGTCCAGCGCGATCCTGACCTATCTGGAAAGTCACTACGCCACGGGCTGACCGGCACCATGCGGACCGCGCTGGTCATCATCGTGCTAGCCGTGGTGCTCGCTCTCGGCCTGTACCTGACGCAGCGCCCGAGCACTGAGCAACCCCTGCGGTCGCCGCTTTCCAAACCGTCGGCGCCAGGCCGCAACGATCCCGCCGGCCAATCGATACCAAACCCGACTGCAACCGCGCCGGAGCGCACACCTCAAGCGCCACCGGAACCCGAGCCGCGTGTGGTCGAGGACGACCTGTTGCGTAGCGATTCCGCCTTTCAGGGACTGTTCTTCGCCGCCGAACGGGGTCTCATCAACCTTGCGGGAGAGCTGCAGAAAGCGCAGCAGCGCATGGCCAACGGCGAACCTCAGGGCTACTTTGATCTGGCCCGCGTCATTGGCAACTGCACGCTGGCAGAAGAAGCGGCTGAGATCACGGGCAGCGACCTTCAAGCCGTCACTCCGGAGGACCCCTTCGCGCAGGAGCTTGCCAGAGTTACCAACGAGTGTGCACCGGTACTGGCAGCGGTTCCAGAAGGACAGACCGCCAGCGACTGGCAGCTCGCCAACCTGCGCAGCGCTGCAGAGCAGGGGGATCCACTGGCCGCGCTGGAACTGACTATCGATCACGACTTCGAGTACTCAAGCTACGGCGATGTGCTGGCGTTGGCACAGGCCGCGGCACAGACGGAGGACTATCGTGGCTATTTCCTCGTGGCGGACTTCCTGACGGAGTTTCATGAAACGGATGGCGCGCCGATCAACGAGCCGCGGGCCATGCAGTGGTCGCTGCTGGGATGTCGACGCAGCCCCCTGTGCGAACCGGAAATCTTCGAAGCACAGCTCGCCCTGGATTACACCCCGGCGGAGGTGGAGGCGTTTCGAACCTTCGCGATCGAACAGGAGCGCAGCATCGAGCGCGGTGAGACGCTCGAAGTGGAGGCCGGCTGGTTACCCTTGAACAGCGACGGTTGAACGAAGGCGTATCATCGTGAGGCCCGGCTCCTGATCGAAGTTCCACCGGGTACTGCGTTGGACCTTGAGGAGCGACGCAACGGATCAACCAGAGGAGACTAACCGATGAAACAGCTGACGCCGATGGAAGTGGGCATTCCGGTCATCGATCTGGAGCGAATGCTGACCTTCTACTGCACAGTCCTTGGCTGCGAAGAGGTACGCCGTGCAGACATCGATGCAGCCTTGTCCAGCGGGCTCACCACCAGCGCCCGGGGCTACGTGAACGTCTGGCTGAAGACACCGAAGGGTGAGGTCATCAAACTGATGCACCCCAGCGTACCGGCGCAGCAAGCGCCACGGGTCGACTATCTGACCGAGCGGACTGGCATTGCCTATCTGACCTTCTACTGCAGCGATCTCAATGCAGTGCTGGAAAAAGCCGAGGCGCAGGGAGCCGTGCTGCGCTCGGACCGACAGCTGCTCAGCGGAGAGATCGGCATCAAGCTGTGTTTCTTCGACGATCCCGAAGGTAACGTGATCGAGCTCGTTGAGCCCCTGCAGCAGCCGTAGCAATGGGGGTTCGTCAGCAGGCGCAGCGGCGGTCGGCTAGGCCGCGCGGCCGGCAGCGTTGCCTTCTGCCACTGCCCGCACGAGGTAGCGTGGCGTGTTGGCGTCGCCGATGAGCGCGAAGGGCAGGCCTGCAGCCTCGAGGGCAGCGACGAGCTCGTTCCGGGGGCGGTTCATCGAAATGAACACAACGCGGTCCGCGTTCACCGCCCAGGTGCCGCCGCCGGTGACCGGCTGGAGGGTCGCAGACTGGCCGTCGGTCTTCAGTACCCGCGTGCCGACGTGATAGGTGAACGCTTTGCTGGCCAGGCGTTCCAGGGCCGGATCGACCATCAGCGCGGTACGAACCTCCGGGGCCAGGGTCGGCAGGCGTGTCACCAAGGTGACCTTGGCTCCGGCGTTGGCCAGCTGTTCCGCAGCGGCCAGGCCTTCGTAGTGACCCGCATCGTCGATGACCAGCGCGTGCGTTGCCTGCGCAGCGGACGGTGCTGCAAAGAGCTCGTTGCTGGAGATGACGTGAGGCAGGTCGATTCCGTCTATCGCCTCACCCGGATGCGACATCTGCACACCGTCCAGCCGTGGCTCCGCGCCGGTGGCGAGCACCACGTAATCAGCCCCGAAGCTGTCCAGATCAGCAGCCGTGACGTAGGTCGAAAGCCGAACGTCAACGCCTTCCGCATAGATTTCGCCCTCGAGCCAGAGCAGAAAATCCCGAAACTGCTGCCGGGTCGGCGCGCGGCTGGCGAGATCGAGCGTACCGCCAAGATCTGGCATTGCTTCTGCAAGGGTCACCCGGTGCCCCCGCTTCGCAGCAACGCGTGCTGCCTCCATCCCCGCAGGACCGCCACCGATGACCAGGATGTGCCGTGACGTGCTCGCTGGTTCCAGCTTGTCATCACCCCAGCGGGTTTCGAAGCCCGCGCCGGCATTGACGGCACAACCCACCTTGCGCTCCGGGCCAAGGAGCTGGCCGACACAGCCCTGATTGCAGGCGATACAGGGTCTGATCCGCGCCTCGAGACCGGCTCTGGCCTTGTTGACGAGATCCGGGTCGGCAATCGTGGCCCGGGTCAGCCCTACCAGATCCGCCTGGCCCAGGCGGATCGCCTGATCGACCTCTTCCAGCGTGCGGAAACGCCCGGTAACGATGGAAGGCACCGCGCCCGTGACCCGCGTTACGGGCTCGGCAGTCGGCAGCTCATAGCCGACCGGCTCGTGCATGCCGCCAATCAGCTTCGGGAAGCTGTGGTAGCTGCCGAGCGAGACGTCCACGAAGTCCACGAGCTGCTCGGCCAGAAGGGCATCAACGACAGCAATGTTCTCTGCCGGGCCGACGCCACCTACGGTGTCATCGGCCGCCAGGCGAACGCCAACGGCAAAGCCGTCCGCCGCATGAACACGACAGGCGCGCATGATCTCCAGCAGAAAGCGCATGCGGTTTTCCAGGCTGCCGCCGTAATCGTCCGTCCGCGTGTTGGTGTTGGCAGACAGAAACTGCTGCGGCAGGTAGCCGTGTGCCCCATGAATCTCGACGCCGTCGAGTCCCGCGTCCTTACAGAGCTTCACCGCCTGTGCGTACGCCTCGATGATCTCGTCGATCTGCAGTTTGGTCATCGGACGTGGAACGACCCCCACCTGCGGGCTCGGAATGTCCGAGGCGCTCCAGGGCGGGCTGCCGTCCAGCGGGGTACCGTTGTGACCGGCATGCCAGATCTGCTGGAACACTTTCATGCCCTGCGGCGCGCAGGCCGCCATCAGCTTCTCGTAGCCGGCCGGCAACGTGGGGTCAAAGGTGTTGAGCGACGCCGGGCTCGTGTGATGCACGGACAGAATCTCGATGATCGACAGCCCAACGCCGCCACGCGCGCGCGCAGCGTGGTACTCGATCAGCTCGTCGCTCATATGGCCGGCGCCGATTCCGGTCGCGTGCGCCGTACGTACGACGCGGTTTGGAACCTCGACACCGCCAATGGTGATAGGGCTCAGGACGTGTTCGTACATGGTTCCCCCGAAAGCTGAAATATGCCGTGCTCTGACGGCTGCTGGCGGATCCTGCAGAGCAGGGCAGGGTCAGTAACAATTCCACCGGACGACATCGGCCACCGGTTTGCGCTTGACGGACATGAACGCCCGTTCCGGATAGCCAACCGCGACATAGACGAACAGGTGCAGGTCCTCTGGCACGTTGCACAACGCCCGGATCTCCGGCTCTGCATTCCCTGGAAAGGTGGTGAAGCAGGTGCCGATCCCCATCGACCGCGCAGCGACGATCAGATTCTGGGCCGCAGGGTAGATCGTGGAGTACATGAAGCTGTCCTGCGGATCCTGCGGCGGGTAGACCTTGCGCGCCATACAGACGATCCACGCCGGGACTCTGGCAAAGTTTCTGGCGAGATGCTCGGCACCAACCATCATACGTTCCTCGACACCATCCCGGCCTTCAGGGCGCGCGGCAAAAAACGGCGCCATACCGGCAAGCACCTTCTCGCCAACCGGTTCCTTAATGGCCGGGTCATCAATGACTAGAAACTCCCAGCCCTGGCTGTTCCCCGGATTTGAGGCGCGGGTTGCCGCGTAAATCAGCTTTTCCAGGTCTGCTCTCGGTACCGGATCGCTTTTCAGGTAGCGCATGGCGGTACAGGTTTCCATTGCGGTTATGACATCCATGGCTGAGTCCCTCGGTTGTTTTGCAGCGCCAAATTCCGTCGCCTCGCTGGTCCTCGTGTCTCTCGTGTCTCTCGTGTCTCTCGTGTCTCTAGCTCGCGTTTCTCTTGCGATCGCACCACCCGTCCCCCTTGAAGTTCCGTCAGGAAATATTTATAACACGTTCTAAAATTCGTGCAAACACCGATGAAACAGGGTACGGCGCAGGCCGCAGAAGGGGACCAGACGACCATGGCGCAGCCCAGACCACTGACCCAACGGCAGCTGCAGCAGCGGGACCGGGTGCTGACGACGACGCGCCAGATGCTCGCCGAAAACGGCTATGAGGGACTGCAGATGCGGTCACTGGCCGAGGCAGCAGGGGTCTCCCTGATGACGCTCTACAACCGTTTCAGCAACAAGAACGATCTGATACTGCTGGCGTTAGAGGATCTGCTGACCGATCTTGGCGAACGCGCGGACGGGTCGGGCAGCCAGGGAATCGAGCTCGTGATCGAGACCTTCGAAGTGGTAGCCGAGCAGATCCTCACGACCCCGAAGTACGCGAAAGCCATGGCCTTGCTGCTGTTCAATGCCCAGCCGGATTCACCCATCGTAGCGACCTTGCTCAACGACACGGTTGAGCTGTCACGCACGCGCATCATCGCCATGCAGGCGCTCGGCGAGGTCGGTGAGGCTCTGGACCCGGCTACGCTTGCCCGCAACCTCGGCGTCTGCGGCTGGTCGACCATTCTGCTGTGGATGAAAGGACTCATCAGCGACGCCGAATTCCGCAAAGAGTACCGCCGTGCCCCGCTGTTTGTACTGGCAGCGGCCATGACGCCCCGTGCCCGAAAGCGCTACGCGCAGGAACTCGCCTAGCTCATCGAGATCACCGATTGAGGAATCCCCCATGACAGAACCCAGAACACACCCGGTCGACGGTTGGGCGGAAGTGGATTTCAACGCCGAACCGTTCCTGAGTGACTTCAAGCAGGTCTACCAGCGCATGCATGTGAGCGGTTGCCCCTTTGCGCACTCCCGCAGCGGTGACCACTACGCGGTGGCCAGCCACGGCGAGATCATGAACATCCTGAAGCGCTACGACGTCTGGAAGAGCAAATACGGTCCGGCGCTGGAATATCTGGAGACGCCTGGCGTGCTCGTCAGCGTGGATCCGCCGGAGCATACCTTCGAGGTGCGCATTGTTGCGGACTGTTTCTCCAAGGCGGTGTTCGAATCACTGGTTCCGGACATGACGAACTTCGTCAACGAGCGCCTTGACGAGGTGTTCGAGCGTGGCGAGATGGATCTGCACGACGTTCTGTCGGTGCCGTTTCCCCTGTTCGTCATCCACAAGCTTCTCGGGCTACCAATGGAGGATCCAGACGGCGGCAGCCGCATCGACTGGATCCGCGACGGCATCATCACGGCGGTCGGAACAATGCTGGAGCCGGCTGGCAACCGCGAAGACTTCTTTGCCCGGCTGGGTCCGGATCACCCGGGCATACAGGCGGGGCTCCGCACTCAGCAGATGTACGCGGCACACCTTAAAGACTGCAAAGCCCGGCTCGACAGCGGCGACTGGCAGGGCGACAGCAATATCGTCTGCCGGTTCCTGACCACCCCGGGCCCCGATGGCACCTTGCTGACCGACGACAAGATCCTCGGGTTCATGGGTTTCCTCGAGACCGCGGGCAGCGCAACCACCACCATCATGCTGTCCAACATCATCTACCGGCTGCTCACCGAGCCGGGCGCCTACGAACGGGTGTGCAGTGACCCTGAGCTGATCCCCATGGCTATTGAGGAAACGTTGCGCCTTGATGCACCCGTGCAGGGACTGTTCCGCACCAACGACAGCTCCGTGGAGCTCGATGGTTGCACGCTCGAGGAAGACACCAAGGTCATGCTCCTGTGGGCCGGTGCCAACCTCGATCCGGAGGTTTTTGCCGATCCAATGACTTTCAACCTGGATCGGGATCCCGCCCGGGTGCGACGCCACCTGTCCTTTGGCTATGGCACCCACTTCTGCCGCGGCGCGCCGCTGGCACGGCTGGAAGGCGAGATCTTTCTCAAGTCGATCCTGTCGCGGCTCAAGAACCTGCGCCTCAACGGCGACGTGCTGATGGAGAAGCGGATTCCGGTGCTGCAGGGCATTCGCAGCCTGCCGATCGCCTGGGACATTGGCTGAGGGAGCAGCTACCCAACGGTTCAAGCGCTGGGCACACCTTCAACGCAATTGTCCTGGTGGCTCATCGGCACCGGTTGCTGCCCAGGCCGTTACGTGATGGGCACGGTGCGCATAGTTAACGATATCGCCTGTTGCAGCGCATGAAATCGCGACGCGCATTCGATCAATTAAGCGTATGGCTCCCTTTAGTTGCTCAGCATGAGGCGACGCACTTTCATGTTGTTGCAGCGCCGTTGCCGAAAAAAGCGGTGGAGCGGCAGAAAGACGCAGCAAACCTGCAGTTCCTTTATTGAATTCGAAGCGAGTCCAGACAAGAGATCTTCGTAAGTTCATGTACCAGCGGATCGCTAGGAGCACTGTGCCACCAGAGGCAAAGCGGGAGCAGGTCTGTTGAAGACAGTAGCTCCACCAGTCGAAGATCGCGTGTTGGGGTCGGAAGGCCTAACCGAAGCACCATTGCGTAGCCCATGCCGGTGGCTCGACGGCAGTTTTGCGGCGCCTGCTTGATTGTGGGCTGAGCGACGGTTAGACGCCGACGGTGACAGGCCAACCCTCAGCTGAAACGGTTGCCGAAGTGGCAGGGCTTGAAGACGAGCAGCCTGTCATTCGCCCGCTTACAAGGCCGATACAACCGGGCGGGCACCTTCGAATCTTGACCGGTAATCTAAGTCCGAAGGGGCACTCGCCAAACCAGGCCCCGGGTCGCAGCCTAGATTCGAGGGGCGTGCCTTTGTATTCAACAGCGAGCAGGAAGCGCTGAGCGCTCTAGTAGATAGCAGCATGCCTTCGGGTACCGCCCTGGCATTCGCTATGTTGGTCCCCGCGGAGCACCAGGTATGCCAGAAATACTTAAGGTCACCGCCGCAATCGCGGGAGCACGACTGGAACGCGAGATTGCGGTGATCATAGACGAACGCTGTTCTGGTGGGTCGCGGGGTACGCTGGTTGGTCACGTTGCACCTGAAGCATTTGACGGTGGACCCAATGCTCTTGTTCAGGGCGGAGATGCAGTCACAATTGAGCTTGAGCGAAGGGAACTTGATTTGGGTGTGTCGCAAAACGATTTGATTGAACGCGAATTCAGATGGTCAGCCCCCAGTTTCTCGGAAGAGCGCGCACTTCTGGCTCGATTTCGGAACAACGTCGCAGCCGCCACGCATGGATATATTACTTGAAGATCAGCCGTTTGCAGAACCCAGACATAACCCATCACAACTTGATCTGACAATCCTCAGCCGAATCCGCTTTTTGTCAGAACATATCGCGATCAACCCGGTTTAAATCATGCGAACCGTTGTCGTCATCATCGCCAACGCCCTGCTTTGGGGCTACTTCGCCGATTCAGTCGTCACCATCATTGACCTACTATGGGGAGGCGACAGAAAGAGCGTTATATTTTCGCTCCGACAGTACCTCGCCAATGCGGTCCTGGTGCAAGCGGCACTATGGCTTGCGCTACTAGCTGCGCTTGGTCACTGGCTCAAACGCTGGCATCTGTTTTGGCTGGCCATCAGCGCATGCTGGTTGAACATGGGAGGCCAGCCCATCGGTTTTTTCTTCGACGGTCCAACAGACAGCCACTACAGCGTGACACTCGGCAGTGCTCAGTTTCTGATTGCCTGCATGACGATTGCCCGTGTGCGCGCACTCAGCGGCAACTGGATGCTCAACAGCGGCTTCGTAGTCAGCCCTCAGGACGGAGTTGTACGATGGGGACGTCGACTCCTTGGCAGATCGCTTGCGGTGTGCGGACTCTATCTGCTCTATCTGCCGCTTCATGTTCTGACAATCAGCGTGCAGGACTCTGCTGGCTTCCTGGGCGCTAACTGGAAGGGGATCTACGTTCGCGATTTCGAGTTTGCCGATCCCCAAGGCGGACTGCTGCGACTGGTAGGCACCGTGCACGTGGGCGAACCGGCGTTTTATGAATCCATGTTGGAGAGCTTTGAGGGCCCGAACACGGTCATTCTGGAAGAAGGAGTCAGGGACGAGTCGAACGTGATGGTGGTCCAAGCTCGTCGACGCCGAACGATGGATCGCTACGCAGTGCTTTCGATGCAGCCAGCGATGACCGAGGTACGTGGCGCAAGGCCAATCTCACAAGTAGATCACCGCACCGGTTGGGTCAACGTGTTGAACGCAGACGTAGCCCTCTCTGCTCTGTCTGAACAGACCCGTCAATGGGCTGAAGAAAGCTCTGTGTTCGTGAGTAAGGTTCGACGAGGAAATGCAAACTACTTCGAGCTACTGTTTGATGATGTCACGCTGTCTCTTTCCAAAGACGTCTTTGCTGAATTGATCTTCGAACGCAACGAGCACCTGATCGGCAAGCTGACGGCCGTGCAGGGCGCCTTTGATCAGATCATTGTCCCCTGGGGCGCGATGCACATGCCCGACCTGGTCCGCCGCGTAGGTGCCCTTGGCTACGCGCCAACCGGAGTACAGCGCAGCCACGAAATCATCAGATGGAGTACGCTCTGGCAAATGGTGCGGAGTCGATCAGAACGGCGAACTCGCAGACTGGGGGTCGAAGAGCTCGAACGCATTGCATTGCGAGGCACTATGGCCATGCAAGAAAGCCGTCTACCAACCCTGCAACTCTTTCCAGCGGAGCAAACAAGCGACAACCGTTCCCTTGTTGGTCACTTCGGCGGGCTGCCCTCCCGCTACGCAGATGAAGTGTGGCCAAGAAACCCTTTGACGAACAGGCCGATGAGTTTCGTCCTAGAGTTGTTTCGTACCGAGAGTAGCGCTGGTTTTTTGGGCGACATCAGCCGTTTGCGCCTGTTCGTGGACTACGAGGCATTCGCCGAGGGAGAAGATTCAGCTAGCTATACACTATGGTTGACGCGCGTAGGTGACGAGACACGGGCACAGCACAATTGGTCTGACGCAGACTTGGAAGCGCTCGAACAGGCCTTCAACGCTGAGCCGGACAAAGCCTGGATGGGCAGTTCGCTCAGCTGGCCTGAAACACCCCTACACGCTGAACCACTGCTGATGGCGGACAGCGAACTGATCAGTTCAAGGATTGTGTTGCTAGATCGCGAAAGCCTGAGCAACTGGTACAGCATCAGTGAAAGTGCCTTGGAGGAGTTCTCAAAGCAGTTTCCAGACACACTCTACGACGCTGAAGGTTCTCATCTGGGAGGCTATCCAAACTGGATTCAGGGGCCTGATTATCAGCGCTTACCGTTCTTCTTACAGCTACATCCGAAGGGAGACATGATGTGGGGGGACAGCGGCATGTTCTACCTCTTTTTGGATCCGTCGAATCCGCAGGACAGTAGGCTTCTTGGCCAGATGCATTAAGGCTTATCTGTAGCGATGCCGGCGGTATCTGAATTGCCAGCGCCAGAACCTACCCACTGCCATCGACACTTGAGCAATAACGATATGAGTGACCGCAGAAGGTTGCGCACTAAGATCTTGATTTTACTGGTGCCCGGGGCGGGAATCGAACCCGCACGGCCTTTCAGCCGAGGGATTTTAAGTCCCTTGTGTCTACCAGTTTCACCACCCGGGCTGAACGTCAAAGGCGGCTAGCCGCCCCATGGGTGCCGGTCCTCGTCGCACAACGACCTGCACAGGCCACTGTTAGTGCGCCTGAGGAGAAGAAAACTCGAACCCTTAGGCGCTCATGTTCCTGTTTTCACTGCTCAATCGAAGCGACGTTTTCGCCCCCGGGGAAAACTCGCCACGGTTGCGCAGCGACCGACTGGTGCCCAGAAGAGGACTTGAACCTCCACGCGGTCTCCCGCACCAGAACCTAAATCTGGCGTGTCTACCAGTTCCACCACCTGGGCATCGGCGCAGTATAGCGCCAGTACCCGGCCATTTCGCGCGGGACGGACGTCTTGAAGAGCTACTCCGGCTTGCGGAACAGCAGCGTAAACCGGTCCGTGTTGCCGGTGACGGTCTGCCGGCCAACCTCGTAGCGCAGCTCATCGTCGGGCCGGAAGTGCAGGGTGCTGTAATCGACAAACTCAAAGCCCGCCGCAAGCGCCTCTTTGATCACCTGCACCGGATCCATGCGCCGCCAGGTCTCGCCGTTGTCGTCGTCCATGTGCCGGCGGGTGTGATCGACGATGCCGTAGTGACCGCCGGGTTTCAGCGCCGAGAAGACGGCGGCATTCATGCTGGCGCGGCTGTCTGCATCGAAGTTGTGGACGTTGCGGAAGGTCAGCGCCAGATCGATGTCGGTGGCCGGCATGGAAAGGTTCTTGAGCGCAAAACGTCGCGCGCCCTCCGGACGGTTGAATTCGCCCTTGATAGGAATGACGTTAACCGCTTCGAATCCGGGCTCTTTCAAAAGCCCCTGCTCGATGCGCGTCGTGCCGATGGCCACGGACAGCTGCCCACTGTCCTTCAACGTCGGGGCCAGCAGCCGTGTGTACCAGCCGCCGCCAGGAACGAGCTCCAGCACCGACATATCAGCACGCAGCCCGAAGAACTCGAGGGTTTCGATCGGCTTGCGATTGCGGTCCCGGGCGCGGTCCGCGGCCGGGCGGTCCGGCGCCTCCATGGCCGCCTTCAGCTGCGCCGCCAGATCCGGGGCGTCTTCTGCGTAGGCGGCAGGCGCGAGCGCGGTGCAGAGGGTCATTCCCAGCTGTAGTCCCACAAATGCGGTCAGGAGCGGTCGGATCATGAAGCGGCCTCAGCGAGCTAGAGTTGGAGTTGCGAAGCCTACTCCAACGGCTTCAGCCTGACATCTTCTGTCGGTCCAGAGCCCGTATCGCGAGACTGATCTGAGGGTGCCGCGCGCGTCAGCCGCCAGGCGGCGCGTGTTCGGCCATCAGCGCCAGCAGGTCAGCTGCGCGGAACGGTTTCGGCAGCAGCGCGTTAACCTTGAGCGCTTCCATGCGCTGTCGGTGTTCACCGCTCGACAGGGCCGTGATCAGAATAGCCGGCAGCTCGGGGCGGTCCGCGCGGACCCCCTCAATAAGATCCAGGCCGTTAAGTCCCGGCATCGATTGGTCGGTGATGAGCATCGCGATATGCCGCGCAGGATCCAGCAGGTGCGCAAGCGCAGCCTGGCTGTCGCTGAAGACAACAGCGTCGTAGCCGCGCGCCCGCAGCAGCTCGCCGATGAAGCTCGAGACGCTGACGATGTCGTCGACCACTACGACCTCACCCTTGAAGGCCGGGCCGGCGGCTGTTTCGTCTGCTCCCAAACCACCGCCGGTTGCGATGGGCAGGTGGACGCTGAAGGTTGTTCCGCGGCCGACTGCGCTATCGAGCGTGATGTGTCCGCCGTAGTCGTGTACCAGACTATTGATGAGCCACAACCCGATGCCAGAACCGGAGCCGGGCACGTTGCCGAGATGCCCGCTGTCGGTCACCTTGGTAGTGAAGTGCATCTCGAAGATCTTGCGGCGGATGGCGAGCGGTATGCCGTGCCCGGTGTCGGTGACGCTCAGCACCAGGTGCGGCTCCGTAAGCACCTCTCCACAGACGCTACAGGTGACCGGTTCGCGCTGATACGCGACGCGCAGCTCGATGACGCCTTTGGTGCCGATGGCATCGCGGGCATTGATCAGCAGGTTCAGCACGATCTGCTGCAGCTGTACCGGATCGGCGAGCGCGGGTGGCAGATCGTCCTCGTAGTCGGTCAGCAGGCTGATCGTGGACGGTATGGCAGCGCGCAGCATGCGCGACACGCTGTTGATGCAGCCCACCAGATCGACGGCATCGGGTGCGCTGCGATTCGTGCGGGTAAACGTCTGCATCTGCGCAATCAGATCCTTTGCGCGGTGTCCGGCATCAACGACCTCACCGAGATACTCTTTCAACAGTTCCGGTGCCAGCCGATCGTGTGCGCTCTGCACCAGCTCCGCGTAGCCGAGCATCCCGGCGAGAATGTTGTTGAAGTCGTGCGCAATACCCCCGGCCAGCTGGCCAAGGGCTTCCATCTTGCCGATCTCCTGGAGCTGCCGTTCCATATCGAGCCGGGCCTGCTCGGTCTGCTTCTGGTTGGTCACATCGCGGATCACGCCGTAAGTACCGAGAAAGCCGGAACGGGCCGGGGGCTGCGACCGGTACAGGCCAGTGCTGGTGCAGAGCAGGTGCCGCGGCGAGCCGTCCTCCAGCGTAATTTCGAATTCGTACTCGCGGGTGCTGCGTTTTCCGGTCCGCTGTTCTGCAATGTGGTGCGCGAGGGCTTCGCTGGGCTGCCGGGTACCAAACAGATGGAACCAGGGCTGCCCTTGCAAGTTGTTGCCTGCCCGATTAAAAAGGTGTTCTAACTTATTGTTAAGATAAGTAAATTTACCATTAGCATCCAGCACGTAGACAAAATCCAACGTCGCCTCGACGAGGAATTCGCGCAGCGCGTTGGCCTGCTCGGCCGCTTGCCGGTTGCGTTCGTTTTCCGCTTCCAGATCGGCCAGCTCGGTGGCCCGCCGCACCGCGGCCAGCAGCTGGGTCGGCGGCGACGGCTTGGTCAGAAAATCGTAGGCGCCGAGGCGTACGATCTGCGCCACCAGCTCAAAGTCCTGCGTACCGGTGAACACGATGGTTTTCGTCGGCAACGTCATGGTGGACAGCTCGCGGAGCACGTCGACCCCATCCATGCCCGGCATGTTGAGATCCAGAATCAGCACGTCGGGCGCGCCCGCACGGATCAGCTCAAGCCCCGCTTCGCCGGAGTTGCGCGCCGTCACCTGGTATCCGGCTCCGCTCAGAAGCGCCACCAGGCTGTCCGCATGCGCCACGTCATCGTCGACGACGAAAACGCGCTTGTGCCCGGCCGATGCAAGCGACGCGGGGGGCTCAGCGGCATCAGACCGCAAGCGGCGCTGCAGCAGACGGGGCAGGGTCGGAAAGGTACTCACAGTGCGCAAGCGTAGCAGCCCGCGGAACAATGAGATATGCCCGGCAGCTGGCCGCTGAACACGATCGCGCCCGCTCAGCTGCTGCTGCTGGCGTCGCTGTTGGCGCCCATCGGCCTGCTGCTGGTGACCCTGCTGCGAACGCGCCATCGGCTTGCCGAGCAAGGGCGCGATCTGGCAGTCACGCAAACGCAGCATGAGCGCCTGCTGGAAGACTATGACATCACCCGCGCGGAACTCAGCGAGCTGCACACGCAGCTGCGCCGAACCGAGCTCGAGGCCCTCGAAGCGCAACTCGGTCGCGACGCGCTGGTGCAACAGCAGGACCAGCGGGAAACGCAGCACGCTGCCGAGCTCGAGCGTCTGGACTCGATGTTCCGCAGGCTCTCCGAACAGGTGCTGGCACAGCAGGGCGAGCAGCAGTCACAGGCCCTTTCGCAGCTATTGAGCCCGCTGCAGGTACAGCTCGAAACGCTGGAACGGGGGCTCACCCAGCAGCGCGCCATCGAGAACCAGGCGCAGAGCGCGCTGGTGACAGAGGTCAAGGCCCTGCGCGGCGCCAGTGCCCGCGTCGGTCAGGAAGCCCTGCGCTTGAGCACGCTGCTCGACGGCGGCACGGCACAACAGGGGCAGTGGGGCGAGGTGGTCCTTGAGCGCCTGCTCGAGGATGCAGGGCTCCGGGCTGGGCAGGACTTTCTGCGCCAGGCCCACTGCGTGACGACCGACGGTACTGCTCAGCGACCTGATGTGCTCATCAAGCTGCCCGATGACGTGAGGTTGGTCATCGATGCCAAGGTCTCGGTAGCAGACTTTCAGCGCGCTCAGCGGGCCAGCGATCCGGAGCAGCGCCGCCGGGCGCAGAAACGCCATGCGCAACGGCTCGCCGACCACGCGCGCACCCTCGGCCGGCGCGATTACCCCGGGCTGGACCGTTCCCGGTTCGTGCCCCTGGTACTCATGTTCGTGCCCCTCGATGCCGCCGTTGCGCAAGCGCTGGAAACAGCGCCGCAGCTGTATGACGACGCGTACCGCGAACAGGTGCTGCTGGTCAGCCCACAGACCCTCTACGCAACGCTGCTGCTGGTGCGCACCCTGTGGCGGCAGCGAAAGCTGACGGACAACGTTGCCGCCGTGGCGGCAGCCGGCCGGGCGCTGGTGACACAGATCGATCAGCTCGGTCGGGAGCTGGCTGCCGCAGAGCGTCACGCGGCGAAAACCCACCGTGCGATTGCCCGGCTGCCGGAACGGTTGCAGGCGGAAGAGCAGGGTCTGCTCGCCACCGCCCGCAAGCTGGAAGGACTGGGTATTTCCTGAAGCGACACCGGTCGTGCAACTGCGGAGCGGTTCTCACTCCCTCGGGCAATTGTAAGTGTATTGCTCGGAAGCGCAGGGATGTCACAGAACCGGATCGCCTTCGCCGCGTACATTGCGGGCCTGACACAGTTTTGAGGAAGCAACATGCTGGTGCTGACACGGCGTGCCGGTGAATCCATCATGATTGACAACGAGATTGAGCTTAAGGTGCTCAAGATCCGCGGCAGTCAGGTGCACATTGGTATAGAAGCGCCGAAGCGAGCCGAGGTGCATCGCAAAGAAGTATGGCTGCGCATCCACGGCGAACCGCATGCCGTCAGCAATGGCGGCAAGTAACCGCCAGCGCATTCCAACCGTTTTCCGCGCTCGACACCGCTGCCCCTCTGCCGGTTCAGCGAGCGCGCTAACCCCTCTGACAACCACCGCACTCTGCGCACGCACCAGGCCTGAACGCCGGGAGGCGCCGACCCTGCGCCAGGACGCCGTTCTTAGAGCGCTTCTGGTGCCGCTACCAGGCATCAAACCTCCGCCGGTTCACCGACTGTTCCGACAATCTGTCTGACCACTGTATAAACATACAGAATCAAGCGCCGCTCGGTTAGACTGGGACTCCACCTCTGCTGGATGGATCCGGTCATCGCCGCGACGTTTCCCGAGCTACCTCTCGACACGGATCAGCCACAGGTTCCGCTGGCCGTCCGTGCCGGAACCAGCCGCAGCGCACCGCAGGAACAGCTGGTACCCGGCGCGACCCCCGGACCGGACTTCTACGCAGCACATCTCGAAGAGCTGGCGCGAACGCTGGCCTGCTGGTTAGGCAGCCGCACGCAGGCACCCGCCGCACGGCTGGCACGCGGCATTCTGCTGCTCAGCCGCGACGCCCGACGGCTGCTGGCGCGATTGCTGAACCGCAAGCGCGGCCCGCTGCGGACTGAAACCCTCAACTATC
>JBCDGJ010000035.1:0-36035 GCA_038757945.1 Pseudomonadota bacterium
AATGCTGCCGTTTCTTACGACGTTGGCTTCTACCGGGTGCGGGTCGTTGCAGCCTCGGGCGAATCCTCCGATTTCTTCGGCCAGTTCCACATCGTCGTGAGAAAAATCAACGGGTGTTGGAAAATCGTACAGGATTGGGATGCGGCAACACTGAGTGGTCGTCCAATCACGGCTGAGGATTTCAGCCGCAAGGCGCCCGTTCAGTTTCTGTCTGAACCCGCCGCTCTGGCAACTTCTGAATCCGAGGCTCTTTCGACCGGAGGCTGCCACCCAGCCCGGCGGTGCTAGCAGCCTGCCGTGACCGTCCCGGGCGATGTCCTTCGTTTTTGTCGTCTGGGCAAGGTTGCCGTGGCGCCGGGTGCTGGCTAGGGTGATCCCAGGCAACAGGCGGAAGCTGCGGTGACCAAGGACTTCGATCTCCATCCGGACGCGTTCGGTTTCGAAACCCGGGCCATACACGCAGGGCAGGCGCCTGATCCCACGACCGGTGCGGTGATGACCCCGGTGTATATGACTTCGACCTTTGCCCATGAGTCTCCGGGCGTACACAAGGGTTACGAGTACGCACGTTCGGCAAATCCGACGCGGTCGGCCTACGAAACCTGCGTTGCCAATCTGGAAGGCGCGCGGTTCGGCTTTGCCTTTGCTTCCGGCAGCGTCGGCTCGGCAACCGTGATGCACCTGCTCAAGGCGGGCGATCACGTGGTTGCCTGTGACGATATGTACGCGGGTACGTACCGCCTGATGGAGCGCGTGATCAAGGCGCACGACATCGACTTCAGCTACGTCGACCTCGCCAATCCGCAATCCCTGAGCGAAGCCATGCGCGACAACACCCGGCTGGTGTGGATGGAGTCACCCACCAATCCGCTGCTCAAGCTGATTGATATCGAGGCCCTGGCGGAGGTGGCGCATGCGCATGATGCGCTGGTCATGGTCGACAACACCTTCATGAGCCCGTATCTGCAGAATCCCATTGCCCTGGGCGCAGATCTGGTACTGCATTCATCGACCAAGTTCATCAACGGCCATTCGGACGTGGTCGGTGGTGTGGTGATCACCGACGATGAGGCCCTCGCCGAGCGCCTCGCCTTTTTGTCCAATGCGATCGGCGGCATTCAGTCACCGTTCGATGCGTTTCTATGCATGCGCAGCCTGAAAACGCTGGCGGTACGCATGCAGGCGCACGAGCGCAATGCACAAGCGCTGGCCGCCTGGCTCGAGCAGCAGCCGAAGATTGAGCAGGTGCTGTATCCGGGGCTGCCCAGCCACCCGCAGCACGAGCTTGCGAAGCGGCAGATGAAGGGCTTCGGCGGCATGCTGTCCTTCAAGCTGGCCGGTGGGCTTGAAGCTTCCCGGCGCTTTCTCGAAGGGCTTCAGGTGTTTACGCTGGCAGAGAGTCTTGGTGGCGTGGAATCGTTGATCGAGCACCCGGCCATCATGACCCATGCCAGCCTGCCACCGGAAAATCGCGCTGCATTAGGTATCGATGACGGGCTGATCCGGGTCAGCGTCGGGATTGAAACGCTCGCTGACCTGCGATCCGATCTCGCCGCTGCGCTGGACCGCGCCTAGTTCTCTGTAGGTTCTTCGCTGAGCAACCAGACCCTGTCGAGAAGCGCTGATCGGGTCACGGCTCGCCGTTGCGGATGCCGGCGCAACCCCGCCTCGACTGTCATGCGTGTAAGGTAAGCGCCATGGTCAATGCGCGGAGAACAAGGTGAGCGATACCCTGAAACCCAGCCCGGCGGTCGTCGAGCATCGTGCTGCCTGGCACTACCGCGGCCAGGAGCGCCCACCCTTTGCAGATCCGGTCGAGCCCGGACTGGAATCGGTCTGGGACTATCCGCGACCGCCGGCGTTGGAGGAAGTGGCTCTGCCGCTTCGGGTTGTCTATGGAGGCGTAGAGC
Source organism: Pseudomonadota bacterium (assembly GCA_038757945.1). Taxonomy (GTDB): domain Bacteria; phylum Pseudomonadota; class Gammaproteobacteria; order Pseudomonadales; family Azotimanducaceae; genus CALHVX01. The sequence goes on from JBCDGJ010000035.1 coordinate 1,911, forward strand.
TGGCGCGCACCGAACGCGGAAAGCGCGTGTGCGAAACGGCGTCCGCGGCAACCTACTACTTTCCGCCGGAGGATGTCGCGGTCGAGCTGCTGGAGCGAACCGGCGGTCGATCCCACTGCGAGTGGAAAGGGATTGCTGACGAGTACGCAGGGCAGGACCGGATCGTACTGGCCTGGGCCTACAACGAGGTGTATCCGGAATTCGCGGTGCTCAAGGGCTGGTTCGCCTTCTATCCGCGCGCGGCGGACTGCTACATCGGCGAGGAAAAGGTGGGGTCACAGCCGGGTGGCTACTATGGCGGTTGGGTGTCCGCGAACCTTGCCGGGCCGATCAAGGGTGGTCCAGGCAGCAACGGCTGGTGAGCGGCGCCGACTACGGCCCCCTCCGGCAGCTGAGCCTCTTTCGACCCTATCCGGACGCCGTACCCTGGTCCCTCTTCGAAGCTGCGCAGCTCGATGACGCGCAGCTGGCCTGGCTCGAGGAGCGCGTTGCCGAGGCGGTGCGCGAGGAACCGAGCGTCCACCTGCGGGTGGCTAAGCTCGAGGAGCAGGCGGTGGGTGCCTACCTGCTGCAGCAGTCACCCGGCTACGCTTTCCGGTTGGTCTATCTGCAGGTGGACAGCGCATGGCAGAAGCGCGGCATCGGCCGGTGGATTCTCGGCCACGCGCTTGGCCTTGCGGAATCCAAGGGCGGTCGCTCGCTTGCTGCGGTGTCCTGCTCCGCGCTGACGCGTTTCCTGCGCAGCTATGGTTTTGTCGAACGCGAAGGCGACGGCTTGAGCTACCCGTTCACACCGGAGTAGGCCGCGCGGATCGGCGACGGGAGTGGCAGGCGCCGAAGACGTCCGACCGTAGCCGTCCACGCCGGCTGTCAGCCGTTGCGCTGACCGGTCACCTGCTGCCAGGTTCCAACGGCTGATAAACCACTGCCGGCCGAATCAGCCGGTTGTCGAAACGTGCCTCCAGCACATGAGCGATGTAGCCAAAACAGCGTGCCATCGCGAACAGGGCCGTGAAGTACTGCGGCGGCAGGCCCAGGGCTCGGAAGATGACGCCCTTATAGAACTCGATGTTCGCGTGCAGTGCCTTGCCCCGTTCCGCCATCCGCTCCTCGAAGCGTGCTTCGATGGCCGCAAGCGTCTCGAAGGTGCGCTCGTGTTCCGTGCCGCGTGCGACCTGCCGCGCCAGATCCCGTGCAAAACGCGCTCGCGGATCGAGCACTTTGTATTCCCGGTGACCCATGCCCATGACCTTCCGTCCGCTGCGGAGGCACTCGTCGACAAAGGCAGCGGCGGCGTCTGGCGTGCCGACGGTGTCCGCGGTTTCCAGCGCCGCCTGATCGGCACCGCCATGCAGCCGCCCGTGGAGGGCGCCGATCGCCCCGGCGATCGCATTGTCGATGGGCGCCTGGGTGCTGGCGATGACCCGGGCCGTGAAGCTCGAGGCGTTGAAGCTGTGCTCGAGCTGCAGGATCTGCATGACCTCGAAGGCGTGGCGCAGCTCCGGTTGCGGCGGCGCACCGATGGCCTCGAGGAAGTTTGTGCAGTAGCCTTCGGAGGCAGACGTAATGCGGCGGCCGGCAAAGTGGGTGGCGACCAGCAGCGGCAGCCGCGTGGCGATGCCGATCCCGCGAGCGAGCTCGGTTTCGATGCCTTCCGGGAGCGGTCGGCCGCCGGCGATGGCCTCGAGATGCTCTGCCCTGATCGATGGCAGTGCAGCCGCTGGTTCCAGCACCGGGACGAGGCTCTGCAGCAGCTGCATCGGATGCAGGGAGCGTGGCAGTGCGAGCACCCGTTCGGTGTCTGCGGAAGACAGGCTGGGCACCGCGTCGATGTACCCAGCGATGTCGGTCAGCCCAATACCTGGTCGACCGAGCAGGACCAGCGCTGCTACTTCGGCGAACGGGTGTTCGACCAGCGTCTCCACGTCAGTCCCGCGGTAGCGCAGTCGGCCGTTGTTGCCGTCAACTTCGCTGACCGCCGTGCGGCCGACGATGACACCTTCGAGTCCGGGATCAATTTCAAGCGGTGCGTTCATGGAGGGCTCCTGTTGACGACTTGCCCTATCGTCAGCGGAGAAAGCGCGGGCCGCCATGCCCGCGTACTTCTCGGGCAATAAGCAGAACTGTTTGATCAGTTCGGCTAATGAAGGGATAAGTGGCCGGGCCGTCGCGGCGCTGCTAGTGTCCCGGGCCATGCAGATCGAAAGACAGGAAGCCCGGGTGTTTCTGGCGGTCGTCGCGGAGGGCGGCTTCAGCCGCGCCGCTGATGCGCTGCATGTATCCCAATCTGCCGTCAGTCAGACCATCGCCAACCTGGAGCACAAGCTTGGCACGCAGCTGCTGCGCCGTGGTTCACAGCCGGTGCCGACGGAAGCGGGACAGCGGCTGCTGCGCTATGCCGAGATGATTGCCAAGGAAGAGCGGGAAACGCTGACCGATATTCAGCAGATCCGTACCGGTGCTCTGTCGACGCTCAGCCTCGCCGTCAACAGTATGGTGAACCGCTGCTTCGCCCGCGAGCTGCTGCTCGAGTACTGCGACCAGAATCCGCTGACGCGCTTGAAACTCAACGTGGTGCCGAGCAAAGAGATCATCAGCGGCGTGATCGACGGTCGTTGGGAGCTTGGCTTCGGCCCCTTTCAGAACCGTATGCCCGGACAGTTCAACCTGCGGCCGCTGCTCGATGAGCAGCGGGTGCTGGTCGTGCATGAGTCGCATCCGCAGTTCCAGGCGCTGACGCACTCGCCGGTGGACCTGCTTGGGGAAACGACCCTGCTGACCTCGTACCTGGATGACGGTGCACTCTCCGGCGGTGGGCAACGCCTGCGTGATGCCTTCCGCAGCGTCTGGGAAATCAGCAATCTGCGAATGCGCCTGGCGCTGGCGGAAGCCGGCAAAGGGCTGCTCTACCTGTCCGACCATCTGCTGCCGCAGCTGGACGGCCTGCACGAGGTGACCGGGTTGCCGGTATCACGGATTCCGAGGGCTGTGGGGATCTACCACCAGAAGCACAAGCCACTGAGCGAGGGGGCTAAGCGGTTCGTGGCCATCTGCGAACGACGCTTCCCGGTCGACGGTTGAGCTACCACATGCGCTCTTTGGCGTAGTCGGCGTAACCCTCGTCGTAGCTGACGGCATCAAAGGCCTGGTCCTTTTCGCGCAGAAACTCACCGGCCGTCGGGACGGAACCTGGCTGCGGCTCCGTTTGCCAGAGCCGGCTGCGCATGAGTGCTTTGGCGCACTGAAAGTAGACTTCACCAACGGTGATGACGATGACCGTCCTGGGCCGTTTGCCGTTTTTCTCGAAGTGCGCGGTGATGGCACTTTCAGCCGTCAGCACTGCGCCGCCGTTGACGCGCACGACGTTGTTGCTGCCCGGCACCATGAACATGAGGCTCACCCGGCCGTCGAGGACGATGTTCTCCAGCGAATCCAGGCGGTTGTTCCCGCGCCAGTCGGGCAGCCAGAGGGTTTTCCCATCAGCGATGTGCGCAACCGGTCCCTCGTCCCCGCGCGGGCTGGCATCGGTGCCGGCTGGGCCGACCGTGCTCAGCACGGTGAAGCGTGCTGCCTCGATCCAGCGTCGGTAGAGGGGGGTGAGCTGATTGCAGACCTTCGTCAGCGATCCGGGGACCGCTGCGTCGTACAGGTCTCTTAAGGCCTCGAGCGAATCAATGGTTTCCATGGCTGGTCTCCGCTGCGGCGGGGGGCGCTGCTGCTACCGGTGAGCTGCGAGCCCCTAGCGTTTGGGTTCGTTGTCGGTGCGCGCGGCACGGCCGAGGTAACCGCCGTGGTGCCGCAGCCCGTAGTCCTCCCGGGTAATGCCTTTCGCTTCCAGCAGCGCCAGCGCCAGCGCGTCGCTGATGGCCAGCATCACGGCCATGCTGGCACTGGGCGTCAGCCCGAGCGGACAGGGTTCTTCGATCACGCCCATGTCGAGCACCAGATCGGACTTCTGCCGCAGCTCGCTGTCCGGATGCGACGTGACGCCGATGATCGTGCGGACGCCGAGATGGCGCGACAGCTCCAGAATCTCCAGCACCTCCAAGCTTTTGCCGCTGGTGGAAAACGCGATCATGACGTCGTTCTGGCCGACCAGCCCGAGGTCGCCGTGGGCAGCCTCGGCCGGGTGAATGAAGTCGGCGGGCGTGGCGGTCGAGCAGAGTGTTGCCGCGAACTTGCGGGCGATGTGGCCTGCCTTGCCGATACCGGTAGTGAGCACCTTGCCGGTGCAGGCACGCAGGGTTTCGACCGCGTCGATGAAGGCTTCGTCCACAGCGATGTTGCGGATGGCTTCTGCCTCGGCCGCCAGTACGGCCTCCATGCGGTCGCGAATCGCCGTTCGAGCGGCGGAATCTGTCGATTGGCTCATGGCGTTGGATCCCTGCATCCCCGTCGAGGCGCGGCATGGTGACACGGTGCGCGGAAGCCGCCAAGCTAAGGGCCTGGTTCGCCGGTCTGAGCAGTCTTCTTGGCTTCGTTTTCCCGTTTTCATACAGCATCTCCCGAACTGGACCCGACACCCTGGGTGACCCGCCACCTGCTGCCGCGCCCGGCGCGGGTGGTACCCGGGCGCCCGCTGGAGCGCAAGCTCGGGCGGCTGGTTGCCGCCACGGCGGATCCGCACGTTGGTGCCGCGCTCGGCCGCGCCAACGCTCGGCTCGCGCGGCTGGGCACGTGCGCGGCTGACGCCGAGTTGCCGGTGGTGTTCGAGCTCGCGCGGCCGCTGCCCGCGGGCGCGGTCCCGGCGCTCGACAGCGATTCGAGCTACCGGCTGGTGCTCGACGAGCAGGGCGTTCAAATCGACGCGACGTCCCGGTGGGGGGCGCTCCAGGCCCTTGCGACCCTGACCCAGTTTCTGAGCCTGCAGGACCAGCTCCATGGCATTACGATCGAGGATGCTCCGCGGTTTCCCTGGCGCGGCGTGCTGCTCGATCCGGCACGCCGCTTCCTGCCGCTTGCTGCACTGAAGCAGACGATCGCCGCCACGAGCGCGCTGAAGCTCAACACCCTGCACCTGCATCTCTCCGATGACCAGGGTTTCCGCTTTCCCTCGCGGCGCTGGCCACGGCTGTCGAGTAGCGAGCACTACAGCCGTGACGAGCTCGCGGAGCTGGTCGTTTTTGCGGCCGAGCACGGGGTTCGGATCGTGCCGGAGCTGGATGTCCCCGGCCACGTGACGGCCTGGCTTACTGCCTATCCGCAGCTGGGCCTCGAAGGCGTGACACCGACGGAGCGATTTGGCGTCCACCGCGCGGCGCTCGACCCCACCGAACCGCTGGTGTTTCAGGTCCTGGCCGATCTGCTCGACGAGCTGACGGACGTCTTTCCGGATGCCTGCATTCATCTGGGCGGCGACGAAGTTCATCCCGAAGCCTGGTCCGGGTCGGAAGCTATTGCTCAGTTCATGGCGCGGTCGCAGCTTGATAACCAGCGCGATCTGCAGGCCTGGTTCACCGAACGGCTGGTGCGCATGGTGCTCGATCGCGGCCGCACGCCCGTGCTCTGGGACGAAGCGTTGCACGAGCGCCTCGCGCCCTTTGGCGAAGCACTGATCTTCATGTGCTGGCGTGGAGCGACGCTGCGCGATCGGGTACTGGCACAGGGTCATCGCTGCGTGGTCACGGCCGGTGCTTATCTCGACCTGAACTATCCGGCGCGCTGGCACTATCGCTACGATCCCACCGCGCCGCAAAAACAACTGCTTGAGCTCGAGGACGAACTGCTCACCGCATCCGCGTTTGCCAACGTGGCGGACGGCATGCGCTGGACGCACCAGTGGCGCGCGGGCCAGGTTGAGCCGGCGTTGCCGGGCGCGGCCGAGCGGCTGGTGCTCGGCGGGCAGGCCTGTCTCTGGGGCGAGCTGGTGGACGCGCCCGCCCTCGATCAGCGGCTCTGGTCGCGGTTGCCGGCGGTGGCGGAGCTCTGGTGGACGCCGCCCGCGGAGCGGGTCACCGCGACGCTGGCCGAACGTCTGCTGCTGACGCATACCTATCTTGAGGACACGGGGCTGGTGGCGCTGGAAGCCACGCTGCGACGGCGGGCCGAGGGGCTGGGTATCAACCTGCACTGGCAGCGGCTGCTGGCTTGGCTGGAACCGGTAAAGTGGTACGGCCGGCTGCTCGGCGAGGCCGCGCTGGCGGCGCGAATCTCGGGCACCGAGATGCCGCAGGCCAGACCCTATCAGGTGTCCACGGCGCTCGATGCTCTTGTCGACCTGCTGCCGCCGGAAAGCCTCGCCACGCGGCAGCAGTTCGAGCCGTTGCTCGCGGACGATCTGAGCAGCACCGGGCTGCGGTATTTGCTGAGCCAGTGGCGCGATCTGCTGAGCGATGAGCCGCCGCCTGTGCTCGCCGCCCATGCGGAGAAGCTCGCCGGGTTGCTGCGGCTGCTGGAGCGCGAGGTCAACGACGGCGAGCCGGTCCAGGCGTGGGAGCTCGACGGCCTGCTGGTGGCGACCGATGACATTCAGCTCGCGCCTGCCCATGCTTTGTACGATTTGCTGCGGGACCGGGAGCCGGAAGCTGGCTCATCACCGGTTCAGCAACAGGATCAGGAGCAGCAGCGGGGATGACGGTTCGGACCTCTGAGAGCGAGCTGTGCCCGACCGCGAGCGAGGTGTTCGCAGAGCACTGGGCGCGACCCGAGCACTGCGAGCCGCTGGGTGGCGGGCGCGTCAACGACAGCTTTCTGGTGACGGTGGAGCGTCCGGTGCCGCACAGCATGGCGCGCCGCTTCGTGCTGCAGCGCATCAACACCGAGCTGTTCAAAGCGACCGGGCAGCTGATCGAACAGAGCCTGCGCGTGGTGACGCATCTGCAGACGCAGGACTGTCCACTGGTACCGGCGTGGGTGCCGGCGCAGGGTGGCGACTACGCGGTCTGGACCGCCTCGGGACTGTGGCGCCTGCTCGAGTTCGTTGAGGGCGAACCGTTGCAGCGGGCCCAACCGCCGCTGCGCGTCGCCCGGCTGGAGGCCGCGGCAGCAGCTTTCGCCGGGACGCAGAGCGCCCTGGAATCGCTCGCGGGACCTCGGCTGAAACCGAACATCCCGTTCCTCTATCAGTTCGACCTGACGCTGGATGGGTTTCTGGACATCGCCCGAGATGCCCCGTCTCCCTGGCAGGACCGCGTGGACCGCTACCGCAGTCAGTGGCTGCACCTGACCGCGACGGATGGCTACATCCACGGCGACTGCAAACCGGACAACATCCTGTTCCTGCCGGAAACGCTGGAGCCCGCAGCCGTGCTCGATCTCGACACGGTGATGTGGGGCAACCGCTGGTGGGATCTGGGCGACCTGGTGCGGTCGGCGGTCTGGTCCGACGAAGGGTTCTGCCAACGCCGTTACCAGGCGCTGCTGAAGGGTTTTCTGACGGCGCCGGCCGGGGTCAGCGAACGCCAACGGCGAGCCGAGCTGGATCGCGATGCGGTGCTGGACGCACCCATGTACGTCGCGTTCCTGCTGGTCCTGCGCTACCTGACGGACCATCTGCAGGGCGACCGCCACTTCAAGGTTGCGGCACGAGGGGACAACCTCGAGCGGGCCGAAGAACGTTACTCGCGCCTGACGCAGCTTATTGATGCGCGGCCGCTGATGGCCCGGGAGCTGGATGCGCTGCTCGGTAGCTGATGTCCTTGCGCACCCGCAGGGCGCGTCTTAGCGCAACGAACTGCTGGGACAGGACGCTAGGCGGGTACCTGGGACAGAACCAGCCGAACGAGCAGGTACATCGCCAGCACGAACAGCGCTGTGCCGATCACTCCGATGACGATGAACTGGCCCGCTTTGCCGCGGCTGAAGTCGCGTTTGCGGTTGGCCGAGGACTGGACGCCAACAGCGGCAGCGATGGCGCTGCCGATGAGCTGCCACAGGGAGAGGTTTGCCGGTTCCTCCGGCTGCCCTTCGGTGGCGGGATCCGCTGGCGGTGTGGCGTTCTGATTGTCTTCGGTCATGAGCGGTTAGCGGTCCTGTGCAGGCGGCCCTTGCTGAGCGCGGCGTGGTGATGGATTGCCCGCACTCTCTGCGCCGCGGCGCTGGTTTTGACTGCGCGCGAGGGTACCATGGCGCCATGACTCTGCCTCCCGTTACCGCGTCCGATCGTCGTTTCACCCGCCGTGTTTTCTGGATCACCAGCCTGTTGGGGCTGGCGCTGCTGACGGGCTGTGTCGGCGCTTCCAACCGCCCGCTGCAGCTCGTGTCCGGTGCTGGTCCCGTGTATCCCGCCGAGGCTCGGGCTGCTGGCGTCGAGGGTGACGTCGAGGTGCGCTACCGGGTGACGGAAACGGGCACCGTGGCCGACCCGGAGGTCGTGCGTGCCGCGCCGCCGGGGGTGTTTGATGAGGCTGCGCTGACCGCTATCCGGCAGTTCCGCTATCGACCGCAGCTCAAGGACGGTACGCCGGTTGCGGTGCCTGCGGTGATCAGCACCATCCGGTTCCGGCTCGACGAAGCGCTCGAGTACGAGCTGCCGCCAGCGCAGTGATGGGCCGGCCGTTCCAGTTACGGAGGAGGCCCCGGAAAATGAGTGCAGCAGAAGCACGCGGCGCGGTAGTGCGATCGCGTTGGCATTCGGCGTGCTGCGTGCTGCTGCTGCTCGCCGGCGGTGCGCTCGCGGCGTCGCCTGGCGATGCAGCCGACGCCGGTCGTGAGGCGCTGCGGGTGATCATTGATGACCAGGCCGAAACGCTTGAGCAGCAGGTCATCGCCTGGCGGCGCGACCTGCACGCCAATCCGGAGCTGTCCAATCGCGAGTTCCGCACCAGCAAACTGGTGGCGGACCATCTGACGGCCCTGGGCCTCGGGGTGACGACCGGCGTTGCCCATACAGGTGTTGTCGGCCTGCTCAAAGGCGGGAAACCGGGGCCGGTGGTTGCGCTGCGTGCCGACATGGATGCGCTGCCGGTCGTCGAACGGACAGGCCTTCCCTACGCCTCCAAGGTCAGGGGGGAGTACGAAGGTAGGACCGTTGGTGTCATGCATGCCTGCGGGCACGACAACCATGTCGCGATTCTGATGGGCGCAGCTCAAATTCTGGCGGGGGTCCGCGACGAGCTGCCCGGCACGATCAAGTTCATCTTTCAGCCGGCCGAAGAAGGTCCGCCGAAGGGCGAGAACGGCGGCGCGCGCATGATGGTGGAAGAAGGCGTGTTGCAGAAGCCCGCGGTCGACGCCATCTTCGGGCTACACATCTCGCAGGCCGAGGCGGTTGGCCGGGTGGCGTACCGGCCGCGCGGATCCATGGCCAGCGCGCAGCGCTTCGACATCGAGATCCAGGGCCGCCAGACTCACGGTGCCGTGCCCTGGGGAGGCGTTGATCCCATCGTTGTGGGGGCGCAGATCGTCAATGCGCTGCAGACTATCGTCAGCCGTCAGGTCGACATCACCTCGGCCCCGGCGGTGGTCACCGTAGGGACCTTTCGAGCCGGGGTGCGCAACAACATCATCCCCGACAAAGCTGAGCTGACCGGGACCATCCGCTCCTTTGATCCGGCGGCCAAGGAGCGCATCAATGCGCAGGTTCGTCGTATTGCGGAGTCCACCGCTGCGGCGATGGGGGCGACGGTCAAGGTCGAAATCGACGTGGGTACGCCTGTTACCTTCAACGATCCGATGCTGACGATGCAAATGGCGCCCTCGCTCGCGCGCGTCTACGGGCTGAACAACGTCGCGCAGAGCGTACGCATTACCGGTGCCGAAGACTTTGCGGAGTATCAGCAGCATGTGCCCGGGCTGTTCTTCTTCATCGGCGCTCGCCCGGCCGATGTGCCCCAGGAGCAGGCCATTCCGAATCACTCACCGCTGTTCTACGTGGATGAAGGCGCGCTGAAACCCGGCGTGCGGGCGATGGCGTCGCTGGCCGTGGACTATCTGTTCGATGCACAGACCGAGTAGGCGATCACGTTGAAAGGGTCAGGAACTGCGCTGTTCTAACGCAGCTCCGGCAGCAGCTCCCCTTCTGGAACGAACTGCAAGGCAAGCCCATTGTTACACCAGCGCTCGCCTCGGGGTGCCGGTCCGTCCCTGAAGACATGGCCCTGGTGCCCGTCGCAGCGCGAGCAGTGGTACTCGGTGCGGGGCAGGATCATCTTGAAATCCCGCTTCGTGCCCATGCTGCCTTCGATCGGCTGCGTGAAGCTCGGCCAGCCGGTGCCGCTTTCGAACTTGTGCTGGCTTAAGAACAGGGGCTGATGGCAGGCTGCGCAAACGAACGTACCGGCGCGATGTTCCTGGTTGAGGTCGCTGGAGCCCGGCGGTTCCGTGGCCTCTTCGAACAGCACGCGATAGCGCGCCGGGTCGAGCAGCTGCCGCCAGCGGGTTTTGTCTCGGGTGGTCATGAGGCAACGATTCCAGCTCGCTTGACGTACCAACACGCAGTATCCGGAGCGGCAGACACCCGGGCGTTCAGCGTACGGTGGCGCCAGCTTCGCATTCAGGAGTCGTCGCGTCGACGAATCGCCTGCAGGTCCTCGAGCGGAACGTAGTCGAAGTCAAAACCGAAGTGCCGGGGACCGATCAGCTCTACGCCTTTTCTGCTGCGCCACTGGGGTGCCGCGGGGACGCCAACGATCGCTATTTCCTCACCCACGGTGTAACCGCCGATCCCTACGCCGACCGCAGACTCCCCCGTGTCTGGAACCAGGTTGTAGATGTAATCCGGGGAGACGGCGTCGACCTTGCCGTTCAACCAACCGACGATGTTCTCGTTTTTGACGAAGATGCGGTAGCGCTGACCTTCAAACCCCGCAACGCCGCGGAGCTCTGCTTCAACCCAGTTGAAGCCGCGGTCTCCGCGGTCATCGGAGCGGGTCACGACGCCCTGAAACAGCAGGTAGCCGGAGGTGGCTTCGAGCAAGGCAGCAATCGGATCTGCACCTGCCTCGCGCGCCTCGCGGACGGTCCTGCCGTAGAGCATCGCCTCAGACAGGTTCCCGGGGATCACGCCCTTTGTGAGCTGTGCGCCTGACATCGGAGCCATGGTGATGACCGCGCTACCGCCGCTGGCAACGGCGATGGCCCGGCTGATGTCCTCAACGCGATACTCATCGACGGCGCGCCGGATGATGATCTCGTCGCCCCAGGGCGTAACGATCGCGGTCGGAATCGAGGCGATACCGTTGATCCAGGGGATGGATTGCTGCACCTCAGGTACGGCCCGGCCGGTGATACCGCCGTCCAGGGTGGGAATCTCGAGTTCCGCTGCCAGCAGGAGGGCCGAGGCCGTAGCACCCGCCGCCTCGGATCTGACCAGCGCGGTGAAGTCTCTGCCCATGTAGTCCGCGAGCAGGCCAACGACGTGACGCCTGGGATTTTCAATTTCCGAAAGGCCCTGTTCCTTGGTGCGTTCGATCACGTGCTCCCAGGCGCCGCCGCCGCCGATCCCCTGGACCGCAACCACCATACCGTCGCTTGGAAAGTTCTCAGCCGACATCAGCTTGAACTGCTTGCCGGCACCGAGCGCCGCGCGAACCTCCGCGATCGAGTCGCTCGGATCGCAGTTGCGCGTTGACTGGATGCAGGATCCCACCAACAGATCGATCAGGTCCTGTTCGCCGAGCACGCGAACCTGCGGTGGCTCCTCAGCGATCGCTGCGGTAGCGAGCAGCACGAGGGTAGACAGCGCGGCCGCGAACGATGCTCTGGCGTTTCTCAGGTTCGGCATGCGGGTCCCTTTCGGCGGTTGTGGTATCCGTACCAGCATAAACCGTCGGGCCAGCGATGAGGCACAAGTAGCTTTCTGATTCCACCGGAAGAGCTTCTCCGTCCACCACACAGCGACCCGAAGCGCAGCCTCGGTAAGCACGTATCCATTCCGCCGTCGCTCCCGGGGATGCTGACCTTCTCTGGACGACACTCCGTGAACTGACGCGCCCGGCGGGATCAACATGGCGCAGCAGTCTTCTGGCAACGAATTCGAAATCTCCTTAGGGCGACCGGGAGCAGCATGCGCGCGGGAATTTAAAGAATAGATTCCCGGTAGTACGGCGGAGATTGAGGTCTACTTTGAATCGTTCGTGTCCGGTGAAGAAGTGATGCAGCTGACGACTGCGGAGCGCTCCCTGCCTGAGGTCTTTCGTTCCGCACACCGGTGGACGAGAGACAGGATTCTGTGCTGGTGTGGTCGCAGGACCGCCGCGATCATTAAGCTGAGCTGAGGGGTCCGAGACAGGGGTCATTCGGGGTCACGAGCCGGATCGTCTGGTACTGCTGAAATCTAATCGCTCAGCCTGTATCGGGTTGCTGTGATGGGTACTCCTATGCAGGGTCGAACCAGATGCCATACCGATCGCCCTGCCAGGTAAGCAGTGCAAAGAGATGCGCACACGCAAGCATGATCAGTCCTCCTGCCAGCGCGGGCTCGCTGAACCACCCGAACGCACAGAATCCGAAGCCTGTGAGGTGGCATATCCAGTGCAGCCTCGTCACTACACCGCGAGGCGTCCGGGCGCCGAAGATCAGGTTGAAGTAAAACCAGCACTTCAACCACAGCGGCAGTGCCTGCCAGTTGTCGGAACTTCGGCTGATGACGAACTCCTCTTGCTTCAAGGTCTCAATGTCGACCTCAAGGGCAGCCGCGAGACTCTTCAGTGATTCGACGCTGGCGTTCTTACCGCTTTCAATGCGTTGAATTGTGCGGACGTTGAGACCGGACATTACGGCCAGCTGCTCCTGCGACAGGTGTCTGCTGATGCGTAGATGCTTGAGGATCATGTTCAGCCAAGGCCTGTTTCAGTGAAGAGTGGCAGCAGATTGCCACTGTCCGGTACGGCTTGACCCCGACAGTTGGCCGACAGTGAAGGGTTTGGGTGGTGTCCCGTGAAGTTTGACGATGGATGGCTGTCGTCGGAAACCGGTGACGGTCTTGGCCCAGGATGGACGTCCTGTGGTGCGTACATCCCCAGCTTAAGGTGCGACAAAGCTCTTAAAGAAGGGTTCGTAGAACCGCCCGAAGGTGTCGAACTCCTCGGTCTTCACGTTGGTGCAGAACGCCATGGACATGAGGTAATCGGGGTAGAGCAGCAACCAGCACTGAGAGCCCCTCGAAACGCCACCGTGACTGGCAGCCCGAACGAGGCCCACACCCTCAATATCCCACTCCCGCCAGCGCCAGCCGAGCGCATAGTTCTGTTCGTTGACCGAGCCATCGGAGAGTTGCTGGGGCTGCCAGAAGCGCGCTCGTGTTTCCGCCGACAGGTAGCCGGCGTCAAAATACATCGTCCCCAGCTGGACCAGGTCCTTTGGAGACGAGATGAATCCTCCGCCCGGCAGACGATGGCTCAAATCAACCTTGCGCCAGGGCCGGAATCGCTCGCCGTCGGTAAAGTAGAACCTGGCCAGCCCGACTTCACGCGGGTCGCGATCGCCGTCGGCGAACGTGCTGGCCATACCTGCCGGCTCGAAGACCTCTCGCGCCATAAGGTCTCGATAGGGTAGCCCGGAAACATGGCTCATCGCCGCGCCGAGGAGGACGGTGCCCAGTGAAGAGTAGTGGAAGTCCGTGCCTGGGCTGAACAGCAGCGCACTGTCGTCAAAGAGTGACGTCGCGTCGCGGACATCGTCGTAGTGTCGATCCAGGGAAATGCTGCGGTAGAGACCGATCCGATCTTGGTTCTCGCCGTAGTGGGGCAGGCCAGCCGAGTGCGATGCCAGTTGCCGGGCTGTAATCGCTGACCAGGACTGATTCGGCACCTTTTCAAGGTACGACGACAGCGGAGTATCCAGCTCTATTGCACCACCTTCGACGAGCCTTGCCAGTGCGGTGGCGGTCAATGCCTTCGAGGTGCTGCCGATTCGAAACAGGGTCTCCGGCGTGGCGGGCGTTCTGGCGGCGATGTCGCTGAAACCGACAGCGCCGGCCCAAACCGTTTCGCTGCCGATGGCGACAGCAGCCGACAGAGCGGGAAGACTGCTGGCCGCTCGATGCTCGGCCATCAATCGCAGCGCACGACTGCCCGCGGCCGAATAGCGTGAGTCGAAGGTCTCCTGGACTTCAGGCGCCGTGTCGTCGAGCGTCAACCAGCCCCAGGGTGGCATGGGGGTGCTCCCCCGGTGCGCATAAAACTGATAGACCGGGGTGAGAATCCAAAGGGTGACCAGCAGCAGGGTGCCGCCGAGAAGAAGCAAAAGTCGTTTCAAGGCGTCCGGAACCGTTGCAGTGGGCAAAAAGGTCTGCGGATGTAATCGGACCCGCAATGGCAGGTCAAGCTACCCAGTGCGTTCCGCGCCGTCGGTCGCTCGGCGGTTGGCGGATCCGAACGGGCATACCTGCCGCAGCACGAGCGCGCCGCGCCCGCGCTGCCTGCAAAACCCCTGTTCCCGAACCGGCTACGGTGACGGCATCGGCCAGGACTTGACGCGCCGGCTGACGGCCTCTGCCTCAATGGTTCGCGCAGACGCAACCGCGCTCCGATAGGCCGCCATCGCTGGCGACGCCATCATCTCCCGCATGCCTGCGGTCAAGGTCGCCATGTCGTTGGCTTGAAAGCTCACGTAATGAGCGGCTTCGGAATCGCCGTTGGCAAAGGAAGCAATGAAAAATACATTGCCCGGAAACGCTTTCATGGCCTCCGAGTTCCAGGCGGCTTCCAGCGCCGGCATGAATACGGCGGGGTTGGTGACGACAAGGCTGTAGACCAGTGATACGGGCGATTCCGACGTAACCGCGCCTTCCTTGGCGTGCATCTTCTCCAGTGACCACATGTTGCGGAACGTGCCGTCAGAGATGGGCCGGATCGCGTCCTGAAACTCAGCGAGTTCTTTGCTGCCCCGAGCAACGGCTGCTGCCGCATCCATGTCCGCAGCGCTGCTGTAGAACACCCCGACGGTATGCGTCGCGGACATGTCTCCGGCATTGAGGACCTGGTTCAGGGAGACGCCAACGGGAACGGACGTTCCAAGCTCGGAAGCACGGCGCTTATCGATGGCGCTGACGAACGCAGCAGGATCAGAGACGTCGAAGCCTATGGTGAGTCCATAGCCCAGGGGGCCAGCGGCATGATGATCGGAGAATGCCGGAGTAGCCAGCAGCAGCACCGCGCAGGCGCCCAGCAGTCGAAACCTGAGATCTTTCATGAAACACCTTCCTTTTCTTATTGGTCAGTTACTACACCGGCACCTCAACGCTCAATCTGCAATGGAGTTGCGGCCGGCCTACGCTTCGAACTGTTCGCTCGAACGTGGTCGGACACAGCTCTGACACTACGCCTTCTCGACGCAAACACAACAGGGTGCTGGTTGACGTCAAGGTTCTGGCTGACAAGACGCTGCTCACTTTTGATCTGCGACCCTTTCAACTTCGATCAGGTGTCGTCAAATCGCGCTGGCGAAACTACCGCATCGACTTCGTTTGATCGCTTGTTGACTATCGATGAAGCACCCGCTGTTCTATGTCTTCAGCAGCAGCTGCGTCGTCGATCCTGTTATAACGTTTCATAGCTCTTGGAACTAAGAAGAGCCGTCAATAGCAACAAGAAATCTAATAAAACGTATCGCCTGTGGAGCTTGTCGAGCTTCTGCTCGTAGATCCGAGTAGGAGCGTCTGCATCGGCCATGCGTTGGACGAACCCGTTTGTTAGGCTGGATGCGCATCGCCCAACTCTGGATGTATGCAGTCGGAATCGAGCGATTGCGTTCCATTCGTACAGCGCTGTTGCAGCGCGTATGTGCGAGGGGGAGGAAGCTACGTTGCTGTAAGTCTGCTTAATGAGAGAGGGCGAAAACGATGAAGAAGAAGGCGTTTCTCTGGTGTCTGGCTGCGATGTTCTCTGGAACCGCGCTGGCGGACAGTCACGCACAACCAACCGTCTATGGGCGCTACTTTGCAATGGAGGTCTCTGACCCGGGCGCGGTTGTAGCCGCAATGCAGAAGTACTGGGGCTCTGCAACCGGCAAGAAGCTCACTGGCAACGCTACGTTATCGGCGGTCGTTGCCAACGGCCGGGAAGCCGCAAGCCACACGGTATCCGTCTTCTATGAGTCGGCGGCGGCCATGGCAGCTGATATGCAAACGGCGAGCGGTTCCAACGATGCCAAAGAGTTCGTTGCGGCGATGAGCAAAGCGATGACGCTCGAGGCAGAAAACGTCTTCACCATGACGAAGATGAAAATCAACGCAGAGGGGCTCGGCGGAGCCGGTACGGCCAACATGCTGTACGGGATGACCGTTACCGATAGAACCCGATTCAATACGGCGATCAACGCCATCTTCGAGTCGAAAGCAGCAGCTGCATTCCCGGGCAACATTCTGATGGGCGAGATTCTTGCGATGGGGGATACGCCCGGGACCCATTGGGTCAGCTTTCAGTCGAAGGATATGGCGACGTTGCTCAATGGGGTCGAAGCCTTCATGAAGTCTGCCGACTTCGCGCGCTATGCACGCTATGCGAGCGAGTTTCGGAACATCGAGTCCTGCTACATCAGTAGCGCGGTACTGGATAACTCGGAGTAGCTTGCCAGCGATCGGATGGGGGCTCTGGGCGGGTAGGGGCGCACCATCCCCTGGGGTGGTTGGAGCCGGTTGGTTAGCGAATCCCGTAGCGGCTGACTGGCTCTGATTGGCTGGTCGTGCGGCACACGATCAGCGGTTGTGTGGTCTTTGCGCCTTCCCCTGTAGCTTCAGGCCGTACGATCAGCCGGTATACTCAATTCATGCGCTTGTTGCTGGCTCCGATGGAAGGTGTGACTGATCATCACCTTCGCGATCTGCTCACCGCCGTTGGTGGGGTGGACGCCTGCGTGACAGAGTTTGTGCGCGTCAACGACCTGCCGCTGGTGGAGAAGATTCTGCGTCGTGAGTGCCCGGAGCTGCCCGCGGTGCCCCGGCAGCAGACTTCCATCAGCCAGACACCCAGCGGCACGCCTGTGCGCCTGCAGCTGCTCGGCAGCAATCCGGAAACGCTGGCCGAAAGTGCCCGGAGGGCAGCGAGGCTGGGTGCGGCGGCGATCGATCTGAATTTCGGGTGCCCGGCCAGGACCGTCAACAACAGTCGCGGTGGGGCAGTACTCCTGAAAGAACCCGAGCTTGTTGGCAGAATTGTGCGTGCTGTGCGAGACGCCGTTCCGGTGCAGGTTCCGGTGACGGCAAAGATCCGCCTCGGATTCGAGGATCGCAGCCGCTACCTGGAAAACGCGCTGGCGATCGCCGAGGCCGGCGCAAGTGAGCTGTGTGTCCATGCGCGCTCGCGGGTTGATGGCTATCGGCCACCGGCCTACTGGCACTGCCTTGCCGATATCGTTGCAGCCATCACCATTCCGGTCGTCGCTAATGGTGAGATCTGGACCGTCGCCGACTGGCAACGCTGCAGGCGGGAAAGCGGGTGCAGGGACTTCATGCTGGGCCGGGGCTTGGTGGCCTGCCCGGATCTGGCGCTCAGGATCAGGGCAGCCGCCGACGGCCGGGATTACGCACCCCTGCAGTGGGTCGACGTGCTGCCGCTGCTGTACCGGTTCTACTGCGCTACGCGAGACGTTTATCCGCCGCGGTTTCTGGGCAACCGGGTCAAGCAGTGGCTGTTCTACCTGCAGATGCACTATGCCGAGGCGGGACCTTTCTTTCGGGCCATCAAACGTTACAAGCAGCCGCAGCAGTTTGAGCAGGCATTTGCCGAGGCGGTAGCGCTGCGCCGGGCATCCTGAGGGCCGAGCGGTGGTCAGCTGCGCCGTATGCGCACCACCTTCATGACTTCAAAGTCCATTCCGGCTACCTGTTCGGTCTGGGGGTAGTAGGTGAGGTTGACGCGAGCGCCTTCGAGGTTCCGGTACTGCTGCTTCCGGCTGTAGCGGAAGGGCACCTCGTAGTTTTCGAGCATCAACGTGTTGACGATCCAGCCCTCGCGCTCGCGCTGTACGTGGCTTACGACCTTGACGTTGTCCAGCTGATTGAGCTGCTGGTTCTTTTTCAGCAGCCGTTTGACGTCCGAGCTCATCCGGATCGTCCTGGCGCCGCTCAGCCGCGGTCGAGGCGGAACAGGGCAAACTGGCCCTCGGCTTCCTCCACCGGAGGGAACTCGGCAACGATGTCCGGATAGTCAGCCTCGTACTTCTCGATGTAAGCGCCCAGAATCGCCTGCCAGCCGTCTGTGATGCGTTCGGCTGTCAGCGCGTAGGTGTTGTCACCCAGGCGCATCTTGACCGGTCCGCCCTCGCCCAGCTGGGTGACCCAGCCGCTGTCAGGCGCACCAACGACGTGCAGCACTCCCTCGTAGTCCACAACCCAGATGGTCACCACGCGCGGCGGTGTGCCCGGCACCTGCAGCAGGATCTCATCCTGCTCCGTGGTGTCCGGCCAGCGCTCCGGCACCGTGGCTTCGGTGCCGCCAATGAAAAAGCCGGGCAGGGGACCGATGGGCGCCAGCACAGCCAGAACGGCAGCAAGCAGCACGATCCCGATAAGGATATTGCGGATCAGACTCATGACGACACTCCTGGAGCGCTTTGCAGAGCCCAAGTGTACGCGAAGGGCGGCCATCTGGATGCGGAAACGCGGGTCCTGCCTCCGCAGTCGACAATGCCGAATCGATGGCCGATAGTCGTTTCAGCCCCCTTGTCGCAGGCCTGAAGGACCCAAGCTCATGACAACCGCCCGCACTCCGGACTACTCGACGCTGCGCAGCAACGTGAACTTTCTCGGCCGCATGCTCGGTGACACGGTGGCCGCGGCAGAGGGGCAGGACTTTCTGGATCTGATCGAAACAATCCGCAAGCTGTCTCGCGCCGCACGCGACGGTGATCCGGGTGCCCGCACGGCATTGCTCGAGGTACTTCGTGATCTGAACGAGGAACAGCTGGTCCCGGTCGCGCGGGCGTTCAGCCAGTTTCTGAACCTGGCGAACATTGCCGATGAGTATCACTCCGTGTCCCGGGAGATGGACCAGCTGTTCTCCGCGACGACGACCCTGGAGCAGGTCATGGCAGGGCTGCAGTCGTCGGGACACGACGCCGCAGCGATCGAGACCGCGGTTTCGAAGCTGAATATCGAGCTGGTGCTGACGGCCCATCCAACGGAAATCACGCGACGGACCCTGATTCACAAGCACGGCGAGATTGCCGCCTGCCTTGCCCAGCTGGAGCTGACCGGCCATTCCGAGCAGGAACGCGCCCACATCGTGCTGCGGCTGCGGGAGCTGGTCGCTCAGATCTGGTACGGCGTTGACTTCCGGCGCGAGAAACCCACGCCGGTCGACGAAGCGCGCTGGGGCTTTGCGGTGGTTGAGGATTCCTTATGGCGCGCCGTGCCTCGCTTTCTGCGCCGTCTCGATCTGGCCCTGAAGCATCTCGGGCTGGCCGGATTGCCGCTCGATGCGGCACCGGTCCGGTTCCTGTCGTGGATGGGCGGCGATCGGGACGGCAATCCAAACGTAACTGCGGCGGTAACCGAAGAAGTGCTGCTGCTGGCGCGCTGGAAAGCGGCGGATCTCTATCTCAAGGATGTCGGCCGGCTGATTGAGGAACTCTCCATGACCCGCGCCAGTGCAGCGCTGCGCGAACGCACCGGTGGCGCGGACGAACCGTACCGGGCCGTGCTGCGCGAGCTGCGAACCATGCTCCGCGAGACGCTGGCGTGGGCGGAAGAGCGGCTCGATGGCGAGCACCCGCCTGCCGCCGGCATTCTGCACAGTGCTGATCAGCTGCTCGAGCCGCTGATCGCCTGCTACGACTCCATGATCGACTGCGGCATGAACGTGATCGCCGACGGACCGCTGCTCGACCTGCTGCGGCGGGTCCGCTGCTTCGGCGTACATCTGCTGCAGCTCGATATCCGGCAGGACAGTGCGCGGCATACGGCGGCTGTCGCCGACATTACGCGCTGGCTCGAAGTCGGTGACTACGAGACGTGGAGCGAGGAACAGCGGCAGGCGTTCCTGCTCGAAGAGCTCGGCAACCGGCGGCCGCTGCTGCCGGTCGGCTGGCAGGGCGAAGCGGATACCAACGAAGTGCTTGCGACCTGCAAAGTGGTGGCTTCGCAGCCGCCGGAGGCCCTCGGTGCCTACGTGATCTCCATGGCTCGGCAGCCGTCGGACGTGCTCGCCGTTCTGCTGCTGCTGAAGGAACAGGGCTGTCCTTTCAGGATCCCGATCGCACCGCTCTTCGAAACGCTGAACGATCTCGAGAACGCCGGGCCGGTAACGGACGCGCTGCTCAGCCAACCGTGGTACCGGGACTACGCTGGCGGCGCCCAGATGGTCATGATCGGCTATTCCGACTCCGCCAAGGATGCTGGCATGCTCAGCGCCGGCTGGGCCCAGTACCGGGCGCAGGAGAACCTGCTGGCAGTGGCCCGCGAGCACGGGGTGGAGCTGACGCTGTTCCATGGCCGGGGCGGTACCATCGGCCGCGGTGGCGCGCCGGCCCGGGATGCGCTCCTCTCGCAGCCGCCCGGCAGCCTCCGCAACGGGCTGCGGGTCACGGAGCAGGGTGAGATGATCCGCGCCAAGCTTGGCGGCACCGCCGTTGCCACCAAAACCCTGGCGCTGTACGCCGGGGCGATTCTGGAAGCGAACTTGAGCACCCCGCCGGCTCCGGATCCGGCCTGGCGCGAGATGATGGACGTGCTCGCTGCGGAGTCCTGTGCAAGCTACCGGGCCCTGGTGCGTGATGATCCGAACTTCGTTCGCTACTTCCGGCAGGCAACGCCGGAGCAGGAACTCGGCGTATTGCCCCTGGGGTCACGCCCGGCCCGGCGTCGCGCGGATGGCGGAATCGAAAGCCTGCGGGCGATTCCCTGGATCTTCGCCTGGTCGCAGAACCGGCTGATGCTGCCGGCGTGGCTGGGTGCCGGCAGCGCGCTGGCGGCTGCCGTGGCGCGCGGCGAACAGGAGACCCTGCAACAGATGGCCCGGAACTGGCCGTTTTTTGCGACCCGCCTGTCGATGCTGGAAATGGTCTTCGCCAAGGCGGATACGGAACTGTCGGCTTACTACGACGACCTGCTGGTCGAGGACGCGCTGAAGCCCATCGGCCTGGATCTGCGCGCACAGATGGCGGCTGATCTGCGCTGCCTGCTGACGCTGACTGGCAAGGCGCAGGTCCTCGACAGCGAGCGTTGGCTGCGCCAGTCGATTCAGCTGCGCAATATCTACACGGATCCCCTGAACTACCTGCAGGCGGAGCTGCTGAAGCGGCAGCGCAGTAACCCGGACGATGACGTCGTACAGGCCATCATGGTGACCATTGCCGGGGTCGCGGCGGGGATGCGCAACACCGGCTAGGGGCTGGTAGAGCGGGAAATCAGCGCGTTCAGCACCGACCCGCTACCGGTGGTCGGTGCTGGCCGAGCGTGCAGCAACGCCATAGGGTTATTCGAAGCGGTAGGGCTCGAGCGTTTCCTGCGCGTCGCGTTTGAAGCGGTACCACTGGCCACCGCCGTAGTAGGCGAGGGAACCTGGTTCGGCGTCGCCGTGCCCGTTGTAGTAAGACAGGCAGTCGCGCAGCGGACGGGTGGCCACGTCAGCCTGACGGCAGTGCTCCGCGTAGCGGTTCTCAGCCTCTGCTGAGACTTCGACGGTCGTTGCTCCACGCTCGCGCATTTCTTCCAGCAGCCAGAGGGTGTAGTCGACGTGGGCGTCGATGGCATCGATGAAGTTGAAGCTGCCGCCACCGCCCTGCGGACCGGAGATGATGAACAGGTTCGGGAAGGCGTGGCTTTGTATGCCGAGGAAGGTTTTTGTGCCCTGACCATCCCACTTTTCTTTCAGCGTCTCGCCGTTGCGGCCGGTGACCATGTTGAAGGTCGAGGTGGCCATCCAGAGAAATCCGGTCGCGTAGATCAGCACGTCCAGGGGATACTCGACGCCGTCGTGCACCACGCCCTGCTCGTTGATCTCCTGCACGCCCATGGGCGCGGTATCGACCAGCATCACGTGCGGCAGATTGAAGGTGGGCAGAAACTCGTCATGAAAGGTCGGGCGCTTGCACCCGTAGGGGTAGTAAGGCTTGAGCGCTGCGGCGGTTTTCGGATCTTCGACGATGGTGTCTACCCGGGCGCGAATCTGCTCCATGATCCGGAAGTTCGTATCGAGCTGCTTCTGCACCAGCTCTTCCGGCGTCAGCTTGCGCTCGTGCTGTTTGCGCTCCTTGAAGTCGGGCACCTTGCCGGACAGGTAGTCGTCGTTTGCGCGAATGGCCGTGCGCCCCGCGCTGATCTTCGCGAAGCGGGCTCGACGGGCCCGCGCCCAGCCCGGATCATCACGCCATTCCTCAATCTCTTCCGGTGTGGTTTCACGCTGGTCGCGCACATCAACGGACGACGGCGTGCGCTGGAACACGTGCAGCGTGCCGGCCACTTTGGCCAGCTCCGGGATCGCCTGCACGGCCGTGGCGCCGGTGCCGATGATGCCGACCCGTTTGCCCTTGAGGTCGACGTGATAGTTCCAGCGCGAGGTATGGAATGCTTCTCCCTGGAACTTGTCCATGCCGTTGATGCGCGCAAGCTTCGGCGTCGTCAGCACGCCGTTGGCGAGCACCACGATGCGGGCGCGCATGGCATCACCGCGATCCGTGCGCACGGTCCAGCGTTTCGTGGCTTCGTCCCAGTCGGTGCGCTCCACGGTGGTGTGAAACAGGCAGTGCTCGTAGAAGCCATAGCGCTCGGAAATGCTCTGGCAGTATTCGAGAATCTCGAAACCGCTGGCGAACTTCATGGTCGGGATGTAGCCCATCTCTTCGAGCAGCGGCAGGTAGCTGTAGGCCTCGACGTCACAGGCAATGCCCGGGTAGCGGTTCCAGTACCAGGTGCCGCCAACGTCGCCGCCTTTCTCGCAGAAGCGGACGTCCGTGAAGCCTGCCTGCTTGAGCCGGTACCAGAGCAGCAGCCCGGCGAACCCGGCGCCGATGACCAGGATTTCGCACTCGTCCGCGAGGGCCTCGCGGGGCACCGGATCGGTGGAGTAGGCATCTTCCAGGTACTTTGCGAATTCGCCTTCCATGAGCATGTAGTCGGCCGCACCGCGGCGGGCTTCCTTGAACGCACGGTAGCGGGCCTGCTCCGCGGCGTTGAACACCGCCCCAGCCGGCTGCGGGGGCAGCGCCTTCAGCGACTCATCGTGCTGTACCGAGTAGCCCTGGCCGGCAATCTTCTCGGTCGCCCGGGCAGCCCGGGTGTGAAAGGTTTTTTGTCCGGTTGTGGGATCGGTCTCGATGGCGTTCGGCATGCGGTACTCAGGGAAATGGTCGTATCCCTTGAGCCTATAGCGGCCGTCACCCCGGGACAAACCGGTTCAGCTGCAGCGCCTGGTGGGGTGTCCGGTCGCTGGCGGGGCAGGTTCTGCGGAGCAACCGGGCGCCGCGCCGGCGATGTCAGCTCAGCCGGCGCGCTGGTTCAGCCAGGCCTGCTCGGCATCGGTGCTGGTGCGGCCCAGGGCGAGGTTCCGGTAGGGAAAGCGGCCAAATTCGAGGATCGTGTCCCGATGCTGCTGCGCGTGGCGCAGGTAGTTGCCCGCCTGCTGCCGCAGCGGCGCAGCGGCGGTATCCCGGAGCGTGGTGAAGAGGCCGACCGCCAGGTACTGATCGCGGAGCCGCTCGGAGTGCATGAGCGGCATGTAGCAGAAGGCCCGCTCGTCCAGCCCCAGGGCGCGATCAGCCCCCTGGTCGATGGCAAAGAAACAGAGTTGGCGCGCCTCGGCATCCCAGCCGAACGCCTGAGGATCTTCCCGATACAGGTTTCGTGGAATCTGGTCGCGCAGCAGTATGCCGGCCAGCAGGTGCTCGGGAGAGGCGAACCAGGCGCGGTCAATCGAGCCCGGTAACGCGGCCAGGTCATCGCCGAAGCGATCGCAGTCCTGATCGAAGGTGGGGTCCGGCTGGAACCAGCGTCTGGCGCGCTCCGGCGGGGCGGTGCCGTCGGCTTCGAGCTGCCCGAACCAGAACACGTGCAGCGCGCGGGCCAGCTCGGCGACGGCGCGCATGCCCGGGGCTCAGCGCTTCTCTTCGTTGGCTGGCTTCTTCTTGCCCTTAGGGCGGCTGTTGCCAAAGCTGCCTTTGATGATCTTGCCGCGCCTGGTTCGGCTGTCGCCTTTACCCATGGAGTTCTCCTTTGTCTGCTGGTGATGTCTGCGTGCGATGTCAGTGTGCGATCCGGCTACCGCAGGTTGTCTGCCCTGCTGCCGTTCGATCCGCATTCTGCGCTTACAGGCCCCAGCATTCCAGATCGCTGCCGAACAGCACGTCTCCCAGGTAGGTCTCCTCGATCGCGTTGCGGGTCAGGCTTTCGACCCCGCGCGTCCGATTCGTCCGGTGCCCCAGGATCAGGAAGTTCGGGTCAATGCGGCTCGCGATGCGTCCGATCTGCGATGGGCGCACGTCCAGCTCGCGGGCGGCGCCGCGGGCGGACTCCGGGATCGCGTGATGCAGCACGAGCGCATCCGCCCCCTCGGCAAAGGCGACCAGCGTATCTTTCTCGTTGTTGAAGTTGCCGCTGAAGACCAGCGTCTGATCGCCCATGGTGATGCGGTATGCGAGGGCTGGGACCGAGCCGTGGTTGACCGGTACTGCGGCGATCTGCAGCGTTTCCGTACCAAAGCGGGCCCAGACCCGGCGTCCCTTGGCGGGAATGTCCTGCGGCACGATCCGCTTGCCCATCGCTTTAACTTCAAGGCTTGGCGCCAGATAGGCAAAGGCTCCGTCCGGGCCGATCAGGCGCTCGATGAACTGGGTGGTGCCGGGGTACGGAGCTTCGCCGTCGGGACCGAAGATCCGCAGCGGCTCCGTGCGATCGGCAAACTGCGCGCCCTTGATGAATGCCGGCAGATCGCCGACGTGGTGCACGTTCAGGTTGCTGATCAGCACGGCCTCGAGATCTTCGTAGCGCGCCTGGGCCAGATCGAACAGCAGCGAGGAGCCGGGTGCCGGATCGATCAGCACCCGGGCTTTGCCGTCCTGCCAGACCAGATAGCTCGCGCTGGCGGTGTTGTCGTTCAGCTCCGGACCGCCGCTGCCGAGGATCTGAATCCAGACCCCTTCCTCGCCGCAGTAGTTCTGTGCTTCGAAGGCGAGTGCCGGCTGTGCGAGGAGCGCACAAACCAGGGCGGCGGTGTGCAACGGCAGTCGAAGGTAGCGCCGGGCGCAGGTTTTCAGGGCGCACAGGGGCGCCGGCAGATGCAGCTTGATCATGCGGTTCTGACTCCGTGGTGCAGCTGAAGTTCAGCCGGTCGGCAATGCGTCGACGGCAGCGATGATGGTACGGCTGTCGACCTCGTCGGGCAGGCGCCAGTCACCGCGCGGCGACAGGCTGACGCTGCCGACCTTGGGCCCCGGCGGCAGCGTGGTGCGTTTGAACTGGCTGGCAAAAAACCGTTGAAAGAACACCTTAAGCCAGCGCTTGATGGTGGCCGCGTCGTAGTCCCCGGCAAACGCGGCGCCGGCAAGGGTATGGATCTTCTCCGGTGTTGCGCCGTAACGCAGCCAGTGAAACAGGAAGAAATCATGCAGCTCGTAGGGCCCCACGAGCTCCTCGGTCAGCTGCGCGGTCTGATCGTCTTCGACCGGCAGCAGCTCCGGCGTGATCGGGGTTGCGATGACGGTCTCCAGCAGCGGCCCCAGCGCGTCGCTGGCCTGGGTCTGGCGGTACCAGTCGACGATGAAGCGCACCAGCGTTTTCGGCACGCTGGCATTGACGTTGTAGTTCGCCATCTGATCAGCGTTGAACGTGCACCAGCCGAGCGCCAGCTCGGACAGGTCGCCGGTGCCGACGACCAGCCCGCCCACCTTGTTGGCGTAGTTGAACAGCAGCTGGGTGCGTTCCCGCGCCTGCGCGTTTTCGAACACCGTGTCAGCGCCGCCGTCGTGGGAGAGATCGAGCAGGTGCTGGGTGACCGCCGGCTCGATCGAAATCTCTGTCAGCGTGACACCTGCGGCAGCCGCCAGCGCGCGTGCCGTTTCGAGCGTGGCGCTGGTGGTGCCGGGTCCGGGCATGGTCAGCGCGTGGATGTCCGCAGTGGGTCGATCGAGGCGCCGCTGGCACTCCAGGCAGACCAGCAGCGCCAGAGTGGAATCGAGACCACCTGAGATTCCGATGATCAGCTTATCCACCGGCGCCGACAGCATGCGTCGCGCCAGTCCGGCGGACTGAATGGCGAGAATCTCCGAGGCTTTGTCCGCCTGGGCAGCGCTTGTTGCCGGCAGAAACGGGTGCCGGCCGTAGCGGCGGCGCAGGTGATTGAGCTTAGGCGGTGCGCTGTCTGCGCCGGTCACTGGCACCAGGTCGTAGGCACCGGAGCGGGGCGCGTTCTGAAAGGTGTTGTTATGGGCCCGGTCGTGGCGCAGGCGGCTGCAATCGATTTCGCTGATGATCCGGGTGTTCTCGAGGCTGAAGCGCTCGCTGGTCAGCAATAGCTGGCCGTTCTCGGCAATCATGCAGTGGCCGCCGTAGACGATGTCCTTACTCGACTCGAAGAGTCCGGCGCTCGCGTAGACGTAGCCGCACAGGCGCTGCGCACTGGTCATGCGGACCAGATCCGAGCGGTACTCGGCTTTCGCCACCAGCTCGTTGCTGGCCGACAGATTGGCCGTGATCAGCGCACCGGCAATGGCCAGATCGGCGCCGGGATTGTCAATGGCCCAGAGGTCCTCGCAGATTTCCACGCCAAAGATGATCCCGTGCTGCTCGAACAGCTGACGATGGCCGAGCTGACAGGACCCGAGCGAATGTTCGACGGGCTCCTCGTGATCGCCGAGGGCGGTGAACCAGCGCCGCTCGTAGAACTCGCCGTAGTTCGGGTGCGCGGCCTTCGGCACCACGCCGTGAAGCCGGCCGTCGCGCAGCACCAGAGCGGCGTTGACCGTGCGGCCATCGCGGGTCCGCCACGGTGCGCCGACGACGGCCGTGATGTCCGTTGTCGCGCGCGCGAGCTCATCGAGCGCGGCATCGAGCTGCTCGTACAGTGTGCCGGCGAAGAACAGATCCTCACAGCTGTAGCCGGTCAGGCACAGCTCCGGGAACACGGCGAGCTGCACCCCTTCCTCACGCAATAGCGCAAGTTCCTCGGCAATGATCGCGGCATTGGCGGTCGGGTTGCCGAGCGCCAGGCGCGGGCAGGCTGCTGCGACGCGAATGAAACCGAGGTCGGCGTGGTTTACCGGGTCGGTCAATGGACCCGACTCCGCGGGCGGTCGAGCTGGGAGCTGACCAGTGCCGCTTTCTCCTCAATGCGCTCGAGGAGTGATTTCGACACCTCCGACCGGGCGAAGCCGACCGCGGCGGTCGTGCAGAGGGCAACGATCGACGCCGCCAGCGCCGTGTCGTCGTGGGCGCACTCCAGCCGGCGCTTGATGCGCCGGAAACAGGCATGCTCCGTGGCTCTGCCTTCCTCTTCGAGCTGGCGGATGAGCTCCTCGAGCAGCGGCGTGAGCTCGTTGCGGGCAACGGTAGACGTGCGGCGTTGATACGTCAGGTCAGGGAGCACGGCGACTGTCCTTTTGCAACTACAGAGCGCTATTCTCACTCGCGACCGGTGATCTGGCCAGCGCAGGCAACGGCATTGGCTCCAGTGCCGGCGCAAAGAGCGGCGCAAAGAGCGGCGCTCAGAGCGGAGTTAAGTGCGGCACTGTGCGCAGAGCATCCCAAGAACAACCAAGGAGGACGTGATGACAGGAGAAGAGACCATTCGCAGGTTCTGGGAGATCCAGGACAGCGGCGACTACACCCAGCTGGTGCCGCTGTTTGCGGAGGACGCGGTGGTGGTAGATCCAATCTACGGCACCTTCCGGGGGCGCGAGGCCATCGGCGGTTTCATGGCTAAAATGGTGGAGGAGATGGGTGCTCAGCAGACGTCCTTCACCGTCGAGGAAATCGGCGGCGCCGACGCTCCGGACGGGCACGGTGTCGTCTGGGCACAATGGATTGCCGACACGCCGCGCGGCAAGATTCAGGGCTGCGGGCTGTACCGTACCTACGGCGGCCAGCTGACCTACTATCGGGACTACATGAATGCCGCCGCAGAGACGGAAGGTGGTTGAACAGGCTACCGGTCTGCGGCCACCAGCCGCAGGCCGTCGGTGCGGCCGCTCGTTGCTGGACCTGTTGCTGCCGATCGCTGTTGCTGCCCGGCAGTGCTGCACCGTGCTGCGGCAGTCAGGTCAGCGACCTGGCTAGAGCTTGTAGAAAACGTGTCCACCGAGGGTTACGGTGCGTGTGCGCGGTATCTTCCAGGGATTCTTCATACCCTTTGCATGAAAAAACAGAGCCCCGCGGGTGGGGTCGCGCCGGTGCTTGCCGCGCCCAAGTTCGCCGGCCAGCCGTCGCGCCGCGCGCCAGTTGTCCAGCTCCCTCGGACGATCGCTATTGCCGTCGCACCACCAGGAAAACTGGCACGGCGGCTGTTCGCCGCCCTGTTTGACCACCGCGCACACCCGGTTCGGGAACCGCTCGTGGCGCACCCGGTTCAGCACCACATGCCCAACGGCCAGCATGCCCCGCTCGCCTTCCGCCTTGGCTTCCCAGTACATCGCCAGGGCTAGGCAATCCCGGTCCGCCTCGTTCAGTGCCCCGGCCGCGAGCGCGAAGGCTGGCGCTGCCGCTCCTACGCTAATGAGTGTCAGTAGCAGGGTCAGCTGTAGCAGCTTGCGCGAGCGGGCAACGATTGTCAGACGAAGACTGGCGCGGGACATGGACGGATTCTCGCCGGTTCACGGGTGGCGCACCCTCAGCGTGCGCGCCGGGTACGGGTCACGGGGAGGGTAACTGGAGCGGCAGCAGCTCCGCGATGTCGTTCAGCACAAAATCGGCGCCCGCGTCGAACAGCGCGCCCTGACCGCTGGATCCGCTGAGCACTCCGATGCACAGGGTGTTGGCGGAGCGGCCCATACGCATGTCCATCTGGCCGTCGCCAACCAGTACGGCCTGCCTCGCGGTTGCGCCTACCGCACGGAACGCATCGTGCAGATGGGCCGGATCCGGCTTCAACCGCGTCACGTCGTCGCGCGTCAACAGCACGTCGACCAGGCGGTCGACCTCCGGCAGCACTTCCAGTACCGCCGCCCGGCAGTTCCGGGTCACGATGGCGATGCGGCGGTTGCCGCGCCGGAGGGCGGCGAGGAGCGGCCGGCAGGCTTCAAACGGGTCTGCATCGGTGGCGGCGGCGAGCTCAAAATCGACGATCAGCGCATCGGCGGCGGCTCGGTAGGCCGCTGCCTGGGCCGCGCTGTGTTGCTTGAGCCAGTGTTCTGCGGCGCTGACGATTTCAACGATGGCGGCCTCGCCGAAGACCTGAGCAGGCACCCTGGCGGCGATCGCGTGTGCCCGCACGCGGCGCTTCAGCTCCTTGAGATCCGGGTTTGGGGCCAGCGTGCCATCGAAGTCGAAGCACCAGGTCGTGCAGGTCGCGAGCCGGGCACGCAGCGTCGCGGGATCGACCGGGGCTGCGGGCCCGCTCAGGAGGTCGCCGCCCGGGTCGTCAGAAGCTCCTGCCGCATTTCCGCGTGCCGTGCTTCGGTGATCGGATAGGACCAGGCGATAGCACCCGCCAGCAGGTAGAAGAACGAGGGAAAGAGCGCGAACAGAAAGCGCAGGCCGAACAGCTGATCCGGCGAGTTCACTGCCGTCGGGCTGGGATCGAAGCTCCACAGCGACAGGCCAAACAGTGCGATCCAGCTGCCGAGGGATGCAGCCATCTTCATTGTGAGTGACCATGTGGCAAAGAACAGCGCGGCGCGATTCTCGCCACTCTTGATCGTATCCAGATCGATGACGTCTGCCTTCATGGAGTTCGGCACTGCCTGAAATGCCCCGGCGGCAAAGCCGGTGGCAACGGTGATGGGCGCCATCCACCAGAAATCCCCGTCGCCGAGCAGCAGGTAGAACGGGTGTGCCAGCGCGATGGTGGCAAAGCTGTAGACGTAGGCCCGGTGTTTGCCGATGCGGCTCGAGACCCAGACCCAGAACGGCACGGCCGACAGGTTCGACAGGTAGAAGATCGTCAGCATGTAGATCGCCTTATCTTCCGCGTGCAGCACGAAGGAGATGAAGAAGATGTACAGCGGCGTCGACATGGCCAGCGCGGTCTGGCTGATCATGAAAGCGATCACCAGGCGCAGGAACGGCCCGTTATCGACCATCAGCTTGAGGCCCTGCCAGAACGGCACGACCGATTCCGTGTCGTTGCGCGGCTCCGGTACCTTCCACAGCGTCAGAGTGACGCACACGGGCATGAGGATCAGCATGGTTACGGCAACGACCTTCAGCACCTGCTCCGTGCCGCTGTAGGCGAAGGCCAGTGCGGCGATGGCGGGCAGCAGCTGCGCGAGCAGCTGCCCGACCGTACCCATGAACGAGCGCCAGCCGGTAATGCGCGAGCGCTCGTGGTAGTCCGGCGACAGCTCCGCGGCCCAGGCATAGTAGGGGATGAGAATCATCGTGAGGCCCAGGTACATCAGCACCAGCCAGCTGAACAGGTAAGTCGCACCGGCGCCTTCCGGGGGCAGGAACAGCTGGTAGAAGCTGATCATCAGCAGCGGCGCTGCGGCCGCGATCCAGGGCTTGCGGCGGCCGAAGGGGCTGCGGGTTTTGTCGCTCAGGTAGCCGATGATCGGATCCGTGAACACATCGAGCACACGTGCCAGCAGGAACAGGTTGGCGACCAGCTTGAGGTCGATGCCCATATCGCTGCCGTAGTACTTGGGAATGAACACCAGCACCGGAAACAGGGCCATCATCAACGGCATGTCGGTAAGGCCGTAGTAGATCAGCTGTTTCCGAGGTAGCGGCTGGGTCATGCCTGTGCTCCTGCGTGATGGTCGTCGGGCAGCGGCGCGGCGTCATCGCTGGTCTGAAACCTTTTTTTGCGCCGGTAGGGAAAGACGTCTTTGATCTCGCCCCGGTCGAGCGCGGTCTGCAGTGACTTCCAGTAGTCGGCCTCGAACAGCTCGCCGTGCAGACGGGTGAAGAGCTGCTTGATCCGGAGCCGACCGAACAGGAACCTGCGGAACTCCTCGGGAAACACGTCGTTCGTTGCTACCGCGTACCAGACATCGGCCGACATCTCCTCCTCTGGCGTCCGCGGCTCCGGGATCCGCCGGAAATTCATTTCGTTGAGGTAGGAGATCTCGTCGTAGTCGTAGAACACGACCCGTCCATGGCGCGTGACGCCGAAGTTCTTCAGCAGCATGTCGCCCGGGAAGATGTTGGCGGCGGCGAGCTGGCCGATCGCGTTGCCGTATTCATCGAGCACGCTCAAGAGCTCCTCTTCGCTGCAATCGGCGATGTAGAGGTTCAGCGGCGTCATCAGTCGTTCGGTGTAGAGGTGCTTGATGTGGACGTGGGTGTCGGTGACTTCCACGACGGATGCGGCGGTAGCAAGCAGCTCCTCGATCAGCTCCGGGTCGAAGCGCTCCCGCGGAAAGGAGATGTCGTTGAACTCCTGGGTGTCCGCCATGCGCCCGACGCGGTCGTGATGCTTGACGATGCGGTACTTTTCCTTGACCTGTTCGCGGGTGATGTTCTTCTGCGGCGCAAAGCGATCCTTGATGATCTTGAAGACCGTGTTGTAGGACGGCAGCGTAAACACCGTCATCACCATTCCTTTGATGCCCGGTGCGATGACGAAGGGGTCGTCTGAGTTGTCCAGGTGCTGGAGGAAACCGCGGTAGAACTCGGTCTTGCCGTGTTTGTTCAGACCGACGGCGTTGTAGAGTTCCCAGCGCTGCTTGTTCGGGAGCAGCTCGTGCAGAAAGTCGATGAGCGCGCCCGGGTGAGACGTGTCGACGAGAAAGTAGGCGCGCGTGAAGCTGAACATGATCGACAGCTCGTCTTCATCGCAGATCAGGGTATCGACATACAGCCGACCGAGGGCATCCTGCAGCAACGGCAGCGCGAACGGCCAGTGCTGATCGCCGTAGCTGAGCTTGCCCACCACGTAGGTACCCTTGTTGCGAAAGAACAGCTCGTTGAGCACGTCCAGCCGCAGTTCTGTGGCCGTATCGATTTCCGGCCGTTCCTCCGATAGCGAGCGGAGGATGTTGCGCAGATCCTGATCGAAGCTGCGCCAGGGCAGCGACAGTGGCAGATTAGCGAGCATCCGCTGCAGCATGTCGACCAGGCCCTGGCTGGGCGTGTAGCGGGTCCACAGTTTACGTTCCGGCCTGAGCGGCGGTTCCGGAAAGGCGCTCGTCAGGTACAGCTCATCGGGTGGTAGCGCACGGCCCGGATTCAGGCGCCGATAGACCGAGTTGTAGTAGGTTTCGGCGAGTTCCCAGTCGTAGCGCGGCGTGAGCAGTTCGGTGTAGGCGCTCCGCGTGGCGCGCCAGAAAGCGGCGCGCTCGTCGTCCGTTGGAAAATCGAGCTCGAGGTTCTTGAGCCGCCGGACGATCAGTCCCAGGTGATCGTGATACTGACCGAGGCGCTTCTTGCCGAGGTGCTGAATGCCGTGCCAGTCGGCATCCTGATACAGCGTACGGGCCGCGGCCGTGCTCTGCAGAAACTCAACGCGGAACAGGGCAAAGCGGGTCAGGATCTGGCCGGCGATGGCGTCCGGTCGCTCAGTCATCGTCGGGCCTCTGCGCTTGCTCGCGGCGGGCATTGCGGGCTTCTGCGGTTGCCTGCATGTAGCCGCGAAAGCGTGCCCGGAGAATGTATGCTGCCCAGAGCGTACAACCGATCGCGAGCAGCGGGTAGGCCGTGGTGGCAATCCAGTCCGAGCCGCTGTCGCCGATGCTGAACAGCTGGCCCCAGCGGGTCTGGATGAAAGCCAGGAGCGCTGCGGTGATCAGGATAGCCAGCAGGTTACGGACGATGAGCGCGGTGCCGACGGCCATGGCGAGGGGCAGCAGCAGCTGCGGCAGCACACCCGTCGTCCCCGGCTGGTAGCTGAGCACACTCACCAGCATCAGTGCGCCCCCGATGAGGCGCCAGTGCGGGCTGCCCGCGACTGTCCGATCGTTCACTGCACGAGCCCGAGCTGGCCGCCGTCGAGGCGCAGGTTCAGGCCGTGGATACCCCCCGCACGCGCCGAGGCAAGGAACAGCACCGCGTCCGCGATGTCTTCGCGGGTCGATATGCGGCCCAGCGGAATGTCTTTCGCCAGTTCTGCCTCGACCGCCGCCCACTCCGTTGGCTCGCCGCGCCGTTCCGCCCGGGCGATGGACGCGGCCTCAACCTCCGGTGTACGGATCAGCCCCGGCGAGACCAGGTTGACCGTTACCCCGCTGCCGGCCACGGCTTGAGCCAGGCTCTGGGTCAGGTTGGCCAGCGCCCCTTTGGCGGCGTAGTAGTGCGGGCGGGCAACGTTTGGCCGGGTGCTGCCAACGGTGCCGAGATTAATGATCCGACCCCAGCCGCGTTCGCGCATACCCGGCAGCAGCGCGTCGATCAGGCGAACGCTGGCGAGCGCGTTGTGTTCATAGGCGCGATACCAGTCGGCGGTCTCGAGCTGCTGCCAGCGGCCCTGATCGGCATTGCCGTAGTTGTTGATCAGGATGTCGATGGTGTACGCAGCGGTGAGCTGCGCAAGATCGGCGGCCACGGCGGCCGAGGTGGGATCGAAGTGCACGGGACTGCCAGCGCCGAGCGTTGCGACGGCGGCCGTGGCCTGTTCCTCGGTGAAACCGTGCACGAGGACGCGGCAGCCCTCGGCCAGCAGATGCTTGGCGATGATCTGGCCGGTGCCCCGATGGCTCCCGGTGACCAGCGCCGTTCTGTTTCCCAGTCCCAGTTCCACATCCGCTCCTGTGCCCTCGGTCCGCGGCCAGTATACTCGCGCGCCCATGGAGCTCAGTGCCCTCATTCCGCTGCTGCTGCTGGCGCTGATTGCCAGCTACATCCAGAGCGTCACCGGCTTTGCCCTGGGCATGATCATGATGGCCGTGGCCGGTGGGCTGGACTGGTATCCGATCGCGACCCTGGCTGCCGTCGTCAGCCTGTTGTCGCTGGCCAATATCGGAGTTGCTCTGCGCGGCGCCTGGCGGCAGGTGGACCTGTCGCTCGGCCGCTCGATCGTGACCGGGCAGGTGCTGGCTATCGGCCCGGGCCTGTGGCTTCTCTATACGCTGACCGAAAATTCCGTGTACGGCCTGAAAGCGCTGCTCGGCGCATTCATCGCTTTCGGCAGCCTGGCGCTGGCGGTACGGCCGTTGCCATTCGCCACCCGGTCGGCACCGCCCGTTGCTTTCGGGGCCGGGCTGCTGGGTGGTCTCGTCGGTGGC